>JAFGMM010000174.1 GCA_016927535.1 Anaerolineae bacterium
ACGAGTCTGACTCCCCTCGCCCCTTGAGGGAGAGGGGTCGGGGGAGAGGGGGAAAAAAGCGCTTAAGTTGATGCATATGGGGCGTCCTGGCGGGACGCCCAAGATACGGCATCGAACCTTCGTTCGCCCCACGAATTTCCGGAGAACCTTCGGCGCTCTACGGCTCTACACAGACATACACCTGCTCATAGTGAATCGATATCGCGGCCTACTCTACGGCGCCCTCTTCCGCGCCGGCGTCGCCCTCCTCGATGCGGCGCAGTTCGTAGCGCAGGATGGCGATCTGCTGGGCAAGCTTCTTGTTCTCGTCGGAGAGACGGCTTACAACGGTGGAAAAGTGCAGCAGGATGATGAACATGAACCCAAACGCCATCAAAAACAGCAGACTCGGCGGGTAGGCCACGCCGATCATCGCCGCGATGATATCGAGCAGTTGGCGCGACATCGCCAGCACGATCAACGCGACGCCGGTCAGCAGCCACAGCAGCGAGTATTCCTCTTTCAGTTTGCGCTGCCGCACCAACTCGACGATGACGACCAGCACAATCACGGCGAAGATCAGCGCGATGATAACCGGGCGGTCATCATACATGGGTCACCTCCTGCCACTTAGGAACCTTGCGCAGCAGTCCAACGCCAATCGCCAGCAGTACCTTGACCATATAGTAAATCGACTTCAAATACCGGATCGAGCTTTGCCCGCCGTAGCGCGGGTTCATCGTGACCGGCATCTCGCGCAGCTTCAGGCCGGCGCGCCAGAACAGCGCCACCGACTCCGGCTCCGGGTAGTCGTGCGGGTACAGCCGCGCGCAGAACCGGATCACACGGCGGTTGCTGGCGCGGAAGCCGGAGGTCGGGTCGGTAATGCGCCGGCGCGTGATGACCGAGAGCACCCCCGCCAGGATAACGATCCCCAGCCGGCGCAGCGGCGGCGTGACATAGCCGCGCGGCTCCAGGTAGCGCGAGCCGACCACGATATCCGCGTCGCCCGCCAACAGCCTTTGCACCAACGCGGGAATCTCGCACGGGTCATGCTGGCCGTCGCCGTCGTTCTGTACCGCCGCCTCGTAGCCGTGCCGCGCCGCGTACATAAAGCCGGTTTGCATGGTCGCGCCGATGCCCACGTTAAACGGCATGTGCAGCACGATCACGCCCAGGTCGTCGGCGATGCTGCCGGTGCGGTCCTCTGAGCCGTCATTCACCACGGCGATATCGGCCCAGGGTGCATGCTCGCGGATCCGGCCCACCACGTGCGCCAGGCTCGCCTCCTCGTTGAAAGCCGGGATAATGACGAGCGTTTTAGGCGGATTCCAATCGCGGCCCTCTAGACAGGGAGCCAGGGGATCTATAGCCATATTTAGGAGTTTTGCTTGTGCTTGGCGATGATGCGCTCATAGAGATCCTCGTACTGGTCGGCGACATAGCTCCAGGTGTACTTTTCCTCGACCAGCGCGCGCCCCGCCGCGCCGATGCGCTCGGCAAGCGCAGGATTCTTAATCAGCGCAACCGCCCACTCCGCCATCTCGGAGGGCTTGTTGACGATGAACACATTCTTGTTGTTGCTCACGTCGATCCCGTCCAGGCTGATCGGCGTCGCAACCACCGGGCAGCTCATCGCCATCGCTTCCAGAATTTTGTTTTTAATCCCGGCGCCGCTTTGCAGCGGGCTGACGAAGACGGTCGCCTGGTCCAGGTAAACGCGCATGTCGGGCACACGCCCGGTCACCGTGATCCCCTTCATCTTGTCGAAGCTCTGGAGCGCGGGCGGCGGGTCGGCGCCAACCAGCATCAACTGAACCTGGGGAATATGTTTACGGATGCGCGGGTAAATCTTCTTAATCAAGATCATTGCGGCGTCGAAATTGGGCTTATAGCCGAAGTTGCCGGTAAACATCACCACCGGCTGTTTATGGGCCGTGTTAGACGAAGAGAAGCGGTCGATATCGACGCCGTTTGGGATGACCGCCACGCGCGCCGCCGGATCCAACTGCTGGATCAGCGCCGCATCCTTTTTAGAGACTACCACGGTGCGACCAAAGTCGCTGAACATCCAGCTTTCGTAGCGGCGCGCCGTCCCCACCCGCAGCCGCGCGTTCAGCCGCGCGAAGATCGAACCGCCCGACGCCTCGGCGGCCTGGGTTTCGAGCAGCAGGCTGTACGACTCGTAGGGCGTGATGATATTGGGGAACTCGCGGATCAGGTGATAATACTCGTAGACCGTGACGCTCCCAAAAAGGTGCACGATATCGTAGTTGCGTTCGGCGTCCTTCTTCGCCTGTATCCGCCTCCACATCTCCGGCGACCAGCACTGCGACGCCCGGGTCGGCAAGCGCGCCCCTTTCGAGAACCGCCGCCACATATACGAAACCCCCGAGCGCTCCGGCTCAGGCACTAACTGCACATCGTGGAAAAACTGTTCATAGTAAGTGGTATCGGCAAGGTCGGTGGGGCGCTGGTAGAAAGCGAGCAGATGGATGCGATGGTGATGCTTCTCAAGCTCGCGCGCCAGGTTATAGACGATTAGCCGGTCGCCCAGGTGAAGCGGCCACGGCGGGCAGCGCGAAATCATCAAAATGTTGAGGATACGGTTCCGGGACCCCAAAACCGCTTCTCGATATGCCGTTGCAAGGTCCATGCTTTCACCTCACGTCTAACAGGTCTTCGACCACCGCCGCAAAACGCGCCGCGTAGCGCGCCACGGTGAACTGCTCCAGCACCCGCGCGCGCCCCGCCGCGCCCATCTGCGCGCGCAGGCCGGGCCGCGCCAATAGATAAAGCACCTTCTCCGCCAGCAAATCCGGGCGGCGCGGCGGCGCCAGGCAGCCGGTCGCGCCGTCCACGATCAATTCGGGCGGCGCGCCGGCGTTGGTGCTGACCACCGGGCGCCGGCAGGCCATGCTCTCCACGTGCACCATGCCGAACGACTCGAACAGCGACGCGCACACCATCACATCGGCGGCGGCGATCACCTGGCCGGCGTGCGCGCGATAACCGGCGTAACACACGCGCGGCGCGAGCAGGGGGTCCTCTGCCACCCATTTTAACATACGTTCTCGATACTGCCTGTCGGCCGGCGGGCCTTGCATGTTCTCGCCGCCGACGATGAAGCGCGCCTCCGGGACGGCCTGCGCGACGGCGCGCATCGCCTCGAAGAAATACTCGTAGCCCTTCACGTACTGGAAACGCCCCAACATACTCACTACCGGCGCGTCCGGCGCGATGCCCAACTCCGCGCGCAGCGCGCGCCCCAGCGGATCGGTCACCTCTGGGCGGAACTTCTCCGGGTCCACACCGAGCCAGATCACCTCGACCGCTTCGGGTGGGAGCGCCGGCGGGTCGCCGAGAAAGCCGGCTTTGACCGCGTGCGATATCGCCACGATGCGATCAATCCGCCGGAAGAAAGCGCGCTGCCAGGCCTTCGGCTTGAACCACCAGCCCATGCAGGTCCACAAGAGGGGGAGGGTTCCCCTCACCCCTGGCCCCTCTCCCACAAGGGGAGAGGGGAGCTTGGCGCGGCGGGTCGCGCCGAATGCGTAGGGCAGCGCGTGGTAATCGCTGTGGACGAGATCGATATCGTGCGCGCGGATGAAGCGCGCCAGCTTGCCCGCAATCGGGAAGCGCGCCCATACGGCGGGGACGAAATAGACGGTCGCCGGGCGGTAGGGGATGACGTGCGTCTGCACACCGGCAGCGCGCGCCGCGCGCGGGTAGATGCCGTCGCCGGGCGTGAGCAAATGCAGCGCGAACCGATCACGGTCCAGCGCGCCGAACAGGTTGAGGATGGCGCTCTCGCCGCCGCCCAACCCGGTGTAAGACGAGATGAAAAGCAGGTTACGTTGTGCCATCGGTCGGGCAAATCAAGCGAATGTCGTTGTTTGAGCCGTCCATGCGGGGGAGGATACCGTGGACGGGGAGGGAAGGCGAGTCGGTCGAAAAAATATCTGAACGTCTAAAAATCTGCTAAGTTGGGTTCCTTGGCGTACTTCCAATAAAACTCGAATTGTCTTCGAAATCTTCCAAACCATATCGGGTCATTGGCTGCATAGATGGTAAATAGAGGTTGCTCAATATCCGCCATTTCACTAAGATATAACTCAATATCTATGCGCCCGCCGTCACCAGAAGTATCTGTACCTACATAACTAAACGATGGGAAAAAATTATAGACTTTTACTGTTAAGGATCCACTCGCCATATCTACTTTTTGCACTTCTCTTAGACAAGCAAGAGTCAAGTTTACATTTCGTGCATGTATTTTAGCTGAGGAAACATCATATCTTCTGCGAGCAATTTCCTGTTGAAGTGGTTGGTTATCGGGATTTGATAGCAATATCCTTATTTGTATGTCTAGTTTCTGTAATGCCTTTGCGAAGGATTCTCCTTGATAAACGATCGTATACAAGGATAAGCCAAGAATATCAAGCGTCCTGGCATGTGCGAGTCGAACTTGCCATGGTTCAAGGTCACTTCGCGTATAAAAAAAGCGATGCGCGTCCACTTTACTACTTCTGACTGCTCTAATCAAATTTACAAAATCTTCTCTTATTGCCTTTGTATCAAAACATATTTTATCAATACTATCAGATATTTTAACCAATCGCGCCTTATTTGTTAAGTTATACGAATCGTCAACTTGCTCGACTAGCTGCTCGCGCTCCAGTTCATCTAGAGCCGTCAGAGTCTCGTGCCTCACCAATTGCAGCTGGTCACAAATAACCGCCACTGTTCGATTCATCCGATCATCAACTCTGTGCAAATATTCTAAAACACGCAGTGTATTCTCAGAAAGCCCCAACATAGTCCACCTTCCTAATTAGAGCAGCAAAAAATGCTACGCTCGCAATAATCGCATTTGCGCCTTCAATCTGGCGTTGTAGAGAACAGTGGTAATTAAAGGTCAACTTCTCGACTTGTAAGTATTTTATCACAGCTTATGAACTAAAAAAGTTCAACTTAGTTACTTTTCCATCATTAGAAAACAAAACAGCCGCCGCGCACACCTCCCGGCGCGCCCGGCGGCGAACGAACCCCTATCCACTTGTAGCACCCGGCAGCGCCTAATTGCCGGCTTCCTCGGTTGCTTCCTCAGTCGCTTCCTCAGTCGCCTCGACGCTCGCCGCGCTCAGCGCCGACATATCCCACAGGCGCACCGTGTTATCGCCGCCCGCCGACGCCAACCACTTCCCATCCGGGCTGAAGGCGACCGCGTTCACCACCCAGGTATGGCCCGTCAACTCGGCGAGCGGCCCTTCGCTTGCCGGTTTGGCGATATCCCACACCCTGATCGTGTGGTCGCCGCTCGCGGTGACCAGCAGCGTGTTGTCCGGGCTGACCGCGACGCCGGTGACGCCGCGCTTGTGCATCTCCTCTTTCTGCGCGACCTCGCCGTCCGCCACGAACCAGCCGCGCACCGTCTTGTCTTCGCCGCCGGCCAGCACGACCGCACTGTCGGCGCTGAAGAGCACGCCGGTCGCCGCGCCCTCGAAGCCCTCCAACACCAGCAGCTCATCGCCGGTGAAGGCATCCCACAAATAAACCTTGCCGTCCTGAGTCGCGGCGGCGACCATCTCGTCGTTGGGGCTGAAGGCGACCGAGGTCACCTGACCTTTGGCGCTCAGCTTGACCAGGTTGTTACCGGAGCGCACATCCCACAGCCAGACCTTCTTGTCTTTGCTGCCGGCCGCCAGCACTGAGCCGTCACTGTTAAAAGCCAGGCTGGTAACGTCGTCTTTCATGTTCAGGGTATGGAGCTTTTCGCCGGTCGCCAGATCCCACAGCACGATGGTGTCGTCTTTGCCCCCGGTCGCCAGGACCGACGCCTCTGGGTCAAGGCTGAAGGCGACGCTGAGCACCGGCTTGGCATGCGCTTCGATGGTCTGAACCGGCTCGCCTGTCTCCACGTCCCACAAAATGACGATGCCCGTCTCGTCGCACGAAGCCAGGGTCTTCCCGTCCGGGCTGAATGCGACATCCCACACCGAGTCGGCATGACCTTCGAGAACGATGGCGTCTTCCTGCGCGCCGACGGGCGCGAGCAGAACGGCAAGATTCAAAATGACAAATAAGCTGATGAACAGCTTTCCATGGATCCCGCGTCCCCTCATCGACTTCTTCTCCTTGGGTGCTATGTCAGAATGAACATCAGATAATATACTACTGCCTCATCAGTAAATCAAGTCTTTCAATCTCTTATGAACACTTTATTACACACCTGCATACCTCATCGTTGGCGCGCGGATAAGAGCACCGAATCATCATCGCAATAGCACCCAGGGTCTTCGCCTCCAAGAAGCGAATTTAGCGTCCCCTTATAAGACATTTTAAATCAATAATAAAGCGATTTTCATAGCAATTAAATCTATGAACGCCCGGTTAGTAATCATATTTGCACGAGTTCCCAGAACGAGCTATGATCGGTTTTCGCTTCGTCAACTTTTGGTATGGGGAACCCTCATGACGCTCGTCAACCGGTATCAAAAAATCAATCGGGTTTACTCGGTATCTTTCGGAACCAATCTGGTTATGCTGACGATCAAGTTTGCGGTCGGGCTGCTCACCGGTTCGCTGGCGATGCTCGCCGACGCCGTGGACTCATCGCTCGACGCCGTGGCGAACCTGATCGCCATGCTGATGACTCGCATCGCCGGCCGGCCGGCCGACGCCGACCACCCCTACGGCCACCGGCGCTTCGAGACGCTCGCGGCCATGCTCGTCGGCGGGCTGCTGCTGCTGGCCGCGTGGGAACTGGTGCAGAACAGTGTGACGCGCCTGGTATCGGGCGAGGTCCCGGAACTGACCGTCGCCAACTTCGCCGTGATGGTCGTCGCGTTTGGCGTGAATATCGTGCTTTATATTTACCAGCAGCGTGCAAGCCAGCGCTTCAGATCCGAGGCGCTGCAAGCCAGCGCCGCCGACAAGCGCAACGATATCATGGTCTCGTGCACGGTGTTCGTGAGCCTGGTCGTCGTAGAACTGGGCCTGGGCTGGGTCGATGCCGCGGCGGCGCTCGTGGTCGTCGCGCTGACCGGGCGCACCGCGTTTAATGTCGTGCGCAACGCTGCCAGCGTGCTGGTGGATTGCGCCGCCCTGGACGCCGGCGCGGTTCAGGCGATAGCCGAAACCGTCCCCGGTGTGCAGCAGATCATGCGGGTGCGCAGTCGCGGCCCGGCGGACGATGTGCACTTGGATATGGATGTGCGCGTCGCGCCGCCGACCACCACCGCACACTGCGCCGCCATCGCCGGCGAAATGCGCGCCCGGCTGCGCGACCACTTCGACGGGCTGAGTGACGTCCAGGTGAATTTCCTGCCGGCACGCAGCGTGCCGGGCGATACGCCCGACTATGCACTGATCGCACGCGCCCAGGCCGACGCGCTGGGACTCGGCGTCCACGAGGTCATCGCGGCCCGCACCGACGCGGGCCTGGCGCTGGAGATGCACGTGGAGGTCGCGCCGGCGCAGACCGTCGGCGAGGCGCACGAAATCGTCTCGCAGTTCGAGGCGCGTCTGCGCGAGGCCATTCCAGACCTGGCGCGGGTCGTGACGCATATCGAGCCGGCGTACACAGCCGAAGCGCTCGACGCCGGGGCCAATGCGCACAAGCTGGCGCGCTGCGCCCTGCTCTGCGCCGAGCGTCTCTTCCCCGACAACGACTGGCACGATTGCAACATTTGCTCGGTCGATGAGCGCAGCTATGCCTTGAGCATGCACTGTCATGTCGCGCCGGAGATGCCGCTGGAAGCTGCGCATCGCCTGGCAGAGACGGTCGAGATGCGCGTGCGCGCCGAGATACCGGCCCTGGAACGGGTGACGATTCACACCGAACCGCACGATCACGATTAATCAGCCCTCACGAGGAATTCAGGCGGGCCGTCCCTACCCGGCGGCCCGCCGTAAGCAAATCCATAGCAGGCAAATTAAGTCTGCTAATTACTCAGATTCCTGATGAGATTTGCTTACTTTTTATAAGTATATAAATTTCTTATATTAAAGCGCTTATAATTCCAATCTACATTAAAGATACACCGTATTCGATTTATATTTTTATTTCGCCTTAATGCAACCCGTGCGCTAAAGCGGTATAATAACGGCTGAGGGCTTCATACACTACGTGGCTAAATGAGCGGGTTGGGTTAGGATCATGCATGCAAGACAGACTCTTGGTCGCGTTCGCCAGCGGATACGGTTCGACCCATGATATCGCCGAGGTCATCGGCCACGAACTGCGCCAGTGCGGTTTGACGGTAGAGGTGCGGCGCGTGGGCGAGGTGCGGGAACTCAGCCGCTACCGGGCGGTGGCGCTCGGCGCTTCCATCCGCGCCGGTCAATGGTTGTTCGAAGCAGCGGAATTTCTCAAGTGTCACCGCGCCGCGCTGAGCCGAGTCCCGGTCGCATATTTTGTAACCTGCATGACGGTGAGGGATAATACCCCGAAGAATCGCCGGGCCGTCAAAGCTTACCTGGAGCCGATCCGTGTCCACGTACCCGAAGTCAACCCGGTGAGTGTGGGCTGCTTCGCCGGGGCGCTGAACTACGGCAGCCTCTCGATGACCGACAAACTCATGGCCCGGCTCACCCGGCTACCGGATGGCGACTTTCGCAACTGGCAGGCGATTCGGGATTGGGCGACAGGGCTGTACCGGGTGCTCCTGAACTGAACGGATATTCGTTGAACAACCCCAACTCCATCAAGTCCACCAAGCCGCCGCGCCTGGCGGCGCTGCACTACCACGACTTCCGGCTACTCTGGCTGAGCCAGTTGATCGCAACCATCGGCTCGAACATGCAGCTTATCGCGGTGAACTGGCACATCTACGAACTGCTCCGACCCGGCGACGGCCCGCCGGTGCTCGCCGGGATGCACGGAACCACCGGCGACCTGCTCGGATGGGGGCGCTATGTATTTGTCCTGCCGCTGTTGGGCGAGGCGTCCTTCTCCGCCGAGCTGGGGCTGGGGCTGCTGGGCTTGGTGCGCGTCTTCCCCATTCTCTTGTTTGCGATGCTGGGCGGCATGGTGGCGGACACGCACAACCGCCGCACGGTGATGCTGTGGGCGCAAGGCGGCGCCGTGCTGTTCGCGGTGCTCCTCGCGTGGGCGACCTTCGGCGGCGCGACGGTCGCGGTGATCTACTTCCTCACCGCAGCGGGCGCGGCGGCGAGCGCATTCGACCAACCCGCCCGGCAGGCCCTGGCGCCGAACCTGGTCCCGCGCGAACACCTCGCCAACGCGGTCAGCCTCAACACGGTGATGTGGCAGGTGGGGACAATCGTGGGGCCGGCGCTGGCCGGCGTCCTGATCGCCGGCTTCGATATGGGCCTGGTATACGCCGTCAATGCCATCCTGTTTCTTGCGGCGATGCTCCCGCTGCTGGTGATGCGCGACCGGGGCCGGGCAGCGGCCCAGGGCGTACCCTTCGACCGGGCGTCGATGGTCGAAGGGTTGAAGTTCACCTATCGCTCGCGCATCATCTGGAGCACCATGCTGCTGGATTTCTTCGCTACCTTTTTCGCTTCGGCACGGACCATGCTCCCGATCGTCGCAGGCGAGATGCTGGGCGTGGGCGCGGCGGGCTACGGCCTATTGGCGACTGCGCAGCCCATCGGCGCCCTGATCGCCGGCGCGGCGCTGGCGCTGCGCGATAAAGAGATCGACCGCCAGGGCACGGTGCTGCTGGCAAGCGTGGCCGTTTACGGCGCGGCAACGGCGCTTTTTGGGCTTTCGACGCTGTTCGCGCTGTCGTATGGATTATTTGCGCTCACCGGCGCCGGCGATACCGTCTCGACCGTGATACGCGGCACCATCCGCCAGGTGATGACGCCCGACCACCTGCGCGGGCGTATGGTCGGCGTGAACATGATCTTTTTTATGGGCGGCCCGCAGCTCGGTGAACTGGAAGCCGGCTTGGTCGCAGACGCCTTCGGCACCCCCTTCGCCATCTTCACCGGCGGCGCGGCGACGGTGCTGCTCACGGCATGGCTTGCGTGGCGCTACCCGCGTCTGCGCCGCTACACGCGCGACACGCAGGAAGCGTATATCGGGAGTGCAACCGTTTGACCTGACCGCGCTACTCGTCCCGTAACGTGCCGACGAAGAACTCCACCGTCTTGTCGATCCACGCGAACAGCGCATCGAGCGAATCCGCGTCGCAGTGGCTGCGCAGACTGATCGAAGGTTCGCCCTCCAGGCCATCCGACGCAAAGCCCAGCGCCGCCAATTCATCGTGCATGATCTGGAGCCGGCCGCCGTTCAGGCCGACGATGTGCGAGTAGTACAACCGCAGCGGCACGTCGAACGTCGGCCAACCCTGGCGCCTCTCGTCGATGCCCAGGTAAAACACCGGGATCGGGTGGGGCCGGCCGCCTTCAGGCCAGTAGGCGTTGCGCCGGAACTGCGCGTGATGCCGGAAAGGGATTTCGATCCGAGGCGCGCGTTCGGGTGCGATGCCCAGGCTGGTGCACTTGCCCAGGAAGAGCCGGAACCGGTTGGCGGCGTCAGGACCGACGATCCCCTCAATGGCGCTGAGCGCGCGCTCGACATTGGTCTCCTTGAACGATTCGACCGGGAGCCGGGCTTCCTCCGAGATTTCCTCCACCTTCCGGCCCTTGTACGCGGCCAGCGCGTCGAGCACATCCGAGACGCGCGTAAACTTCACGCGGGGACGGCCTATCGCCTGGCCGCGCGTCGTTTCGATTTCGTCGATGGTGCGCCAGTCCTCGTAAGAGATGTAGTTCGGCTTGCGCACCCGTACCAGACCTTCCAGGTCCTCGCGGCGCGGCAGCACGGGCTGGTTGATATGCTCCAGCTTCAAATCTTGCAGCATCATGTTGACGGTCTCGTAAGCATCGGGCTTGTTAGTGCCGATGACGCCGCTCGGCCCGCGCTTGACCCAGCCGACCACGTACTCCCCGGTCACGATCTCGCCCGTGCTGAGGTTGAAAATGCGCCCCTCCTCGTTCGGGATAATGCCGGCGCGTTGGTCGAAGGGCACGCCAGGCAACGGCACCCCCTGGTAGCCGATTGACCGGAACGCCAAACCCACCGGCAACGTTTCGTACTGATCGGTCGGGCGCGGGCGCAGCGTACCATCGGCGCGGGGATATAACTCGTTCTTCACCAGCTTGATCGCGTCCACACGCTCCTCGCCGAGAAACTCGACCGGCGACACCAGAAAGCGCATATGGATGCGCCGCGAACACTCGTAGCATGCCTCGCGGTGGTGGGCATAGGTGGTCAAGATTTGCACATTGCCCTCAGCGGTGCGGTCGTTGTGCTGCATCAGCCAGTCCAGGCTCAGCGGGTCCAGATCCACTTCCGCCGGCGTGACGATCACGTCGGCGTCTTCCATCTCTCCAAACTCTTTGATCTCCGGGTTGGTGAAGGCGGCCTGCACCGGCCCGCGCCGGCCCAGCACATAAATCTCTTTCACCTGGCTGTTTGCCAGCGCTTCGAGCGCATAGTCGGCGATATCGGTTACGCGCAGTTCGTCATACGAGCGCGCCAGAATGCGCGCCACATCCATCGCCACGTTGCCGTTGCCGATGACCGCGACCCGCTCTTGCGAAAGGTCGAATTGCAAATCGCGGTATCCGGGGTGGCCGTTGTACCACGCGACGAATTCGGTGGCGGCATGGCTGCCGGGCAAGTCCTCGCCGGGGATGCCCAGCTTGCGGTCGGTTTGCGCACCCACCGCATAGATGATCTGGTGGTAATGCAAGAGCAAGTCGGCATGGGTCAGATCCTTGCCAAATTCCACATTGCCGTAAAACCGGAAGTTGGGCCTGGCTGCGATGCGATCATAGACTCGCGTCACCGACTTGATCTTGGGATGGTCAGGCGCGACGCCAGCGCGTACCAAGCCGTGCGGGGTGGGCAATTTCTCGAACATGTCCATTTCGATGTAGAGACCGTCTTTCTGCTCGCGCTGCAACTGGTCGGCGGCATAGAAACCCGACGGCCCGGAGCCAACAATCGCAACCCGGAGCGGATTCGCTTGCGTCCCCACGTCAGCAGTCGTCATCGCATTTTCTCCTCGGTGAAAGTTAAAAAGCAGCGCCGCACACGCGCGCCAGGTTCGCGCCGAGCGCACCCTGCTGCCGCGCAGCAGAGTCAATTGTAACACGTCCGGCAAAGCCGATTCACAATTCCTTACTTTGTCCTTACACTTACCAACACGAGCATTCCTCAGCTTGTGGTATTCTATTAACAGTGAGGATATCGTTATCCCACAAAGTACGTGTTGTACTCTGAGGAAAAGCTATGGCTAACAAACTGCAACCATTCAACGCAAAGCTGCGCCGGTTCAGAGCGGCGCTCGACGGTCGCAGCCGGCGCGGGCAGAGCTTGGTCGAACTGACCCTGACCCTCCCGATTTTGCTGCTGCTGCTGTTCGGGATGATCGAAATCGGCTGGTACGCCAACAACTACCTGGTTTTGCTCGACGCCAGCCGGGAGGCCGGCCGCTACGGCGCCACCGGCGACCCAGTCCAGCAGTGGCAGATCGGCCTGTCGAACGAACCGTTCCGGCACGACTGCTGCGTGGGCGACCAGTGCTACGATGAATTGTTCGCTCACTTGCGAAACCCACGGCCCGAGATGGAAGAATATTACCAGGCAGTCCAAGATTACCTGAACAACCCCAGCGGCGACGAAGATATCAAAGCCCGGCTCCGGGCGGCGAAAGACAGCCCGCTGCGCTACTTCGACGGCGTGGCGTGCCGGGTGCTCTACAACCTGTCGCCCCTGGAGTTTGACTGGACGCGCGACGAAGTGGTCGTATCGGTCTTCTCCTACGTCCCACCCTACACCGCCGGCTGGTACCTCCCGCCGGAGTTCCCGGCCCGGTCCAGTTCGTGGCCCTTCACGCGCATCGCGCCCACCTATCCCATCAGCGGCGGGCGCATGCCCATCGAGCGCAACCAGTGCGACCGGGACGCCTACGGCAGCGCCGAGTCGGTGATCGAACACATCGGCTACACCCTTACCGCGGTCGGCAACGACGAATGCACCCCGAGCGCCGACTACCCCGCCAACCCGGAAAAATTCTGCGGTGAATGCGACCCCGCCTCCAACGAATCTTGCGCGAACCACCGCCGCAGCGACGGCTGCTACGGCTCGGAGTGGGACCCCGGCGAGATCGAAGAACGCCTGTACGAGTTCGAAGGCGAAGGGCTGGCCGGCGGCCTGGTCTTGGTAGAAGTCTTCTGGTGGCACGAGCAATTACTCGGCCTGCCGTTCGTCAGTTCGCTGGCGAACCCGATGGAAATTTACGTCTGGGTGATGTTCCCGGTCTCCGCCGCCGAACCCACCCCGACCGGAAACCGATGATGTTGATAGTGAAAGATAAGACGATGACGACAAGGAGGGATGCGAAAGCGATGAAACGACTCCTGCAATCCCTGCGCCGAAACCTAAACCGACGCAGCCAGGTCGGGCAATCCGTCATCATGCTGGCGATTGCGCTCGTGATGTTGATGGTCTTTGTGGGCCTGGTGACGGATATCGCCCTGCTGTTCGTGCGCTTCAGCACCCTGCGCCGCGCCGTAGACGCGGCGGCGCTCGCCGCCGCCGGGCAAATCCGCGAAGATAGCAATTATTTGAAGATGGTCCAGGCCGCCTACCAGTACATCGAACTGCACGGCGTGGGCGTGCAAGACATCAGCGATATCTTCGTCGAGACCTGCGACACCGTGCCCGGCGACCCGGAGCTCTGCCCGCTGAGCGAAACCGACCTGCCGCGCAAGATGGTCCGCGTGACCGCGCAGATCGAATCGCCGACCACCTTTTTAAGCCTGCTGGGTATGGGCAGCATCCGGCTCCAGGCCACCGCCATCGGCGAGACCGCCGTGATCGACCTGGCGCTGGTGTTGGACACCTCAGAGTCGATGTCGGAACTGACCTGCTATAAAGGGCTTGGCAACGCCCTGGTCTACCCGGATGGCAGCTGCCCCGGCAACGACTACGCCGAAGTGGAGCAGTACTTCGACCCGACCGACGCGCAGTACGTCCCGAATGCCAACCGTCTGCCGCTGCCGCCGCCCACGCTGTCCACCTTTTCGCCCGGCAGCAGCGGGCGCAACGACCAGAACTGGGGCTACTACTGCAACGACCCCAACGGCGACGGCTGGTTTAATGATCTGGTGTGCAACCCGTTTAAGAACGTGCGCATCGCTGCCAGCAACTTTATTAAGAAGATGGACTTCGTGCGCGGCGACCGCGTCGTGATCGTCACCTTCGACCGCTACGCCGTGGTGCGCTACCCAGACTGCGAGCTTCAGAACCCCTACATGCCGCACCTGCCCTGTGTCAACAGCGATTGGACGCAGTATCCGATGATCTCCGACAAGCAGACCGCCGAAGAAGTGCTGCTCGGCGTGCCCGGCAACGTGCAGCGGCGCGGCGTCGGCGTCTACGTCAGCCAGAATCGCAACGGCGGCATCAAAGGTTGGCAGTGGAACAAGTGCTGGGTGATGCGCCAGGAAAACGGCCTGTTGGTGCCCGAAGCCGAGGGCGGCTACCAATACACCGACGATTACACCGCGCTGGCCGCGTGCGGCAACACCAACATCGGCGGCGGTATCGAGACGGCCAACAGCATGCTCTCCGGTGGGCCGGCGGGCACCTGGAAGAACCCGGCTGCGGTTTGGGTGATGGTGCTCCTCTCCGACGGCGCCGCCAACGCCACCACCGAATACCCCGACCTGATCGTCAACTATCCGAGCGGCTTCTGCCCGGAGCTGACCTTTGCCGACGGCGCGCCCTACTGCCGCGACGACTACGCCTATACCCGCCATGAATACGACGACGACAACCCCGGCACCGGCGTAGCAGGCTTCCGGTACGACGCCGACGACTACTCCCGTGACCGCGCCGACGACGCCGGTCTGGCGGACACCGGCAACTTCATCGCCATGTTCGCCATCGGCCTGGGGCGCGAGATGATCGCCGGCGACGGCGCCGAACCCTGGCACGGCGAGGCGCTGCTGCGCTACATCTCCGACGTGGGCGATAACGGCGTCCGCGACGGCACGGGCGACTACGAGCGCCTGTATGACGCGGATCAAGGGCGCTACATTCTCGTCACCGATCCGAACCCGGCCAGCGTCAGCGAGTGCGAGAACCGCGCGCATGGCGATCCCAGCCGGCTGGACGCCTCCGGCCACTGGATCAACCCGATCACCGACGACCCGTCGTGCGGCAACTACTTCTTCGTGGACGACCCGAACCAGGGCCTGGAGCGGGTCTTCGCCGAAATCGCCAGCCGCATGTTCACCCGCGTGACCCGGTAAGGCATGATTTGACGCCTTTCCTCGCTCCCGGTCGGGAGCGAGGAAAGTAGACCGTTCGTTTATGTGCGTACTTATTCGTTTTATTTAGTGTTACTTTGGTAAGAAGGGGCAATAGCCATGAGCAAACCAAGACACCAAAGGCGAACCCGGGGGCAAACGCTCGTCGAATTTGCCCTCACCCTGCCCATCGTTGTGATGATGATCTTCGGAATCATCGAGTTTGCGCGCATCTTCCATGCGTGGATCGTTTTGCAAAACGCCGCCCGCACCGCCGCCCGCTATGCCGTGACCGGGCTGTGCCAAACCTGCCCCACCTGGATTCACCCGGCGCAGCGCGGCGACGGCAGCGGCAGGGCCTTGAACTGCGGCGACTTTACCAGCAACCCCGCCGGCGCCGCCGAACTGGATTTCAACAACTTCTGGGGCGAGGGCTTCGCGTGCGAACCCGGCGATGTGGAGCATGAAGGGCTGATCGCCGACTACACCCGCCTCTGGGAGATCGAGCGCGAGGGCCAGCGCGGCGCGCCCGGCCTGGCAATCAACGACAGTCTGGGCGGGAACGTCGAGGTCCGCACCGACGACTGGGGGCCGGGCGGCGGCGCCTGGGGGCCGACCGAAGGTCCCAGCGAGATGAGCAACCGCTACGAACCGGGCTGGTTCAACGTGACGGTGTGCTCATCACGCAGCTACATTCACGACGTTGACAACCCCGGCAACCGCTACGCCTTGCGCGGCCTGAACAACGAATACCCTGACGACCCGGGCCGGCTCGACTGCCGGCTGGCGGCGGACAACCCAAGCTCGCCGCCTGAGATGACGAACGTCAACACCTTCCGCGAAGGGTATAACCAGGAAGACCCCGGCGGCCCCGGCCAGTACGTGACCATCGTAGTCACGTTCAATCACCCGCTGATTACGCCGCTGGGCCTGACCGAGTACGTCCGGCTGCGCGCCACCCGCACGATGGTGAACGAGTCGTTCCGCTCGTCGCGCGTGCTCGGCGTGCCGCCGATGCTGGCGCGCCCCACCAACACGCCGACCAACACCGAGCGCGCCACCGCCACCCACACGCCGTCTAACACCCCCACGGCCTCCATGACCTGGACGCCCTCGCCCACCCGCACGCCCACCAGCACGCCCACCGCGACCGAAGTGCCTGTGTGCTCGCTGCTGGGTGTGGAGCTTGCCACCGCGACCGTGGTCGGCAACCAAATCACCATCACCGGCGACGGCAGCGCGAGCGGGGTTTCGCTCAGCGGCAGGGTGCTCAACGTGCTGTTCACGAACGACAACGACGCCGCGTTCTACCTGACCGGCGTTGACTTGGCGTGGCACAAGAACATCGTCTACCCCACCATGTACCTGAACCGCATGATTATGAACGGCCAGTCGCACTGGGTGGGCACCGACAGCAACCCGCCGACCAACACCGGCTCGGAGGGGATGTGGGATGAGACCGCCAACCGCATGGTAGCCGGCGGCGGCCCTAGCTCGCTGCCCATCTTGTGGCGCGCCGAGTACATCAACGGGCCGGCCCAGATGCAAGATTACTACGAGCCGTGGCACTTCAACGGTTCGGTCTTCCACTTCAGCAACTACGCCGGCGTCAACTGCGATCTCATCTTCGACTTCGACACGCCGGCCGCCACGCCGCCTCCCACCGACACGCCGGTGCCGCTGTGTGTCCTGCCGCTGGTGAGTTCGGCGGAGTTCTTCAATAACGCGGTCGTGCGCTTCCGGTTCACCAACCCCGGCACCACGCCGATTGCCATCGAACGCCTCAGCCTGAACTGGGTGCCGCGCTTCGCCGGGATGACGCTAGACTTCATCGCATTCGGCGGGCCGTCCGCCTTCGACCCAACGGCAGTCGTCGTCTTCGATCCTAACCCGGACATCGAAGAAACCCTGGCCTACGGCCCGGATGGCCGGCCCTTACAGGTCACCACCGACGCCGGCCGGCCCGGCAGCGGCGCAGCCATCACCGACGGCTGGCTGACCAACCCGGTCGTCGGCCCCGGCGAGACGATCAACGTGTGGGTTGACTTCGACGGCTACGCCCAGACCTTGAATAACAAGGGCGTCCGCCCCTACGACTTCAACGGCACGCTCTTCTTCTTCGACATCTCCGCCTACTGCGCCTATCACTATCCGGGGCAGTGGGGCGGCAGCGGCGGCGGCGTCGAGCCGGTCCCGGTCGATACACCGGCGGCGACCGACACGCCGACTCAAACCTACACGCCCAGCCTGACGTACACGCCCAGCCTGACGTATACGCCCAGCCTGACCTACACGCCCAGCCTCACACGCACGCCTGGCCCGACCTACACGCCCAGCAACACGCCCACGCCCAGCAATACGCCGGCGGACTCGACGCCGATCCCGACGGACATCCAAATGGAGTAAGGGCGTATCGTGCAATCGCAACGGGCGGGTTCCTGCACAGGACCCGCCCGTTTTGCTCTCCATGTGCAGCGGGAACCTTTCGGCGCGGCACAGCGTCTTGATAGTAAGCATACTTAATTTCAGGAGGCACTGTGAGCGATGAAAAAAATGGGTGTGATGTTTATCTTGGCCGCGATGCTGCTGGCCGCGCTCCCCGCCAGCGCCGACGGCATCATCATCCCGGTCCCACCGCCGCCCGGCGTGGTCGCCGACCCGGTGTGGCTGACCATCCGCTACCACCACGTCGATATCAAGATCGACAACCAGGTCGCCACGACCCGCGTTGACCAGGTTTTCGTCAACGAGGGTATGCAGACCGCCGAGGGAACGTATATCTTCCCGCTGCCCAAAGGCGCGACCGTCAACGACTTCGTGATGTGGGTAGACGGCAAACCCATCGAGGCGAAGATTTTGGAGAAAGAGGAAGCGCGCCGCATCTACGATGATATCGTGCGGAAGCTGCGCGACCCCGCGCTGCTCGAATACATCGGGCGCGACCTGGTGCAGGCCAACGTGTTTCCCATCGCGCCCGGCGAGGAGCGCCGCATCGAAATGGAATACGCGCAGATTCTCGAAGTCGATCAAGGGCTTGTCAGCTACCTCTACCCGCTGGACACCGAGCGCTTCTCAGCCCGCCCGCTGGAGGAGGTCGCCATCCACGTCGAGGTGTTCTCGAACGACGACATCGGCGCGATCTACTCCGACACGCACGATATCGCCATCCACCGCGACGGCAACCGCCACTTTAAAGCCGGCTACGAAGCCTACAACGTCCTGCCCGACATCGACTTCAGCCTGCGCTACGGCCTGGCGAGCGACGAGGTGAACCTGAATCTGCTCACCTACCGCGAGAGCGCCACGGCGCGCGGGTTCTTTGCGCTGCTGGTCGCGCCGCCGTTCGAGGTGGAGAAAGAGCGAGTCATCCCGCGCGATATCATCGTCGTGTTGGACCAGAGCGGCAGCATGGACGGCGAGAAGTGGGACCAGGCGCGCGAGGCCGCCGCCTACGTCCTGAAGAACCTCAACCCCGAAGACCGCTTCAACCTGATCCTGTTCAGCACCGGCTGGCGTCCCTACGCGAAGGAGGTGCAGCCGCCCGGCGAGGCGCAGCGCGCCATCGACTGGATCAGCGACATGGAGGCGGTCGGCGGCACCGATATCAACGGCGCGCTGCTGGACGCGATGAACTATGCCGGCGAGCGCCCAGCGGTGATCCTCTTCCTCACCGACGGGCTGGCGACCGAAGGCGACACCATCGAGACCGATGAAATCCTTGCCAACGTCAAAGAAGCCGCGCCCTCCAAGGTGCGCATCTTCACCTTCGGCGTGGGCTACGATGTGGACACGGTGCTGCTCGACAGCCTCGCGCAGGCGCACCAGGGCGTCAGCGCCTACGTGCGCCCCGACGAGCGCATCGACGACGAGGTGAGCAGCCTCTACGCCAAGATCAGCGCGCCGGTGCTGAGCAATGTCAAGATCGACTTCGGCGATATCATGGTGGAGGAATGCTATCCCCAGATGCCGCTGTCTGATCTGTTCGCCGGGACGCAGATGGTGATCGTAGGGCGCTACCGCGACGGCGGCGCGACGACCCTCACGATCAGCGGCGAAGTGGGCGGCAAGGAGAAAAGCTTCGTCTATTCGGACCTGACATTCCCGCGCAACGCCGGCGGCGAGAGCTTCATCCCGCGCCTGTGGGCCACGCGGCGCATCGGCGACCTGTTGAATCAAATCCGGCTGCACGGCGAGAACCCGGAGCTGGTCGAGAGCATCATCGCGCTGAGCGTGCGCTACGGCATCATCACGCCCTACACCTCGTACCTCATCACCGAAGACGACATCTTCACCGAGGATGGGCGCGCCGAAGCCGCGAGCAGCTTCGGCGATCGTGAGTTCAGCGTGACCGGCGCCGTCGCCGTGGACGAGTCCGAATCGATGCAGGACTTGGCCCAGGCCAACGCGCCCGCCGCCATGCCTACCATGACCATGATGAACGGGCTGGGCGGCGGCGATGCGGATAAGGGCGGCGGCGGTGAATGGCTGCCGCCGGGTGAAGGTGGGCACTTTGAGGCCGGCAATGTCGTAAAAATCGTCAAGGCCAAGACCTTCGCCTACCGCGACGGCGTGTGGATCGACACCGAATACGATCCCGACCAATACACGACCCAGAAGGTGGTCTTTTTCAGCGACGAATACTTCGCGCTCTTGGATCAGATCCCGGAACTGGGCGAATACCTCGCGCTGGGCGAGCAGGTGATCGTGGTCTACAACGGCGTAGCCTACGAGGTGATGCCGGAGGCGTGACCCTCACGCATCCTACCTTGAAAGCTAAAAGCTTCACGGGAGCTTAGAAGCTCCCGTGAAGTTACCCGTGCGTCTCCGGGATAAAAGGCTTAGTCCCTTTGGGTAATTGGCAGGCAGCAGCGGCGCGTTTAAAATGTCTTTACGCTTACCTTGAGGAGTGCTTGTGCAATGCGACGAACCTTTCTAACGCTATTCTTCGCTGTCGTGATCGCAACGCTTACCGCCTGCCAGCAACCGACGCCGCCGGGCGCCGGCCCTGATATCCCCTTCGACACCGGCCCGGATGCCGTCGTCGTCAAAATCTACGACGAAAGCCCCGCCAGCCCCATCTACTTCCAGTCCAATCAACTTACCACCTGCACCGTCTACGGCGACGGGCGTGTGGTGTGGGTCGGCCCGCTGGAGGGCGGCGGCGACCAACTGCTCGAAGGCAAAGCCGGCACCGACGCCTTGCAAAACTATTATCACTTTATTACCAACCTGGGCTTCTTTAGCTGGAACAGCGAAGTCGATGACGCCGCCCTGCTGCCGGAGGGCGTCCGGTCGTACACCGTCATCGAGGTGACCCTGGCGGGCCGGTCGCACCGGGTCGCGGCGCACAACGGCGGCGCGCTGCACGGCTTCGAGGACATCGTACTCCGGTGCCTGGAACTGGCAGACGAGCCGGTGCTGATCGAGCCGCGCGCCGGCTGGCTGTCGGCGCACCCCACCAATCCCGACGGCAACCGCCCCTTTACCTGCTGGCCGGTCGAAGCGCCAGTGAAGCTGGCGAACATTTCGACACAGGAGTCGCCCTACTGGCTGGACGGGCCGTATGCCGTCCTTATCTGGAAGACGATCCGGGAAACCCAGGGGATACCGATCTTCGGCGAAGGAGGCAGTTGCAGCGGCATTGACGAGGTGCAAGCTGCCGAACCGCTGACGCTGTATAACGTAATCTTTCAGGTGCCGGGGTTCAACCCTTCCTCCCCGCCGGCGCCCGTCCAAGAGTAGTAGGGGCGACCCGGCGGGTCGGCCCCATATGCATCAACTTAAGCGCTTTTTTCCCCCTCTCCCCCGACCCCTCTCCCTCAAGGGGCGAGGGGAGTCAGACTCGTGC
>JAFGMM010000175.1 GCA_016927535.1 Anaerolineae bacterium
ACGAGTCTGACTCCCCTCGCCCCTTGAGGGAGAGGGGTCGGGGGAGAGGGGGAAAAAAGCGCTTAAGTTGATGCATATGGGGCAGGTCTCAGACCGGCCCAGCACCCCGCGAATTCCCAGAGAACTCTTAAGATTGCCGTTGGCTGCCTTGCCGCCGCTTACTCGATCTTCACGCCCCGCAGCCGCAGGCTGTTCGACACCACACTGACCGAGCTAAACGCCATCGCCAGCGCCGCCAGCACCGGGTGCAGGTTGCGCAGCGCCGCCGGCGCCCACTCGAACGGCGCAAGGATGCCCGCTGCAATCGGAATCAGCAAGACGTTATAGCCGAACGCCCAGAACAGGTTTTGTTTGATCGTGCGCAGCGTGGCGCGCGAGAGCCGGACCGCCTTCGGTACACCGCGCAGGTCGCCGCTGATGAGCGTCACGTCGGCGGTCGCCATCGCCACGTCGGTCCCGGTGCCGATGGCGATGCCTACATCGGCCTGGGCCAGCGCCGGCGCGTCGTTGATGCCGTCGCCCACCATGCCGACGCGCAAGCCGTCGGCTTGCAGGCTTTGGATGGCGTCGGCCTTGCCGCCCGGCAGCACGCCGGCTTGCACGCGGTCGATATCGGCTTGGGCGGCGATGGCGTTCGCGGTCTGCGCGTTGTCGCCGGTGAGCATGGTCACCTGCAAGCCCAGCCGGTGCATCTCCGCGACGGCCTCGCGCGAGCCGTCCTTGATCGTATCGGCGACCGCGAGCAGCGCCGCCGCCTTGCCATCGACCGCGAGCCACATCACGGTTTTGGCGCTGCGCTGGAGCCGCGCCGCTTGGTCTTCGAGCGGCTTGATGTGGGTCGCGCCGCTCTCGCGTACCATGCGCTCGCTGCCGACCAGCGCCGTATGGCCTTCGACCTGCGCGCGCACGCCGCGCCCGGCGACCGCCTCGAAGCCGGAAGGCTCGCCCAGCGCAAGCCCCTTCTCCTGCGCGGCGCGCACAATCGCCGCGCCGAGCGGGTGCTCGGAGCCGCGCTCTACCGAGGCGGCGAAGCGCAGCGCGTCGTCTTTGTCCATGACGACCGCCGATATCGACGTGCCGGCTTCGGTGTTGACCACGACATCGGTCAGCGCCGGCTCGCCCTGCGTGAGGGTGCCGGTCTTGTCCAGCGCGATGGCTTGCAGGCGGTGCGCTTCTTCCAGCGCGGCGCTGTTCTTGAAGAGGATGCCCATCCCTGCGCCTTTGCCGGTGCCGACGATGACCGCGGTCGGGGTGGCGAGGCCGAGCGCGCACGGGCAGGCAATCACCAGCACCGCCACCAGCCGCACCAGCGACGCGGTAAACCCTGCGCCGCCCAGCAGCCACAAGAAGAAGGTCACCAGCGCGATGGCAATCACCGCCGGGACGAACACCGCCGACGCCCGGTCGGCCAGGCGTTGGATGGGCGCTTTGGAAGCCTGGGCGTCCTGCACCAGCTTGACGATCTGGGCCAGCGCGCTCGCCTTGCCGACTTTCGTCGCGCGCAGCTTCAACAGGCCCTGCTTGTTGATCGTCGCGCCGATCAATTCGTCGCCCGGCGCTTTATCGACCGGGAGGCTTTCGCCGGTAATCATGCTCTCGTCCACCGCCGAGCGCCCCTCCAAGACCACGCCGTCCACCGGGATTTTCTCGCCGGGCCGCACGACGACGATCTCGCCGGCCCGCACCGCCTCGACCGGTACATCGATCTCGGCGCCGCCGCGCAGCACGCGCGCCGTCCGGGCCTGGAGGCCCATCAGCGCGCGGATGGCTTCGCCGGTGCTGCCTTTGGCGCGCGCCTCCAGCAGCTTACCGGTGACGATGAGCGTGATGATGGCGGCGGAGGTTTCGAAATAGACGTGGCCGGGTACCAGGCGCAGCGTCACGGCGATGCTGTAGAAATAGGCTACCGACGAGCCGAGCGCGATGAGCGTGTCCATGTTGGCGGTGCGGTTGCGGAGCGCGTGGTAGGCGCTCACGTAGTAATCCCACCCCACGTAAAATTGTACGGGCGTCGCCAGCGCCCAGAACAACACGTTCACCCACTGCGCATGCGACCACTCGCCCAGCAGACCGAAATCGCGCGCCATGCTCATAACGAACAGCGGCAGCGTGAACAGCACGCCCACTGCCAGCCGGCGCGTCTCGTGTGCGATTTCGGCGCGGCGCGCGGCCTGCTCCACGTCTTCGGCGGCTTCGCCTTCGCCGGCGAGAATCGCGCCGTAGCCGGCGTCTTCAATCGCGTGGATCATATCTGCCGGGCTAAGCGCATCCGGGTTGTAGGTGACTGTAGCGCGCTCGGTGGCGTAGTTTACGATAACATCAAGCGTGCCGTCGAGCTTCTTCAGGCTGCGCGCGACCGTGTTCGCGCAGTTGGCGCAGTGCATCCCGGTGATCGGGAATTCGACCTGCGCCGTGATGACGCCGTAGCCGGCGTCTTCGATTTTGTGAACCATGTCGGCGGGGGCGGCGCGCTTGTCATCATAGGTGATGGTGGCGCGTTCGGTGGCGAAGTTCACCACCACATCGAGCGTGCCGTCGAGCTTCTTCAGGCTGCGCTCGACCGTGTTTGCGCAGTTGGCGCAGTGCATCCCGGTGACCGGCAGGGTGATTTGTCTTTCGGCCATGTGCCGACCTCCCTGATAAAGATAAACTCACCACGGAGAGCACGGAGTTCACGGAGAGGCTGAAAGGGCGCTTGAAAGAATTCTCCGTGAACTCCGTGTCCTCCGTGGTGAACTTCCGAAAGTAAAAGTTACTCGGCTGCGGGATAGCCGATTTCTTCGAGCGTCTCGGCGATGGTCGCCCAGGAGGTCGCGTCGGTCCACGTGATGGTGGCCTCTTTCGTCTCCTGGGACGCGGTGACGCCGGTCACGCCGGCCAGCGCGCCGATCTCTTTCTGGATGGTCATCACGCAGTGCCCGCAGCTCATGTTGGGAATCCTGACGGTCTTGGTCGTTTCGGCCATTCGATATCATCTCCTTTTGGGAAGGGTCATATCTCAATAAAGCGTATCAAATTTGTCGCAAAAACACAATACAAAAAAAATGCGCCGGCCCGCTCTAGGACAACAGCGCGCGCTCCACCGCTTCGCGGAGCACCGGCTCCGGCTGCACGCCGACCAGGCGGTCGAATATCTGCCCATCTTTGACGAGCAGCAGCGTCGGGATGCCGCGCACGCCGTACTGCGACGCATAGCGCGGGTTCTGGTCGGTGTTGACTTTCGCCACGCGCAGCCGCCCGGCGTACTCCGCCGCCAGTTTCTCGACCACCGGCGCGACCATCCGGCACGGCCCGCACCACGGCGCCCAGAAATCCACCAGCACCGGGATATCGCTCTTGAGTACGTCGCGCTCGAAGGTGCCGTCGCTCACCTCGACCGGCGCGCCGCCGGCGTCCGGCGCCGGCTCGGTGCCGGGGACCGGGCCGCCCTCCAGCAGGAAAGCCAGGTGATCGTTCAGGGCCGACGCGCTCGGCAGCCCCTCGGTGCGTGCGACCTCCACGCCGCCCTTGAAGCTCAGCACCGCCGGGCCGCCGAGATGGTAGCGCCGGGCCGATTCGGGGTTTTCGTCCAGGTCCAGCTTGACGATGAGCAGCTTACCGGCCTGCGCCTTGGCGATTTTTTGCAGCACGTTCTGCACGCGCCGTTTCAGCGCGCCGCCCGCCGCGACGAGCAGCACGGGCAAGCCGGCGCTCAGCACACGGTCGATGCCCTGGTCGTTGGTCGTAATGGGAGTATCCAATACAGCAGCCATTTGTCACCTTTGGTCTTGCTAAAGTTTCGTGTGATCGCGCGAATATTTTTTTACTTTGTCTGTGAGTTCTGCAATACGATGTTGTTGGCGAAATCGCTCCCCCTCACCCCCCTGGCCCCCTCTCCCACGTTGGGGAGAGGGGGAAAATGCGCACTTCGGCGCGATGCTGGCCCCCTTTCCCCCCTTGTGGGGGAAAGGGTTGGGGATAGAGGGGAATTCGCCAACGGCACCAATACAGCGTGGTCACCGGCTTGGCGTAGGGGCGGGTTTCACGCTGCGCAGCCGCCCCTACATAACAGCCACCCATCGACAAAGTACTTTTTACCTCACATCCCCAAAGATAACATCCCTGCATTAGAAAACGAATAGATTTACATCAAACTCCCGTATAGATACCCTATACCCGTATGGGGTATGCGCCGAATTCGTGCACCGCCGCCAGCATTGCCAGGTAGTTCTTCGTGGGTACGTCGCTGTGAATCGAATTCGACGAACTGAGCACGTGCCCGCCGCCCGGCGAGACGTCGCGCAGCAGCCCGACCACCTCGGCGCGGATATCGTCCGGGCTGCCGTAGACCAGGGTTTGCGCGCAGTCCACGTTGCCCAGCAGCGTCAGCTTGCCGCGATACTGCGCCTTGAGCCGCCGGATGTCCATCCCTGCCGATGGCTCGATGGCGTGGAAGCCGTTTACGCCGCTCTGTGCCAACAGCACCTCCTCCATCGGCTTGATGTCGCCGTCGGTGTGCTTGAAGAAGGGCACGCCCGCCGCCGCGCAGCGCCCGGTGATCTCCCGCATGCGCGGCAGGTAGAACTGCGCGTAGTGGCGCGGCGAGAACAGCGGCCCGTTCTTCCCGGCCAGGTCCATCGCGCCCCATATTACGTCGATGCCCAGTTCTAGCATCTTGTCAAGCTCAAGCAAGGTCTGCGCCAAACGCACATCGAGGTAGCGGTCGATCAGGTCCGGGCGCGCGATCATGCACTCGAGATACACGTCGAGCCACGATGCCTCGCTGGGCACGGCGACGTCGGCATGCGTCATCAGCGCCAGGCCGGGCGCGTGAGCGCGCGCATACTCGTACTCGTAGAACGACAGCCCGGCAAGCGACGGTGTGCCCGCCTCCATCGCTTCGACCATGCGCTCGAAGGCCGGGATGCGCTCGCGCCGGATGAGCGAGTCGGTCTCGCCCAGCATGTCGAATTCGGGGTCGTAGGTGTGGATAAACCAGATGCCGGGGTAGCGCTCCTCGCGCCACGTGGTCTCGCTCAACTGCTCCCACGGCGCGGGGTCGGTGGGGTACGGCAGCGCCGGCATCATGTCAAGGCCCAGGTGCAGGTAAAGCTCGGTCCGGTCTTGGATGCGCTGCTCGAAGTACGCGGCGGCGCGCCCGCTGCTCACCATGTCGTGGTAGATTTTGCCGCGCGCCTTCCCGCCCAGGCCCACCCAGGTTTCGCGGCCCAGCAGGTCGCCGGCCACCGGCGCGTTGATGATCGTCTCGAACACGGGTACGCGGTCGGCTTCCCGGTGCTCGAACGCAGTTAGCACACGCTCACGCGAGTTCATGATAATATAAATCCTTTTGTATGGTCGAAAGGTTACCGTTGGCTGCGACGGGTAAGAAATTTTAACCGCGAACCTTGCACAGCTATAGTTTGTCAGATAATGTTCTGGAATTTACCTCACCCCCTAACCCCCTCTCCATAACATGGAGAGGGGGAATCGGAGCCAACAT
>JAFGMM010000176.1 GCA_016927535.1 Anaerolineae bacterium
GAGGGAGAGGGGGCTAGGGGGTGAGGGGAAAACCGGCGGCCTACTTCCGCCGCACTGTACTAGAATATTGGCGCTACGGGAGCCTAAACTCCCGTAGCGCTTGGAGATAGAACAACGTGCATGTTTGAGTTAATAAAGGCCGCCGCCGCGCACATCAAAGGGCACGCGCACCGCACGCCGGTGATGACTTCGCGCACACTGGATGCCAAAACCGGCGCGGCAGTCTACCTGAAGTGCGAGAACTTCCAGCGCGCCGGCGCGTTTAAGTTTCGCGGCGCGTTCAACGCCATCAGCCAGTTGAGCGACGCCGAAAAAGCGCGCGGCGTGCTCACTTACTCGTCCGGGAACCATGCGCAGGCGGTGGCGCTGGTGTGCCGGGAGTTGGGCGTCAGCGCGACGGTGGTCATGCCCGGCAACGCGCCCGCCACCAAGCGCGCCGCCGCCGAAGGCTACGGCGCGACCATCGTCGAATACGACCCCGCCGCGCGCCAACGCGAAGACATCGCAAACGAAATGGCCGCCGCGCACGGCTATACCATCGTCCCGCCCTACGATCACACCGACGTTGTAGCCGGGCAAGGCACGGCGGCGCTGGAATTGTTCGAGGAGGTGGGCGAACTGGATTATTTGTTGGCGCCATGTGGGGGCGGCGGGCTGCTCAGCGGATCGGCGATTGCGGGCAAGGGGATGTGTCCATCGTGCAAAGTGGTCGGCGTCGAACCGGCGCTCGCCGACGACGCCACGCGGTCGTTTCGCACCGGGAAACTGCACACCGTTCACAACCCGCCCACCATCGCCGACGGCACGCGCACGCCATACCTGGGCAAAGTGACATTTCCGCTGGTATTGAAGTATGTAGACGATATGCAAACCGTCACCGAAGCAGCCATCATCGCGGCTGTGCGGTTTCTGCTCTATCGCGCTAAGCTGGTGGTCGAGCCATCGGGCGCGCTGGGCGTGGCGGCGCTGCTGAGCGGGGCGGCAGCGGTGACGGGGCGCGTAGGCGTAATCCTCAGCGGCGGAAACATGGATGCCGCAACCCTCACCACAATCTTGAATCATTAATTTAAAATTAACAAACTCAAACGTATTGGGACCATCGGGTCAATTGCCTTGAGCACGACATTTCAGTAGAGTTAAAGTTAACACGATATCGGGAGGTGGAAGGTGGAAGACAAGCCGTTGCGCGTCGCCGTCGTCGGCTCTGATATGGCAATGCGGGCACAGGTGCCCGGCTTTATGGCCTATTCCGAGACGAACGTGGTCACATTATGCAGCAAAGATAAGACCCGTGCGCAAAATGCTGCCATTCAGTTTGGTGTTCGCGCCGTCTACGACAATTACCAACAAATGCTAGACGAAGTACGGCCCGATCTTGTGAGCATCGCCGTGCCGCTCCACCAGCGCCACGAAGTCGCCATCGCTGCCTTGAACGCTGGCGCACACATCATCTGTGAAAGCCCGTTAGCGCTCGACGCCCAACAAGCCGCCGCGATGCTCCGCATCGCCGAAGCTGCCCAGCGGGTGCATGTGGTCAACTTTGCCGCGCGCTATCTCCCCGGCATTTACTATCACGCGGTGCTTGCCGAACAGGGCTACGTGGGCGAGATACGGATGGTCGAAGCGACGCATTTTTCGTCGGCGATGCGCGGTGTGGAGGATTGGGACTGGCGCTCGGATGCGGCGCTGGGCGGCGGCGTCATCAACAAATTTGCGCCGCGCTACATCGACGCGATTCACAATTTGCTCGGCGACGTCGTCGAGGTGACCGCCACAAGCGACATCTTTGTCAAAGAGCGCTACCTCCCCGCGAGCCTGAGCCGGCAGACCGTCACCGCCGAAGATGCGGCCACCCTCTCGATGAAGATGGCAGGCGGTCAGCGCGCCACTCTCGCGCTCAGCGCCGTGATGCCGGGGATGCACCAGCGCTTTGCTCTCTACGGGGATCGCGGCGTGTTGGTGCTGGAGGATGACCGCAGCCTCTCCGGCAGCCAGCAGGGATGGCTGCTCTCGCACATCGCGCCCCCGATGGAATATCGCCCGCCGGTCTGGGACTCTGCCGACCTGCTGCTCGGCCCGTTTGTGCGGCTTGTGCAGCTTACGGTGGACGCGATCCGGTATGGTCAGCAGGACAACCTGCCCACTTTTGCCGACGGGCTGCGCGTACAGCGTGTGCTGGACGCCGCGCACGAATCGACGCAGACCGGCCGCCGGGGCACCGTAAAAGACCGGTGAATCAAAAACCGCCCGGACAGGCGACCGGGCGGTTTTCCAAGCCTACCGGATCACTTCTTCTTTTTCTTCTTTTTGTCTTTCTTTTCCTTCTCGTCCTTCTTTTTCTTCTTGTCTTTTTCTTTAGACATGTCTGCCTCCCGCAGAAAGAATATGAAAAGGGTTTGAAGGATTGTAAGGGTTTTCTTACACCCGGTCAAATCGGCTATGAGGGCTGATTCGTTCTAACGTTGTTTTGTTTCTTTAAGATAACCTCACCCCCTCTGTCCCCCTCTCCACGGCGTGGTGTTGTTGGTGAATGGTAGGGGCCGGTTTGAAACCGGCCCTGGGCGGGTCTGAGACCCGCCCCATATGCATCAACTTAAGCGCTTTTTTCCCCCTCTCCCCCGACCCCTCTCCCTCAAGGGGCGAGGGGAGTCAGAC
>JAFGMM010000177.1 GCA_016927535.1 Anaerolineae bacterium
GGCAGCGCGCCGATGTAGGTCCGGCGGTGGCCGCGGATCTCGGCCTCGTCGCGCACCCCGCCCAGGCTCACGCGCACGAACTCGCGGCCCAGCGCCGCCGCGATGCTCTTGCCCATCGAGGTTTTGCCGGTGCCGGGCGGCCCTACGAAGCACAGGATCGGGCTTTTCATCCGGTCGGGCGCGAGCTGGCGGACCGCGATGTGTTCGAGGATGCGGTCCTTGATCTTGGGCAGCCCGTAGTGATCGGCGTCGAGCACGGCCTGGGCGTGCGCGATATCCAGGTTGTCTTCGCTGGCGCGCCACCACGGAAGCTCGACCAGCCAATCTAGGTAGCTGCGGATGATCCCCACTTCGGGGGCCATCGGCGGCATCATCGAGAGGCGGGTCAGTTCCTTCATCGCCTTCTCGAAGACTTCTTCGGGCATGTGCGCCTCGATGATCTGCTCGCGCAGTTCGTTCAATTCCTGCTGGAACGGGTCCATCTCGCCCAGTTCTTGCTGGATGGCGCGCATCTGCTCGCGCAGAAACATCTCGCGCTGCCCGCTGTCCATCGACTGCTCGACCTGCATGTTGATGCGCTGAGTCAGTTCCAGGACTTCAAGCTCCTGGCCCAGGATCATGCTCGCCTGGCGCAGCCGGTCTACCACATCGACGGTTTCGAGCAGGGCTTGCCGGTCACTCAAAGCGAGGTCCATCGCCAGCGCGACCATATCGGCCAGCGCGCCGGGGTCTTTGATGTTCATCGCCTGGACGTACAGCTCTTCGGAGACCGAATCGCTCAGTTCGGCGCACTGCCGGAACAGGTCCAGGGTCACGCGCACCAGTGCGTCGGTCTGGGCGGGGAGCGGCGGCGCGCTCTCGCGCGGCCGGCCGACGGCTATCAACTGTGGGCGCTCCTGTGTGTACTCGACGATCTCGATCCGCCGCCGTCCCTGCACCATCACCGTCACCGAGCCGTCCGGCATGTGCGCCGGGCGTCCAATGGCGATCTCGGTGCCGTAGCCGTACAGTTCTTCGGGCTGCGGGTTGGCGATGTTTGGCTCGACCTGGGCGACGGCGAGCATAGTCTTGCCCGACCGGTGCGCCCGTTCCAGCGTGGTAATCACCGAATCGCGCTGCACGCTGACCGGGATAATCAGGTTAGGGAAGATTACCAGGTCGCGTAGCGGAACGACCGTCAGTTGAACCAAGCCGCTGGCGTCCGGCTCGGCATTGGGTACGGTGAAGAAATCGTGTCCGTCAGGCCCCATCGTTAAATACTCCCACCCACCGGTTTAGAAGGCTCCACATCCAATTTTGCCACACTACAGGGCGGCAGACCGTACATGTCGCGCACCTCGCCGACCACGAACAGCGACCCAGTGACGCAGATCAGGTCATCCGGCCCGGCCAGGCTCAGCGCGTGTTCGACCGCCTTAGCCACCACCCCGATGCACGATGTCTCGACCGTGGGGTCTACGGCGCACGCCAGTTCGGCCAGGTCGGACGGCTCGTGGGCGCGCGGGTGGACTGCCTGGGTCAAGATCAAGTGATGGATCATGGGCAGAAGCGCCTCGAACATCCCGGTAATATTTTTATCGACCGAAGCGCCGTAGATCAGGAACAAGCGCTTGTGCGGGAACAGATCGCGCAGCGCATCGCGCAGCCGGCACGCCGACTCGGCGTTGTGCGCCGCGTCGAGCACCACGCGCGGCTCGCGCTGGATGACTTCCAGGCGCCCCGGCCATTCGACCTGGCGCAGGCCGGCTTGCGCGGCCCCGGCGCCGCCGATATCAAGCCCCTGCCGGGCCACTTGATCGAGCGCGGCCAGCGCAACCGTGCCGTTAATCACCTGGTGCAGGCCCAAGAGCGGCGTATAATACTCGACCTGCGGCCCGCCGGCCGGCCCGGCGCGAAAGGTCTGGCCGGTTTCGGTGGCGACGCCAGGTGTGTAGGTCCAGTCGTGCCCGACCAGAATCAGCGGCGCGCTGCGCTCGGCGGCGATGCGCTCCAGCACGTCCAGCGCCTCCGGCGGCTGCGGCGCGCTGACCACCGGCACGCCCGGCTTGATGATGCCGCCTTTCTCGCGTGCGATGTCGGCCAGCGTATCGCCGAGCAGGTAGGTATGGTCGTAGCTGAGGCTGGTGATGACCGACGCCAGCGGCGTGACGATGTTGGTCGAATCCAAGCGCCCGCCCAGCCCCACCTCGACCACGGCGATATCGACCGCCTCGCGCGCGTAGTAGAGGAAAGCGAGCACGGTCATCAACTCGAACCAGGTGACGTCGGGCACCGTCTCGGCGACGACCGGCTGTATCTCCTCCACGAGCGCGGCGAGCGTTTCTTTGGGGATCATTGCGCCATCCACGCGCAGCCGCTCGCGGAAGTCTTGCAGGTGCGGCGAGGTGTACAGCGCGGTCTTCAGCCCTGCCGCGCGGCAGACCGACATACAAATCGCACCGGTCGAGCCTTTGCCTTTGGTGCCGGTGATGTGGATGATCGGGTAAGACTCGTGCGGGTTGCCGAGCGCCGCCGCGAGCCGGCGCGGGCGGTCCAGGCTGATGACGTCTGGGGTGTAGCGGAGATGGCGTTTGACTTCATAGTCGATGAAGCTGTAGAGATAATCGAGGGCTTCGTTATAGGAAAGTGGCATTGGGTTCTTGTTCCATATAGATATAGATAGTTTAAAGTATAGGATCTCAATCGCCGAACGATTATGGCCCGAATTTCGCCAAAGAGCCAAATGCATCCTTGACGCCAGGCCGGTGATCTTGGGGTGTTCGGCCGGCTTTCGGGAGCCTCTCCTTTCTCGCGCCGGCCTGACGAAAACAATCCTGTGGCATATTATTACCATAGCAAAGATTTGTTCATAACAAGCGGCGACTATTCTAACATAAATTGTCGTCTGGCAGCCGCGCCTTGTCAAACAGGATACCCGACCTAGCCGCCTGTGACAGATGTCACTAGCAGCAATTACGAGTTACATTTATGGTTTAGTCGTGAGTCGAGAGCTTGTGAAGCAAAGAGTTTGCTCCTTTTTTCACGATTTGTCTGCGTAAAATTGAGCCGTTCCATAAACGGGCGTGAAACGGCGGCGGGTTCCCGCATAGCCCGACTCAGGTGCCCGCATCTCGCATGTCTAGTGCAAAGTGATAATGAGGAGGAAAGCACTATATGAAAACATCAAACGGCGGTAACAGCTTCCTCGATCAAGTGATCAAAGCGACGCCGGGCGGTGAAAAACTGGTCTTATGCCTGCAATGTGGCACATGCGGCGGGTCGTGCCCTTCCGGTCCCGATATGGACTACAGCCCGCGCATGATTTTCGCCATGACCTCGGCCGGCATGAAAGATCAGGTGCTCTCTAGCAACACGCCGTGGTTCTGCGTGTCTTGCTACTATTGCACGGTCCGCTGTCCGCAGGAGATTCCCATTACCGACATCATGTATACCCTCAAGCAACTTGCTATCCAGGAAGGCCGCTACGAACAGCGCAAAGCCTCCGACTTCTCTGAGCATTTCATCGGCTACGTGGAGAACTACGGGCGCTCGTTTGAGCTGGGGTTGGCGACGCGCTACTTCCTGTTCCATAATCCGCTCAAGCTGGTGAACATGGGGATGGGCATGGGGATGAGCATGATCCTTAGAGGGCGGATGGGCTTTATACCTGAGCGCATCAAGAATATGGACCAATTGCAGAACATTCTTGACAAGGCCAAGCAGATTGCGAAGGAGGGCGCGGCATGAGCACCAACAGCGGCCATCATTACGGTTACTATCCCGGCTGCTCGATTACCAAGAACGCCGCCGCTTACGGCGTCTCGACCGACGCCATCGCGCGCATCCTGGGTTTGCATTTGCACGAGATCAGCGATTGGAACTGCTGCGGCGCGTCGGAATATTTCTCGATCAACCAACTGCCGGCTTATGCGTTGGTGGCGCGCAACCTGGCGCTGGCCGCCGGCGAAGGCGCGACCGAGGTCGTGGCGCCGTGCAGCCTGTGCTACGTGAATCTCTACAAGACCGACAAGAACATGAGGCTGCACCCCGACCTGAAAGCCAAGGTGAACCGCGCGCTCGACGCCGGCAACCTGCACTACGAGCCGGACACGCTCAAGGTGCGGCACCTGCTCGATATCGTGGTCAACGACGTAGGGTACGACGGGGTCGCTGCGAAAGTGACGAAGCCGCTCTACAACCTGCGCGTTGCGCCGTACTACGGCTGCCTCATCGTGCGCCCCGACACCGGCTTCGACAACGTGGAATACCCGACCACGATGGACAAGCTCATGGAGACCCTGGGCGCGACCGTGGTCGATTACCCGCTCAAGGCCGAGTGCTGCGGCGGCCATATGACCCAGATCAGCGACACGGTGGCGCTCGAACTCATCCGCCGTCTGCTGCACAACGCGGCAGAGTACCAGGCCGATGTGATCGTCACCGTCTGCCCGATGTGCCAGCTTAACCTCGACGCCTACCAGGCCGACGTGAACAAGCGCTTCGGCACCAACTACCACATCCCGATTCTCTACTTTACCCAGGTGATGGGCCTGGCGTTTGGCATGACTCCTAAAGATGTCGCCATCGGCAAGGAACTTGTCAGCGCCGACCGCGCCCTCACCAAGATCACCGCCGAACCGCCTGAGAAACCCAAGACCCGCAAGCGCGACAAAAAAGCGCTGCCGATGCCCGATATGATCGAGTAGGAGGAGATTGATTCATGCCGGAAGAAAAAGTTGGCGTATACATCTGTCACTGCGGCCACAACATCGCCGGCGCGGTGGATGTCGAAGCGGTCGCGGAGTGGGCCAAGGGGCTACCTAACGTCACGGTCTCGCGTGACTACAAGTTCATGTGCTCCAGCCTGGGGCAGGAATTGATCGAGGAGGATATCAAAGAGCAAGGGCTGACGCGCGTGGTCGTGGCCTCGTGCTCGCCGCACATGCACGAGCGCACGTTCCGCACCGCCTGCGAGCGCGCCGGCCTCAACCCCTATCTCTTTGAGATGGCGAACATCCGCGAGCACGCTTCTTGGGTGCACCCGGACAACGTGCAGGCCGCCACCGACAAGGCCAAAGCCCTGGTCAGCGGGGCGGTGCACCGCGTGGTGTACAACAAGCCGTTGGATGCGATGGAAGTCCCGGTCGAGCCGACGACGCTGGTCGTCGGCGGCGGCATCGCCGGTATCCAGGCCGCGCTTGAGATTGCCGACGCCGGCTACCCGGTCGTCCTGGTCGAGCGCGAGCCATCCATCGGCGGGCACATGGCCCAACTCGACAAGACCTTCCCCACGCTCGACTGCTCGGCCTGCATCCTCACGCCTAAGATGTTCGATGTGGCGATGCACCCGAACATTACCCTGCTGACCTACAGCGAGGTCGAGAAGGTCGAAGGCTACGTCGGCAACTTCGAGGTCACCATCCGCAAGAAGGCGCGCAAGATCAACGAGGCAGACTGCACCGGCTGCGGCACCTGCTGGGAGAAGTGCCCCAAGAAGGTCGTCGATGAGGTCTACGAGTCTGGGCTGGGCTACCGCACCGCCATCTACCGCCCCTTCCCGCAGGCCGTGCCTAAGTACCCGGTCATCGACGTCGAGACCTGCACCTATTACCAGACCGGCAAGTGCCGGGTCTGCGAGAAGTTCTGCCCCACCGGGGCGATTAACTTCGACCAGGAAGACGAACTGATTACTTACAAGATCGGCAACGTCATCCTCGCCACCGGCTACGACCAGTTCGACCCGCGCCGGATTCCTGAATACGGCTACGGGCGGCTGGCGAACGTCTTCACCAGCCTGGAGTTTGAGCGCATGGTCAACGCTTCCGGCCCTACCGACGGGCAGATGGTGCTGCGCGACGGCGTGACCGTGCCCAAGAGCGTAGCGATTGTCCACTGCGTGGGCAGCCGCGACCGCCGCTACAACCAGTACTGCTCGGCGGTGTGCTGCATGTATTCGCTGAAGTTTGCGCACCTGGTCAAAGAGCGCGTCGGCGGCGAAGTGTATAACTTCTACATGGATATCCGCACCTCCGCCAAAGGCTACGAGGAGTTCTATCACCGCCTGCTCGAGGAGGGCGTGCACTTTGTGCGCGGGCGCGTCTCCAAGATCACCGGCGCGGCGCGCCAGCCCGGCGAAGAGGGCAAGCTGATCGTGCAGTGCGAAGACACGCTCATCGGCAAGCAGCGTCGCATCCCGGTCGATATGGTGGTGCTCTCGGCCGGCATGGAACCGCGCCACGATGCCGCCGAGGTCGGGCACCTGTTCGGTATTAGCTGCTCGGTCGATGGCTTCTTCATCGAGCGGCATCCTAAGCTTGACCCGGTCGCCACGATGACCGACGGCATCTACATTGCCGGCGTCTGCCAGGGGCCGAAGGACATCCCGGCGAGCGTGGCGCAGGGCGCGGGCGCAGCGGCGCGCGTGCTCAGCGTCATCGGAAAGGGCAGCGTACGCCTGGAGCCGGTGCGCGCCACCATCGACGAGGCGAACTGCTCCGGCTGCCGCATCTGTAACACGATGTGCCCGTACAGCGCCATCGACTATATCGAAGACCTGAAGGTCTCGCGCGTGAACCCGGCGCTGTGCAAGGGCTGCGGCACCTGCGTCGCCGCCTGCCCCAGCCAGGTCATCACAGGCGCGCACTTTACCTATGAGCAGATCACCGCGCAGATCGACGGCGTTCTGTTCGATGTCTTGCACCAACCGGTCGCCGAACCCGTATAAGCAAAGGCACAGGAGAAAACAACTATGAGCGAAAACGGAAAAGACTTTGATCCCGTCCTGGTCGGTTTCCTGTGCAACTGGTGCTCGTACCGCGCGGCAGACCTGGCGGGCATGTCCCGCCTGGGCTACCCGCCCAACCTGCGCGATATCCGCATCATGTGTACCGGACGCATGGACCCGGCCTGGGTGCTGCACGCGCTGCGCAACGGCGCCGACGGCGTGCTGATCCTGGGCTGTCACCCCGGCGAATGCCACTACGTCGAAGGAAACTACAAAGCGATCCGCCGCATAAACTTGCTGAAGCGCACCCTGAAGCAGCTTGGCGTGGAGGACGAGCGCGTGCAGCTGCATTGGGCCTCGGCGTCAGAGGGCGTGCAGTTCGCCGAAATCGTCCAGCGCGCGACCGACCAGGTCCGCGCGCTCGGCCCGTTGAACTGGAAGCGCAACCTCCAGGACAGCAGTGATCTGGCCGCAGCCGCCGGCGCGCACTTGGCACACGAAGGAGCCTGAGCATGAGTAAACCGAAACTGGCATTGTACTGGGCCTCCTCGTGTGGGGGCTGCGAGATTGCCGTGCTGGCTGTGCATGAAGAAATTCTGAACGTGGCCGAAGCGTTCGATATCGTCTTCTGGCCGTGCGTGATGGACTTCAAAGTAAAGGACGTCGAGGCGCTGGCCGACGGCGAAATCGACGTCTGCCTGTTCAACGGCGCGATCCGCAACGACGAGAACGCGCACATGGCGCACCTGCTGCGCCGGAAATCCAAGATCATGGTCGCTTACGGGTCGTGCTCGTCGGAGGGCTGCATCCCCGCACTGGCGAACTTCACCAGCCGCGACCACATGATGCAGTACATCTATCACGACTCGCCCAGCGCCGATAACCCGTACAACTTCGAGCCGATGCCGACCTGGGAGGTCCCTGAGGGCGAGCTTACCCTGCCCAAATTCTGGAACACGGTCAAATCGCTGGACCAGGTGGTCAAGGTGGAATACTATCTGCCCGGCTGCCCGCCCGAGGCGAAGTGGACCGCCACCCTGGTCACGGCGGCGGCGGCGGCGCTGGCCGGCAAAGGCGAACTGCCGCCGCCCGGCTCGGTCATCGGCAACACCGATACGGTGTGCGACGAGTGCCCGCGCGAGCGCAACCAGAAGAAGATCAAGCGCTTCTACCGCCCTTATGAACTCAAAGAGGTAGACCCGAATCTTTGCCTGTTGGAGCAGGGGCTTTTCTGCGCCGGCGTCGCCACGCGCAGCGGGTGCGGCGCGCTCTGCCCCCAGGTGAATATGGGCTGTCGGGGCTGCTATGGCCCTAACGAAGGCGTGGACGATATCGGCGCGCGGCTGATCAGCGGCATCGCCTCGGTGCTGGACGCCGACACCGACGAAGAAGTAAACGCCATCCTCGATACGCTGCCCGACCCCGCCGGGTATTTCTACCGCTTCAGCATGTCGCATTCGATGCTGCACCGCACCGACATCGGCCACACCTTGCAGCGCAGCGGCGACCAGGGATAAGGAAGGAGAGTTATAGAACATGCAGACGATCACCATTGATCCCATTACCCGGCTGGAGGGTCACGGCAAGATCACCCTTTTCCTGGATGAAGAGGGCAACCTGGCAAACTGCTACTTCCAGATTCCCGAACTGCGCGGCTTCGAGGTCTTCTCGTTGGGCCGCCCGGCGGAGGAGATGCCCCGCATCACCAACCGCATCTGCGGCGTCTGCCCGGAAGCGCACCACATGGCCGCGACCAAAGCGTTGGACGCGCTCTTCCACGTGGAGCCGCCGCCCGCCGCCGAGAAGATTCGTGAGTTGTTCTACATGGCGTTTTTCTGCACCGACCACACCACGCACTTCTACGCGCTGGGCGGGCCGGACTTCGTGGTCGGCCCCGACGCGCCGGCCGGCGAGCGCAACGTCTTAGGCGTTATCGCAAAGGCCGGCATGGAAGCGGGCCTGGCGGTCATCAACTGCCGCAAGCGCAACCACCACGTCATCAAGATGTTGGGCGGGCGCGCGATTCACCCGGTAGCCGGGCTGCCCGGCGGCTGGAGCGTGGCGATGACCGAGGAAATGCGCCAGGAGTGCGAGAAGATCGCGCAAGAAAACGTCGAGTTTTCGCTGTTCAGCCTGGACCTGTTCGACAAGATCGTGCTCCAAAACAGCGCCTACGTGGATCTGATTACCGGCGGCGCTTACACCACGCCGATGCACTACATGGGCCTGGTAGACGCCGACAACCGCGTAAATTTCTACGACGGCAAGGTGCGCGTGGTCGATCCCGACGGCGCGGAGGTGTGCAAATACGCGCCGCACGAGTACACCGATCACATCGCCGAGCGCGTGGAACCGTTCAGCTACCTGAAGTTCCCGTATCTGAAGGCGAAAGGCTGGAAGGGCTTGGTGGGCGGCAAGGACAGCGGCGTGTACTGCGCGACCCCGCTCAGCCGCCTCAACGCCGCCGACAGCATGGCGACGCCGAAAGCGCAGGAGGCTTACGAAAAGCTCTACGCTACGCTGGGCGGTAAGCCGGTGCACCACACGCTGGCCTGCCACTGGGCGCGCCTGGTCGAGTTGCTGTATTCGTCTGAGCGCATGCTGGAATTGGCGCAGGACCCGGAGATTACCGATCCGAAGGTGCGCAACGTCCCGACTCAGAAGCCCGACGAGGGCGTCGGCATCGTGGAAGCGCCGCGCGGCACGCTCACGCACCACTACAAGACCGACGAAAACGGCATCCTCACCGAGGTGAACCTGATCGTCGGCACCACCAACAACAACGCGCCGATCACTATGTCGATCAGGCAGGCGGCGCAGGCGCTCGTCAAGAAGGGGCAGGTCATCACCGACGGCCTGTTGAACAAAATCGAGATGGCGTTCCGCTCGTATGACCCGTGCTTCTCGTGCGCCACGCACTCGCTGCCGGGGCAGATGCCCCTGGAGGTGGTTGTCTGTGACGCCGAGGGCGGTGTGGTCGAACGGCTGGGCCAGTATATCGACTGAGGTTGCTTGTCCTCTGGCCTTTCAGGAATTGCGCAGAGACACGGCATGCCGTGTCTCCTTTGAAAATAAGCTGTAGAGTCTAGGAATTGTTGGAAATTGACAGAAGACGAGGGAGAAGCTCATCATTCGCGTAATGAAATGGGCAAAAGGCGAATATCGTGTCATGCTTGAGGCATGGAAAACGACCTCACAATTACGACAGA
>JAFGMM010000178.1 GCA_016927535.1 Anaerolineae bacterium
GAATTTACCTCACCCCCTACCCCCCTCTCCATGACATGGAGAGGGGGAATCGGAGCCGCCATCTGGGGGTTTCTCCCCCTCTCCACAGGGTGGAGAGGGGGCTGGGGGGTGAGGTGAGTCTAAAACATTTTCTGAAGGTCTATATAATCCTTATGGACCGTTAAGACTTGCTTATAATGTAAACCCTTTTTCGTTTACGCGCCAAAAGGCATTTACACCCAACCAAGTCGGTCGCTATGTGTGCTGTGTAAGACAAATCTAATAAAGTTTTGCGATAGGTATATCAAATTACTCAAAAAAACATAGTTTCACGTAGATCTTGTACACGCCGCCCGGCGAGGCCAGGCCCCGATCCTGACAAGGCTAGAGATTTGTGAAAAGGCACCATTATTTTAATGCTCCTATGACCCCAGCGCCATTGCCTCCTTGCGACTCGCTCATTATAATAGCCGACGTTGTAACATGAGCCGTGTTTCCCTTTCTATGTTAGCACATGCAAAGGCAGTTGAAAGAAGACTTTATGTTCAAGCAACCGGATCGTAAGATTGATTCAGAAGGCCCTCAGCCCCCGCTGAAGCAGTACAGGCGGTTCGTCCAAGAAATCCTTCAAACCGCGCTCATGATGCTGGTCGTTTACACCCTGCTCAACCTGGCGGTGCCGCTGCGCATCGTCGAGGGCAGCAGCATGGAGCCGAACCTGCACGACGGCCAGCGCCTCTTTGTGAGCCGGGTCGAATACATGCTCGACGCGCCGGCGCGCGGCGATATCGTGGTCATCCTCAACCCCACCCGCCCCGACGAGCCGGACCTGATTAAGCGGGTAGTCGGTCTGCCGGGCGAGACCATTAGCATTGAGTTTGGGCAAGTATTGGTCAACGGCGTGCCCATCGCCGAGCCGTACATCAGCGCTCCGCCGGTCTATTCCGGCGCCTTCACGCTCGGCCCGGACGAATACTTTGTACTCGGCGACAATCGCAACAACTCTAGCGACTCGTTCGACTTCGGCCCGATCACACGCGATATGATCGTGGGGCGCGCGTGGATTTCGTACTGGCCGCCGCAGTGGATGGGGATTATCCCGGACCAGACGTATGATGTTGATGTTGATACTGATGCTGTCGCGCCGTGAGGTTTAATGGAACCCAACTTATCGCCCGAAGGCCCTCAGCCCCGGCTCAGCCGGCGCGGGCGCTGGATCAAGGAGCTGCTGCAAACGCTCCTGATGATCGTCGCCATCTATACCCTGCTCAACCTGGCCCTGCCCCGCTACATGGTGGAGGGGCGCAGCATGGAGCCGAACTTTCACGACGGCCAGCGCCTTTTCGTGAGCCGCCTCGCCTACATGTTCGATGCGCCGGGGCGCGGCGATGTGGTGGTGATCCGCAACCCCAGGCTTGCCGGCGGCGAAGACCTGATTAAGCGCGTCATCGGCCTGCCCGGCGAGACCGTGACCATCGAACTTGGGCGGGTATTCATCAACGGCGCAGCGATTGACGAACCCTACGTAGCAGCACTGCCCGGCTATTCGGGCGAATTCGCGCTCGGCCCGGACGAATACTTTGTGCTCGGCGACAACCGGGGCAACTCTAACGACTCGTTTGACTTCGGCCCCATCAAGCGCGATATAATCGTAGGGCGCGCGTGGATCTCGTACTGGCCGCTGCAATGGCTCGGCATCATCCCCGACCAGAGCTACACGGTTGACCAGCATTGAAAGCGCGTGGAATAGAAACTGCCTCATGTACGATGACGACGGTCCGCGCCCGATCTTCAGCCAGCGCGCCCAGTTCGCCCGCGAGTTATTCGAGACTGCCCTGCTCATCGCGGCGGTCTTCACGCTGGTGAATCTGCTCAGCGTGCGCTTCGTGGTGGAGGGCAGCAGCATGGAGCCGAATTTCCACGACGGGCAGTACATCGTCGTCAGCCGGCTCGACTATATGCTGGACGCGCCCGCACGCGGCGACGTGATCGTCTTCCACTATCCCCAGGACCCCTCGCGCGACTTCATCAAACGCATCGTTGGGCTGCCCGGCGAAACTGTCGCGGTCGGCGCGGGCCAGATCACGATTAACGGCAAGACGATTGACGAGCCGTACATCAAAGCGCCGTTTCGCTACGCCGGCCGGTGGACGCTGGCAGACGACGAATACTTCGTGCTGGGCGACAACCGGGGCAACTCCAACGACTCGCACGACTTCGGCCCCATCAAGCGCGGTGTGATCGTCGGGCGCGCGTGGGTTTCATACTGGCCGGTTCACCTGTGGGGCGTCGTGCCGCACTACGACTACAGCGTCGATATCCACACACCTTGAAGCCCTGACATTTCCTCTAACTACTCACGCCGCGCACAAGGTATAATCTGCGCTCGAACTGGACCAAACCGCTACAAAGGGTAATGGCCTTTTGCAACCCCTGATCGTTTTTCTTGGCATCGTCTATGCTGCCTGTACACTCCTGCTGATGGGATACGGAGCCGCGACCCTGCTCCTGGTGCTGCTGTATCTGTTTCACCACGCCAGGGACCGGAACGCGCCCGCGCCGCCGCTCCCGGCGACCTGGCCTACCGTTCTGGTCCAACTTCCCATCTATAACGAGGCGCACGTCATCCACCGCCTCATCGACGCCGTGGCCGCGCTCGACTACCCGCGCGACCGGCTCAGCGTCCAGGTGCTCGACGACTCGACCGACCACACCACCGGCCTGGTGCGCGCCCACGTCGAAAAGCACCGCGCCGCCGGCCTAGACATCACTCACATACGCCGCCCGGACCGCAGCGGCTTCAAGGCCGGCGCGCTGGCCTACGGTCTGGCCCACAGCGCCGCCGACCTGGTCGCCGTGTTCGACGCCGACTTCCTCCCCGCGCCCGGCTTTCTGCGGCAGACCGTGCCGGCGCTGCTCGCCAATGCGCGCACCGGCGTCGTGCAGGCGCGCTGGGAACACCTCAACAGCACCCGCAGCCTGCTGACCCGCGCCCAGGCGCTCTCGATTGACATGCACTTCACGGTCGAACAGTACGCGCGCAGCCGCGCCGGCCTCACGCTGAACTTCAGCGGGTCGGCGGGAATATGGCGGCGCGCCTGCATCGAAGACGCCGGCGGCTGGCGCGCCGTCACGCTCACCGAAGACCTGGACCTCAGCTACCGGGCGCAGCTTTGCGACTGGCGCGTGGCGCTGCTGCCGATGGTGGCGGTCCCCGCCGAACTACCGCCGCAGGTGGCGGCATACAAGCGCCAGCAGGCGCGCTGGGCCAAAGGCAGCACCCAATGCCTCCGCCTGCACGGGCGCGCGATTCTCCGCGCCGGGATGAACCCGCTCAAAAAGCTGATGGCGCTGGCGCACCTGGGCCAATACCTGATTCACCCGCTGCTGCTGCTGCTGATGCTGCTGGCGGTGCCACTGACCCTGACCGACGTTTTGCAGCACACCTCGCTCTCGCTGCTGGGCGTGCTGGGCCTGGCGCCGGTAGTCGCCTTCGCGCTGAGCCAGCGCGCCTTATATTGCCACTGGGCCGCGCGGCTGCTCGTGCTCCCGGCGATCATCCTGCTGAGCGCGGGCGTGACGCTGAGCAACACGCTGGCGGTGCTGGCCGCGCTGGCCGGGCGCCCCAACGTGTTTCAGCGCACGCCGAAATTCGGCGCGGGCCGGTGGGTCTCCAGCGGGTACGCGCTGCTGGCAGACAAAACCGTGCTCGGCGAATTGGCGCTGGCGGCTTACGCGGCGGTGGGCGCGGCGCTCGCCGTGATCTACGACAAGCCCGCCGCGCTCCCGATCTTCGTCACCTATACACTGGCGTGCGGCGGGATGGCGCTGCTGACGCTGTGGGACAACATCCGGGTAATGCGTGCGCCGCGCGAGGATGCGGGCAAGCCCTCATCATCGCGGGCCGTTTAAGGTTCCCTGCTATAATCTTCTCATTCTCATTCACCCGGTTTAGCAGGGAGGCCTTATGTACCGAATCGGCTCGATTGAAATTCACCCGGTCGTTGACGCGCAGGTCTGGGTCGACTCCGGCGGCGAGTTCGGTGTGGTGCCGCGCGCGCTGTGGGAAAAGGTCATCACGCCGGACGCGCTGAGCCGCATCCCGATGGACTTGATATCGCTGCTGGTGCGCGCAGACGGCAAGACCATCCTGGTCGATGCCGGCCTGGGCGATAAAATGTCGCCCAAGCAGCTTGGCTACTGGGGCCTGGACCGGCCCGGCACTCTATTAGAAAAGCTGGCCGGGCTGGACGTCGCCCCGGCGGACGTCGATATCGTCGTCCTTACCCACCTGCACGCGGATCACTGCGGTTGGAGCACCCTCGTGCGCGGCGGCGAAATCGCGCCCACCTTCCCCAACGCCGCGTACCTGGTCCAGCGCCTCGAATATGCCGACGCCTGCTTTCCCAACGAGCGCACCCGCGCCACCTACCTCCCGGAGAACTTCAAGCCGCTGGAGGCTGCCGGGCAGCTTCGCCTGCTGATGGGCGACGCGCCCGTAGTCGAGGGGGTGCGCTGCGCCGTCACGCGCGGGCACACGCGCAGCCACCAGTCGGTCGTCTTCGAGAGCGCGGGCGAGTACGGCCTTTTCACCGGGGATATGGCCTCTTTCATGGTCAACTTCGAGCGGCTCGCGTGGGTGACCGCCTACGACATCGAGCCGCTGGAGACCATCGAGACTAAGCGCGCCTGGCAGCAGTGGGCGCTCGCGCGCAATGCGCTGATCTTTAGCTGCCACGACGCCGCGCGCCCGGTGGGCCGCCTCCGGGAGGTGGGCGGCAGGCTGGAGGTCGAAGCGGTCGCCGCGCAGTGAGCCGGAACCGAATCCATCTTTTGAGCGGTCACACATCCAGCCGGTACACGCGCTTCGCCGTCTCGCAGGAGACCATCTCGCGTTCTTTGCTGCTGCGCTTGTTCATCACCATTGCGTAAAACGCGAACGTATCATAGTACGACTCGCTGCCGCCCAGCGTCACCGGCCAGTCCGAGCCGAACATCAGCCGGTCCGCGCCCATCAAGCCGATGGCCGCTTCGAGGTAGCCGCGCAGCCAATCGGTCTGCGGCGCAGCCGGCATAGCAGTCATATAGCCGGAGACTTTAATCACGGCGTTGCGCAGGTCGGCGACGGGCCGCACGGTCGCGGCCCAGGCCTCCGCGCCGCCCGGCGCGAGCGGCGCGCCGGCGAAGTGGTCGAGCACAAACATCACGCCGTAGTTGCGTTCGACCGCCTCCACCACCTGCGGCAGGGCCGCCGGCGTGAGCAGCAGGTCACAGCTCAGGTGCAGGTTCGCCAGCAGCCACATGCGGTCGGAGATGGCTTTCCAGTTATCCTTCGGCGCGCGCCAGTTGATGCGCACGCCTTTGAAGTAGGGGTTCTTGGCATAGCCGGCCAGCACGCCCTCCACGCCGGGCGCGAGCAGATCCACCCCGCCGACCACGCCCGCGATGTGATCGTACTGCTCGGCCAGCCCTAGCAGCCAGGGAATCTCGTCGGGCACGCCGGCTGCTTCGACCAGCACGCAGTAATCGACGCCCGCGCTCTGCATCTCCGAGCGGGCGTCGTCGGGCAGGTAATCACCGTAGTACGGCGCGCCCGGCGCCATCCAGTTGTATGCAAAGCGGCCCAGTTCCCAGTTATGTTGGTGTGCGTCGATAACAGGCATCGTTCTCCTAACC
>JAFGMM010000179.1 GCA_016927535.1 Anaerolineae bacterium
ATCGGATTGGTTTTGCAGGGGCTGCTCCCACGCTCAATGGCCTCAACTTCTACTTCTACTGTTGCCCCCAGCCTGAGTAGTAACCTTATTTCATTTATCGACCGCTTCCGGGCAAATCATTTGGGACTTTGGCCTATCATGCGTCATAATGGGCGCATGGATCCGAAAACCTTGGTCATCGGGCTGGGCAACCCCATCCTTACCGACGATGCGGTGGGGATTCGCGTGGTGCGCGCGCTGCAAGAGGCCGGCCTACCGGACGGCGTGGATGCGCTCGAACTGAGCGTCGGCGGCCTGCGGCTGATGGAAAGCATGACCGACTACGGGCGCGTGGTGCTGGTCGATGCCATCATGACGCAGGGCGGCGAGCCGGGCGCCGTGTACGACCTGACGCTCGACCAACTGCCCGGCACACTGAACACCTCGTCGGCGCACGACACCAACCTGGCGACCGCCCTTCGCATCGGGCGGCGTCTGGGCGCGGCGCTGCCCGCCGATGCGCACGTCAAAATCGTCGCCGTCGAGGCGGCGGACGTGCTCACCTTCGGCGAGCGCTGCACCCCGGCGGTCGAGGCAGCGGTCCCGGTCGCGGTGCGCCGGGTTCAAGCGATCCTTGCGGACCTTCTACGTCTATGTCTATAACGAAGAGGAGAAAAGGAAATGGTCTCACCTGAATTGCTGCGACGCTATCCCTTCTTCGCCGGCCTTTCGGAGGAACAGCTTAAGTCCATCGCCATGATTGCCGAAGAAGAAGATTACGAAACCGACGATTTTATTTTCGAACAGGGCGAAGAAAGCGATGCGCTGTTCGTCATCACCGAAGGCGAGGTCGCCATCCTGATTAACGTGGACGACGAAGGCGAAGAGCAGGAGGAGCTTACCGCCCTCCCGGCCGGCAGTATGTTGGCATGGTCGGCCCTGGTCCCGCCCTATACGCTGACCGCCTCCGGCGTCGCCAATACCACGCCGACCAAAGTCCTCGCCATCGACGCCGAGGAACTGCGCGAACTGTTCGACGAAGACTGCGGTCTGGGCTATCTCATATTACAGCAGGTGGTCAAGGTGATGCGCGAGCGCATGTCGCAGACGCGCACCCAGTTAGCGAGCCTTTCGCCCTGCTGAACAGAGCACTTCGGCTAAAATCGCAGAGCGTGCTAAGGGCGCAAAGCCGTTTTCGTGCTTTGTGAGTTTAGCGCGTTTTGCCGTATGCTCGATATCGACCGCACATTACATCATTACACTGAGGAAAAGTTATGTCTCGCATTGACGTAATGAAAGACATTCTGCAAGCTAACATCGACGTTGCCGACCAGATTCGCGCCCGCTTCGCGTATGATCGCACGCTGGCGCTGAACCTAATCGCGTCGCCGGGCGCCGGCAAGACCAGCCTGCTCGAGCGCACCGTGGCGACGTTGAAAGACGAATTCACCATCGGCGTCGTCGAAGGCGATTTGGTAACCTCGCTGGACGCCGACCGCATCGCAAGACACGGCGTGCCTGCGGTCCAAATCAACACGACGAGCGGCTGCCACCTGGAAGCGCACCAGGTGCAGGGCGCGCTCGCGCAGCTTCCCGACACGCCGTTCGACCTGGTGTTGATTGAGAACGTGGGCAACCTGGTCTGCCCCACCGGGTTTGACCTGGGCGAAGACGCCAAGGTGGTGATCGTGAGTCTCACCGAAGGCGACGACAAACCGCTGAAATATCCGGGCGCGTTTACGGTGGCGACCGCTGCGGTCATCAACAAGATCGACCTCGCGCCCTACCTCCCCGCCAGCGCCGCGATCTTGCGTAAGAATGCGCTGAGCACTAACCCCAACCTGGTCGTATTCGAGACCTCCTGCACTACCGGCGCAGGCATCGATGCATGGCTGGACTGGGTGCGCGCCGGCTGCGCCGCGAAGAAAGCCGCCCGGCCCGATGCATGAACTGTCGGTAACCCAGGCATTGATCGACCTGGCGATGCAGGAGGGCCGGGCGGCCGGCGCGCGCCGTATCACGGCGCTGACGGTGCGGGTCGGCGCGCTGACCGGCATCGTGCCCGAATCGGTGACCTTTTACTTCGAGATGCTCGGCAAGGGCACGCTTGCGGAGGGTGCCGAACTGCGCTACGAAAAAATCTTCCCGGAGGCGCGCTGCCGCCGCTGCGGGCATACGGCGCCGCTGAGCGCACAGCCCGACGAAGAGACGCGCTTCTCATACGCCTGGCTGGAGGCGTTCGCCGGTATGGTCTGCGCGCAGTGCGGCGCGCAGGACTTCGAGTTAATCGGCGGGCACGATTTCGCGCTGGTGAGCATCGAAATCGAATAGCGCGCAGCAAAGAGGGAGGGGATTTCACCACAGAGACACAGAGCACACAGAGAGAAAAAGAGAAGGATAGTATCCAATGCTCCGTGCTCTCCGGGTAGCTCCGCAAGATAGCGTGGTCGCCGGCTTGCGTAGGGGCGGGTTTGAAACCCGCCCCATGCACATCAACTTAAGCGCTTTTTTCCCCCTCTCCCCCGACCCCTCTCCCTCAAGGGGCG
>JAFGMM010000180.1 GCA_016927535.1 Anaerolineae bacterium
CGCCCCTTGAGGGAGAGGGGTCGGGGGAGAGGGGAAAAAAGCGCTTAAGTTGATGCATATGGGGCGGGTTTGAAACCCGCCCCTACATATGGCGACGCACACATCTGCCAACCCTATATATGGGCACAAATCCGCGCAGGAAACCGTCGCCACGGTATTCTGTAGCGCTACCTGTTGCGCCGGCATCTCCCAAAAAGTGGGGGATTACAGATCGCAATATTCTTGTTAAACTATTTTTAGATAAGTCTAAAAATACCAGAGGAGGCAGCTATGTCCACGGTTCCACCCGAATCAACACGCCGCGCGTCGGCGCTTAACCAGGCCGGCGTCAAGCGATTGGTAGAAGTCGTACTCACCCTGGTTTTCATCGGAGTGTTGTTATTCGCCGGCGCCGGGAAATTCGACTGGCCCGCTGCGTGGGTATACCTCATCCTGGGTCTCGTCGGCTTCATCATCGGCGGCTCGGTCCTCCTCCGAAAGAACCCGGAGGTCATCAACGAGCGCGGGCAACGGCGCCGGGAAAACATTAAGGGCTGGGACAAAGTCTTCACGGTGATCGCTCTTCCCCTGTACGTCACTGCGATCGTCTCTGCCGGGCTGGATGCACGCAACGGCTGGTCGTCGATGCCGCTGGCGCTGCAAGTCATCGCCGCCGTCGTTCTCGCCCTGGCGACAGCGCTGTTGTATTGGACGATGGCGACCAACCCGTACCTTGAGCAGCAGGTACGCATCCAGGACGACCGGGGGCAGCGGGTCATCACTACCGGCCCCTACCGGTACGTGCGCCATCCCATGTACGTCAGCCTCATCCTGCAATGGATAAGTTCCACCTTGCTGCTGGGATCATGGGTCGCGTTTGGTTTCGGCCTGCTCAACGTGCTCATGCACATTACCCGTACCGCGCTGGAGGACCGCACCCTGCAAGCCGAACTGCCCGGCTACCAAGAATACGCCCAGCAAACGCGCTACCGGCTGCTGCCCGGCGTGTGGTGATTATAGGAGCCGCCGAAATGACAAACGCATCGATTGAACGACACAACCATATGACAAGGGCCATCGTGCGATGGGCGGTGAGAACCGGCGTCTTCTACCTGATCCTGGCGGCGTGTCTGTTTATCCCGGCGGGCCGCACAGACTGGCCGGCCGGCTGGGCCTGCATAGGTGCGCTCGTGGTAAGTCACCTCATCAGCGCGCTCATTCTGCTATCGGTCAGCCCGGAGCTGCTCGTAGAGCGCGCCGGGATAGGAGAAAACACCAAGAAGTGGGATATTCCGCTTGCGTTCTTCATCGTCTACAGCCATCTGTTCACCGCGATTGTGGCCGGGCTGGACCGGCGCAACAATTGGACGCCGGACATCCCGGCTGTAATCCAGGCCGGCGCGCTGGCCGTCGCCGTGCTGGGTCACTTCTTGACGACCTGGGCGATGGTCGCAAACAAATTCTTCTCCGGCTTCGTGCGCATCCAAGAGGACCGGGGTCACGTTGTCGCCGCCGGCGGCCCCTACCGGTACGTGCGGCATCCGGGCTATGTAGGCGCGGTGGTCTTTTACCTGATGACGCCGCTGGTGCTCAACGCACTATGGGCATTCGTGCCGGCGGCGCTGGCGGTGTGCGCGATCATCGTCCGCACCGCGCTAGAGGACCGCACTCTGCAAGCCGAACTGCCCGGCTACAAGGAGTATGCTCAGCAGACGCGCTACCGGCTGCTGCCCGGCGTGTGGTGAGCGGCGCGGGGCATCCCAGCGGGGATATCCCATACGCATCAACTTAAGGAACGCAAAGCGAGTAAACCGCGAATAGCACGAGTCGAATAAAGAAAAGGCAAATTTATGTGTTGGTCAATGGCGTAACTGACAGCGCCAATTCTCCCCCTCACCCCCTGGCCCCCTCTCCCACGCTGGGGCGAGGGGGAACCGGAGCCGCCGCGCAACGATTCCGGCTCCCCTCTCCCCTTGTGGGAGAGGGGCTGGGGGAGAGGGGGAATCAATCAGGTTGCTGACCAAGACAGAAAAGGCAAATTTACTGCTGGTCTTTGCGTCTCTCTCCGTGTCTATTCGTGTCTGTTCGCGGTTTGATTCTTTTCAAATAGCCGCGCCCGCACCTTCTCCGGCAGCAGCGGCGCCAGCATGCCCATCTCCTCGGCGGTCAGCGGGCGCAGCGCGAGCAGCGCGCCGGCGTATACCACGCATCCCACCGCCAGCGCGCCGGTCACCGGCGCATCGACCGCCCACAGCATCGCCATCGCCCCACCCATCAGCGCCGCCGCGACCACCGGCCGCCACAGCATCAAGAACCACGGGATGCGTCCCATCACCGGGCGCAGATGGTAGTAGACCGCCGCCAGCAGCACCACCTCCGAGAGGATGGTAATCACCGCCGCCGCGCGGTAGCCGTGCGCCGGCATGAAGACCAGGTTTGCAACGAGGTTAAAACTCACGGCGACCACGAACGCCCGCACCAGCAAACGCTGCCGGTCGAAGGCGATGAGCACGTAGTTGGTCACGCTGTTAATCCAGCCGACGGGAATCGACCAGATCATGATCTGCAAGGCAATCGCGCCGTCGGGGAGGTAGGCGCTGCCGCCGAGCAGGTTGACCAGCGCGTCCGCCGTCGCCGTGGTGAGCACCGCGACCGGCAGCGCTACCATCACCAGCAGTTTGATCGTCAGCCCGTAGGTGCGGCGCAGCGCCGGCACATCCTCTTTAGCCTGGCGCGAGAGCATCGGGAACAGCCCCATCGTCAGAAACGCCGGGATGACGTTAATCGTATCGAGCCACTTATACGCCGTGCTGTACCGGCCCACGGTCGCGTTGTCGCGCATCACCTCCAGCAGCAGCACGTCCACCTTGAAGAACACGGTCGCCAGCAGGTGGCTGAGCATCAAGGGCCAGCCCTCGCGCAGCATCTCGCGGCGCAGCGCGCGATCCGGTTCGCGGCGCGGGCGGAAGAAGAAGCGCCGCGCCAGGTACGACAGAAGCGCCAGCGTGAGCAGGCTCGTCGCTACCGACGCGCCCGCCAGCCCAATGATCCCGTAGCCCAACACCAACACCAGAATCCCCAACGTCGCCTTGACCATCGTCGCCACGGTCGATATCGCGGCGGGGTACTCGGCCTTCTCGAAAGCGTAGAACAGCGCGGTCAGCCCGGTCGAAAGGCTGGTGGGGATGAGCGCAACGTAGAGCAAAATAATGGCGATGATCGTGTCGGCGGCGAGCGGCGGCGAAGCGAGCGTCTGGCGCGCCAGGATGAACAACGCCAACGCCGGCACGCCCAGCGCCGCCAACCCCAGCCGGAGCAGCGTCGTATTGTAAAGGCAGCGGTTCGCGCGCTCCCTATCGCGCGCGACCTCGCGCATCAGGTACGTGTTAAGGCCAAAGTTGGTCAGGATATCGAACCAGACGAAGATCACCACCGCGTAGTAATACTTGCCTGCGCCCTCCGGCTCCAGAATGCGCAGCGTGATGAACGCAAAGCCAAAGTCAATCGCCTTGTTGAACAACTGCAAGACCATCGGCGCAAGACTGTTGCGCGCCGCCGTGATCACGCCGGTCGCGTCGCCGGCCTCGCGCACACCGCCGTGCCGGCCGTAAAAGAACCGCCACGCCCACACCGCCAGGCCGAACACGATCACGACCAGCGCCAGGAAGGTCGCAAACGCGCCGAGCTTCACGCTGTCCGGCGTAAAGCGAAAGCGCACCGTCCACGCGCCCGGCGCGTCGAGATACACCGCGCGGAAATTGCCGTCTACCCGCTCGATCTCGACCTGCTGCTCGGCATCCTCGCCGGTTCCCTGCGGGCGCACAAACGCCTTCCACCCCGGATAATAGCTGTCCGCCAGGATGAGATAGACCGGCTCGCGCACCGCCACATCAACCCAGACCGTGTTGATATCGCGCGCCGTGACCGCCGCCGGCCCCGGCGCGCCGCTGCCCCAGCCGTTCAGCTTATCGGGCCAGCACGCGCCGGGCGGCATATCCCCGTCGGTAAAGATCGCGTGGGTGCGCACGTCGAAAGAGCCGACCGCCGCCGCGAACGCCGCGCTTTCGCCCTGCGGCGCGGTCACGCACAGGTACGCATCGCGCGGGAGGGTGAACGCGCGCGGCATCGCGCCGGCGTTCTCGTAAACGCTCACCGCGCCGTCACTGTAGACCTTCGTGTAGCGCGGGTTGGCGATAGTGGACTCGGCGACCACGTAGCGCACACCCAGCAGGTCCAGCAGCGGCGAGTCGAGCGCGTGCGCCTGGTCGGTGTAGATGGGCGCCACACGGTTAAAGTCAAGCTGGACCTGGGGATAGATCAGCGCCATGTAGCGCGTGTACTGGCCCTGTATGATGCTGTCGTAGCCGCGCACATCCTCCAGGCCGGAGAACCAGGGCGCATTGACCGCGAACGTGTTCGCGCCCGGCGCTTCGTAAGTGGTCATGCGCCAAGCGCCGTCCTGCGCCGCGAGAAACTCGGCGGCCGGCGGCGTGTAATCGAGCAGGGCGGGGTCGTTGGCAGGATAGAAGCCCCACGACGCAACGAGCAAATCCGCCGCGATGAGGCCGACCGCCAACGGCTTCCAGGCCGGCACGCCGTAGATCACGCGCTCGCCGCGCGCCAAGCGCATCACCACGCCCGCGCCGGTGAGAAACACCGCCAGGACAAACGCCTGCCGGAACTCGAAACTGTAGAACATGCGCGCGTCAGCAAAGGCGGTCTCGGCGCGCGCCAGGCTGTGCAGCAGCCGGTCGAACAGCGGTTCGACCGAATCGAACAGGACGCGCGTCAGCGCCAGCAGCAAAAACGCCAGCGCGCCCAGCGCCAGCAGCGCCCGCTCGCCCCAGCGCAGCAAGCGCCACAGCGCCTCGTCCGGCGTGCCGCCTTTGCCCCACGCCTCCCGCTCGAACGCCGGGGCCGCCGCGCGCGCCGCCCACATGCGCCGGATCGCATCCGCGCCCAGACCGGCCAACACCGCCGCGCTCAACGAGAAAGGCCAGATCCAGCGAAAAGGCGTATGCAGTTGTCCCGCGCCGGGAATGCCGTAATAGACCAGCGCGTAGGCCGGCGTGCCGAACATGAAAGCGAGCGACAAAACGGCCAGCAGCACGAAGATGATAGAATAGGCGCTCGTGGGGGCGCGGCGCGCCGCATCCCGGCGCGCCAACAGCGGCGCGGCAGCGCCGATCACGGCCAGCGCCAGCGTGAGCACGCCCAAATACGCCGCGCCCTCGACGTAGTTCTTCATCCCCCAATCAATCGTGTCGATGGGCCGGTCCAGCGCGTTTACCGTCGCGGGGAGGGTTTGCCCGGTGAACACGTCATAATAGCTGTGGTAGACCGGGCTGCCGAAGAAGTTGGGCATGAAGAACGCAATCACACGCCGCCAGGGGAGCGCCCAGCCGCGCACCTGGTCCAGGCCCGCCGCGCCTTCGCGGAAGTTGCCGCGCACCGCCTCGATCATCGGCGCAAGCTGCACGCCGCCCAACACGAGTCCCAACCCGCCCATGACCATCAGCGCCAGCAGAGGGATAACGACTACACGAAGCCGGCGTGCGTGCCACGCCAGCATTATTAGCCTTACTATGCCATAGAACGCAGTCACGACGACGATGTACATGAGCGCTTCCGGGTGGCCGGCCAGCGCTGCCATCCCCAGCGCCGCCGCGCCGATTGCCATCCAGGGGAGGGCGCGGCCTCTCTCCTCCTCGCAAGTGAGGGAGCGAATGATCGATTCGCTCGTCAGCAGAATCAGCGGCAGCCACGCCGCCGCCGCGATGATCGAGGGGAAGGTAGCGCTCGTGACGTAGAAGCCGCAAAGCTGGTACACGACCGCCGCTACTGCGCCGCCGCCGCGCCCGGCGCGCAGCCCGCGCATCAACAAATACATGAACACGCCCGCCAGCCAAAGCTGGCTCACCGCGAACCAGCCATACGCGAGCGGCAGCGGCAGCACGCGAAAGATGAGGCTGAAGGGATAGGTCGCGGAGTGCAGGCCCGCCGCGTAGAACGGCGCGCCCGCGAACAGGTGCGGGTTCCACAGCGGGAGCTGGCCTTGTTCGAGCGAAGTATTGATGAACTTCTGCCAGGCGTAGTGCTGGAGCAGCAGGTCGTTGATAAGGGCATTGTGCGGCGGCAGCGCCACGCCTGACTCGCCGGCGTGCGACGCCCACGGCTCGAATGTGAACAGGTTATCCACAGGGAGCAGAGTCCGCCCGCCGAGCGTCGCCGGCGCGAAGTAGATTAAAGGCAGCGCCAGCAGCGCCGCTGCGATGAGAATATCGGGGAGGCGTTTACGCATAACCTGGCACTCACAGCCATTATTGTGGGCCGGCGCAGCACAAGAACGAAAGCCAAGAGCTGATCAACGGCGCTAAGCTTACCGCTTAAGTTGGGAATAGGTCAACCTGTGGTTAGGCGACGGTTACGCTACGACCGGCGGGCTACTTCGCGCGATCGGCGGGGGTGAGGTGGTGGTGTTCGCGCCACACACGGAGCGTGCCGGTCGCCGCCTCGATCTTGATGGGGATGCTCATCTTGCTCTGGCCGATGCGCCGGTCCTCGAAGTAGATGGGGTACTCGGAAGCCTTGTAGCCCAGCCGTTCGGTGATGTAGGCCATCTCGACCTGGAAGATGTAGCCGTTCGAGCGGACGCGCGTCTCGAAGCCCAGGCCGCGCAGCGTCGCGGCGCGCCACATCTTGAAGCCGGCGGTGGCGTCCTTGACCCTGGTTCGCAGGATCAAGCGCACCCATACACTGTTGGCGAACCAACTGAGCAGCCAGCGCCCGAAGCCCCAGCGCTCGTCGGTCGAGCCGCCTCTGACGTAACGCGAGCCGACCACCAGATCATAGCCGCCTTCGACCAGCTTTTCATACATCTTGGGGAGATAGTCGGGGGAGTGCGAGAAGTCGGAGTCCATCTGCACGATGACCTCCGCGCCCATATCCAGCGCACGCCGGAAGCCCTGGAGATACGCCGTGCCCAGGCCCAGCTTGCCGGGGCGGTGCATCACGTGGAGCCGTCCGGGATGCTGCTCGGCCAGCCGGTCGGCGAGATCGCCGGTGCCGTCGGGCGAGTTGTCATCGACGACCAGGGTCGAGAGATCGTCGAAGGGCAAGGCCCACAGTTCGGCGGTTATAGCCGCGATGTTATCGGCTTCGTTGTAAGTAGGGAGGACGATAACGATCTTCACGCCGTGCTATTCACCCTCCGGCACCTGCCGGATGCCCAGCAGCCGGGCCTTGAGGCCGTCCACGCTCTCGAACGGGCCGTCTTCGGCGACGACGCAGCTTAACACCAGGCGCAGCCGGTCTTCCTGGATGGCCTTAAGCGCTTTCTCCTGGTCCTGGAGCGGATAAAGGTATTCGATGGAGCGGTGGATGCGGGTTTGGATGCGCTCGCGGATGGTCTCGACGCGCGCTTTGTTGGCGACGATCAAAAAGTCGCCCAGGCCCAGGTGTCCCAAGAAGTCGTCCGGGTTGCCGGCCTCGCGCACCGCGTTGCTAATCATCAGACTCACAGCGCGCAGCACGTCGTCGGCGGCGATGAAGCCGTGGCTCTCGCGGAACTCGATCAGGCCGTCGATACTGGCAGCCAGCGCCGCCCAACTGCCGGCCTCGACTTGCAGCAGCTCTTCCAGGTGCTCATCGACCAACTGGCCTTCGGGCAGCCCGGTGACCGGGTTGACCAGGGTCGTGAGGTTGGCGCGCTTAAGCGCATTACGCACGCGCAGGCGCAGCTCTTGAATGTCGAAGGGCTTGGTAATGTAATCGACCACGCCCAGCTCAAGGCCGGCCAGCTTATCCACGCGGTCGCGCTTTTCGGTTAGAAAGATGATGGGGATATCGGCGGTGCGCCGGTTGTTACGAAACCGGCGGCAGACTTCGTAGCCGTCAATGTCGGGCAGGCGAATATCGAGCACCACCAGGCTGGGGAGTTGTTGTGTCCCAATCTCGACCGCTTCCTCGCCCCATGCCGCAGTGGTGACATCATAGCCCTGGACCTTAAAATACGAATTCAGCATCTCCGCCAGGTCCAGGTCATCTTCGACAATGAGGATTTGGGCTTTTTCGGGCAACGTCCACTTCCTGACAGTAATACCGTGACCTAACCAATCGGCTGTTTATCAATGGTAAACACACACTGCTCGTCGCCGACCGCCCGGCACCCGGACTCGACCACCCAAAACTCGTGGCCGCCGCTTACCCAGCGCAGACATTCCTGAATCATTCCGGCAATCGCATGGCACACCGGTCTATCGGCTTCGCGCTGCCAACAGGCAGGCGATTGATCGACTCCCAAATCAAAGCCCTCGCTGTGCTCGATCACATGGGTCGTCTGATCGCTGAAGCGTGTAAAGATACCCGCCAAGCCGTGCAACCCGGCTTTGACCTGCACCTCGAGCGGTAATGTGCGAAAAGCCGGGTCAGCCGCGCCGGCCATCGCGCCAAAGTTGCGCATGCCCTGCGCAAAACACGCGCGTCCGGCCCGCAAAGCCAACCCTCGCCCCCCCCTGGGACCGTAAAGCTCTTCCAGGGCCACGTTAATAGCTGTGAACTCGGCAAAGTCGAACGCGCGCTCCAACGTATCGGGCGGCAAAGCCTCGACGTAATGGCTCAAGTCGGCCATTTTAAGGACGGCGTGCAGGCTATTGTGACCCATCACATCTTCCATCGCCACGAGGTAGGCGCGGGCAAATTTGTTGGGATAATACAAACCGCTTTTCCCCGGCGCCACGTGTCTCTCCCTGGCTTGAAATGGGTGTGCCAGTGAAAAGTACTGTAGCACGCAGCAGATACCTTGTCAAGGCGGGTGAGAAGGGCCGCCGTCCCGGCGCGCTGCGCCTTCTCTGGCCTTGTCACGACTAAATATGACAAAAACTACAACACTCAGTTATTTAAATAAGCTTTTTAAGTTTTTATGCAATATCTTGATAGAATCGTTTTAGATTAAGAAAGTTTACCTTAGCAGCGGCGAACCATGAAACTTGTCATTAGGCGGCAACCGCCGCGCCCGGCGCGACAGCCGTTTGCAATAAAGCCGAAAAGCGTGTTTAATTGAGGGAAGACGGTCCCCGCCAAAGCGGACCCGCACTCGACCCCCCACATAGACACGGATCGCTTTACGCAGACGCGCAGGCGCACATTTGTGTGTGGGCTGGCAGTCATGTAAAATGACTCACAGCGGGCCTATATATTTATCTGACGCCACGACGGTAAACCGCCGCTTTAGGAGGAAGGCCAGACCCATGGATAGACCAGAGCAGAGTACATCCGGTAGTACACAGAATATTGTCCTGCAATCAATCAGACCCCTATTCCCCGTATGGCTTATGCTAATTGTCGGTGTCGCCATCGGTCTCGCCTGGGGATATCTCTTATCGCCGGTCGTATGGACCGACGCCGGCGCGGCGCACCTGGAAGAATCGCGCAAGATCGAGTGGATCAAGCTCGTCGCCGACCAGCTCAAAGCCCACGGGCAGCCCGAACACGCCGCCCAACTGCTGGCCGACGTTGGCGCCGACGCCGGGCCGCTGCTCGACCGGCTCATCGCCGAAAACCCCGGCGACGATGCGCTCGTGCGCCTGAAAGATATCTACACCGAAGACGTGCAGGCCCAGGCCCAGGCGGTCCAGAGCCGGGCCGACAGCCGCCAGGGCCCCAGCATCGCCGTGCTGATTATCGTCGTCGCCGTTATCATCCTCCTGTGGGGGATCTGGGCGGCGTTTGGGCAAATGCTGGTGATGATCCTGCGAAACTCGGTCCCGCTCCTGCTGAGCCGGCGCAAATTCACCGGCGAGCACAAAGGCCCCACCGCCGCACAGCGCACCGCCGGCCTCAAGGTTGCGCAGGAGGCCGCCGCCACCCAGTCCACCGATTACTCCGCGAGCGACGAAGGCCCGCCGCTGGTCCAGTACATGTCTACCTACTTGATGGGCGATGACCTGTACGACGACTCGTTCAGCATCGAACGCGGGACCGAATTCCTGGGCGAGACCGGCGCCGGCATCTCCGAAGTCGTCGGCGTCGGCGACCCCAAGAAGGTCACCGCCATCGAAGCCTGGCTTTTCGACAAAAACGATATCCGCACCGTCACCAAAGTGCTCATGAGCGAACACGCCTTCTACGATGAGGCGCTGCGCGCCAAGCTCGCGCCTAAAGGCGAGGCCGTCCTGGCCGAACCCAACGCGATCATCGAGCTTGACACGAACACACTGCGCGTCCGGGTGCGCGTCGTAGACCTGGCCTACGGCGCCGACGAGCCGATGCCGCCGAACAGCTACTTCGAGCGGCTGACCATCGAACTGGCGGCCTGGGCCACCGCAGAGGCCGAAGGCCCGCCGCCGATCCCGCCGCACGAGGCTTTTGGCGATACCATCGCGTTCCAGTAAGGGAAGCGGCGCAGCCATCCACGTAAACTTAAAAGCCCGGCTCAAGGTGAGCCGGGCTTTTTGTTTGCCGCACACTTCGACCGGGCAGGCATACGCCGCCCTCAGCTAATCGCTTTGATCTTAAAGCGCAGCGGGCCGGCCGGCGCTTCAACCACCACCATCTCGCCGACGCCGCGCCCCATCAACGCCCGCCCCATCGGGCTTTCGTTCGATATCTTCCCTTCCGCAGGGCTGGCCTCGGCCACCCCGACGATCACATACGCCTCCGGTTCGTCGGAGCCATCCTCGACCACCGTCACGCGGCTGCCCACGTGCACCATCGAGCTGGAGCGGTCCTCGTCGGTGATAATCTTCGCGGCACGCAACATGTACTCGATCTGCTGGATGCGCCCCTCCAGGAAGCCCTGCTGCTCTTTCGCGTCGGTATAGTCTGCATTCTCCGAAAGGTCGCCCATCTCGCGCGCCTCTTTGAGCTTGTTCGCCAGCGCCGGACGCCGGACGTTAACCAGTTCTTCTAACTCGGCGCGCAGCTTTGCCGCGCCCTCCTCGGTCAAATAAACCGGTTCTTCGGTTGCCATCACGGTTCCTCACATGCACAGTCCATCACGCGAGGAGATCATACATCAAAGGATCACGCACCGTCAAACCGGCAGCTGGGTGTATCCCGCGTTGTTGGCGAGATTTTTAATGGGGCGCGGATTTTCAGGATGAACGCGGATTTTTAGTCTGAATCCGCGTTTATCCGTGTTTATCCGCGTCCTAATTTTCTTTCCGCCAAAAATCTGGGATGCACCCCCGGCAGCTCTACAATACAGCGTGAACGCCGACTCGACGTAGGGGCGGGTTTGCAAACCCGCCCATATGCATCAACTTAAGCGCTTTTTTCCCCCTCTCCCCCGACCCCTCTCCCTCAAGGGGCG
>JAFGMM010000181.1 GCA_016927535.1 Anaerolineae bacterium
TGGACTTTGCCGAAATAATTCGGTAATGGGTACAATTTTTGTCAAACCGCCACATCTGGGGGTAGGGGCGGGTTTGAAACCCGCCCCTACGGGCAAACCGGCGTTTGCGCTGGTATAACAGAGTGTTTTTCGACGTTATAACTATTACCGAATTAATCTGGCAATCTCCATGAAACCGGCCCCTACCATTCGCCAACAACACCGCAGGGTGGAGAGGGGGTGAGGTAAACCACGTCATCAGTCAACATGAAACCGCCGCTTGGTTGAGGTGTGCGCCATGCACCCGCCGGAATACCTCAAAAATCGCTACCGGCTCGGCGAGCAGCTTGGCCGGGGCGGGATGGCCGTCATCTACCGCGCCCGCGACGAAACCCTCGACCGTGACGTTGCCATCAAGTTTCTCCCTCCTCAGCAGATCGCCGGGGCCGGCGCGCGCTTCATGCGCGAGGCGCGCGCCGTGGCGCGGCTCTCCCACCCGAACATCATGGCGCTGTACGATGTGGACCGCGAGGGCGCCTGGCGCTATCTGGTCCTGGAACACATCCCCGGCCAGGACTTGCACACGATGCTGGTCGAGCGCGGCGAACCGCTCCCGGTCGATGCGGCGCTCCACATCATGCGGGACGTGTTGAGAGCGCTGGCCTACGCGCACGCGCAGGGCGTGATCCACCGCGACATCAAGCCGGATAACATCATGGTCACACCGCAGGGGCAGGTCAAAATAACCGACTTCGGGTTGGCGCTCCCGCAGGGCGATATCCGGCTGACCCGAGAATACACGCTCGTCGGCACCGTGTTATACATGGCCCCGGAGGCGGTCACAGGCAAACACGTCGATCACCGCGCCGACCTGTACGCGGCCGGCGCCGTGCTGTACGAACTGCTCACCGGGCAGCCGCCCTTCCTGGGCAGCGATGCGTTCGCGGTCGCTTCGCAAATCCTCAACACGCCGGCCGCGCCGCCGCGCCAAATTAACGTGCGCATCCCGCTGGACATCGAGCGTGTCGTCGTCAAGCTGCTGGCGAAAGACCCGGCCCAACGCTACGCCTCGGCGGAAGAAACGCTGGCCGCCCTGCCCGGCGCGCCGGCGGCAGGCCTGCCGGCCGGCTCCACTTTGCCGGAGCAGCTAACACGCCGCCCGGCGGTTTCCGCGCCGGAGCCGGCGGAAGGCAGCGCGCTCGCGCGCTACGCCGCATTAGAAGACGCCGCTGCCGCCGTCGAGGCCGAACGCCGCCGCCTCGCCGCCCTGCTGGAAAGCAGCGTGATCGATTCTCTGAACTTGCTATTGTCGCAAGCCGGCATTTACGAACAAACCCTCACGCACCCGCAGGCGCACATGGCCGTCTCGATCCTGGCGAGCCTGGCCCGCCAGGTGATCCAGCAGGCGCGCGACCTGGGCGCCAATCTGCACCCGGCCACGCTTGAAGCGCTGGGGCTGGAGCCGGCGCTCGAAGCGCTGGCGAACCGGGCGATGCGCGCGCACGGTCTGCAAGTCACGCTCGGCGCGGCGCGCCTGCGCGAACGCCTGCCGCCTCGGGTCGAACTGGCGCTGTTCCGCGCCGCCCAGGATGCGCTGGAGCGCGCCGCCCGGCAGTCCCACGCCTCGCAAGTAACCATCCGCCTGGAGCAAAACGACGAGCGCCTGCGCTTCTCCTTCAGCGACAACGGCGCGGTTCCCACCGGCAGCGATCTTTTTCGCAGCGCGCGCCGGCGCATCGAGCAGCTTGGCGGCGTGGTCGAGACCGGCGTCAATGCGCACGGCGGATTTGAGTTGACCATCACGTTCCGGGCCGAAGCGCCGGTCGAACTGACGCCGCGCGAAATGGAGGTGATCCAACTCCTGGCGGAGGGGCTGAGCAACAAAGAGATTGCCCAGGTGCTCACCATCAGTCCGCGCACGGTGAACTTCCACCTGGATAACATCGTCTCTAAGCAAAAAGACCCCGACGAGTTGCCGGTTTTGTGGCGTTGTGGGGCGAATTGGGGTACATTGGGCGTCAGGTCTCCCCCCCCAGCTGGCGTTCCCGCCAGTGTGGGGGGATTTTTTTATTCTGGCGCTTGTTGTCTTTCGCGGTCTTCTTGCCGCTGCTTACTGTGGCTCGTCATGATGAAAGCCGTCCACGTGGCGATAAGCGTTTCGAGTTCTGCGACTATCTTGTCCAGATCCGCGATTGTGTCGCTGGCGCGGTGGATCGCTGTATAGCTCAGCAGGACGCCGTGTTCGGGGCATCGCAGAATTAGTCTGTGCCGGGCGCGCTCGACCTGGAGCAGGCCGCCGCATGCTGAGCAGGTCGGGCGTGCCCGGTCGGGGAATTCTTGGACGACGTGTGTACTCATGCCTATATTCTACTACACGAACGAAGCGCAGGGCGGCGCAGCGGGCAAAGCGAGCGAAGCGCAGCCGAAGTGTGGCCGCCCCGCGAGCGAAGCGAGCAAAGTCGAGGGAAGCAGCGAGCGAAGCGGCGCGACCGAGCGCATGGGCGGCGAACGGAGGCGCGCGAGCGAAGCGAGCCCGCAAGCCGCGCGCGCGGTGGATCGGGGCCGCCGGTGTGGTTCGGCTCGTTGGGCCGGCCTTGTGAAAAATTTCACAGGCCGGCCCCGCGCGTTTTTTACTGGCTCGCTTTCTCCTGGTCCAGCTTCGCGTATTCGGCGTCGAGCGCTTCGCGCGCGAGGGCGTCGATCACGATGTTGACGAGGCTGGTCGCCTGCTTAAAGGCGTCTTCGCGACCGGCGTGATATCCGTCGGTGAAGGATGTTTCAGCGGTGTATCTGGCACGCAGCGCGCTGCGCGCGTAGCTTTCCAGTTCGCTCCTTATGTAGGCGAGTTCGGTCAGTGGGTCTTTCATTTGGTCTCCCTTCCCCCTGGTGGGGGGTGTAAAGAAAGTTTTTGGCGACGAACGCCGCTGCGCTTCGCACACCCGGCGGGGCCCCGGCCCGCGTCACCCGTAGGGGCGAAGCGAAGCGAAGCAGCGAGCGAAGCTCGCTTGACGGGCCGGGGTGCCGGGTAAAATCGCCGCGCGGCGTTCGTTGCATTTTTCTTTGACGGGTGAAATGCGGTACCTAATGGCTTTTCTAAAACTAATTTTTGTAGCTTTGTAACTTTTTTTTCCTGCCGCTGCGCTGGTTCGGCCGGTCGGATGCGCGGGACCGGTGGGAGTCGCGGCGGCGGGGCGGCGCGCGCGGGACGTGGTGGTCGCGGCGGCGGGGCGGCGCGCGCGGGACGTGGGGGGCACGGGGAACAGATGAGCGGGGCGGTGGGTGGGCGCGGAGCGGGGGCCGCCCCGAAGGGGCGGTGCGAGCGAAGCGAGCGAGAGCAAGCCGCGCGCGCGGCGGCGAAGCCGCCACAAGCGACGCGCGCGGCGCAGCGGCCCCCGCGTAGCGGTACCTTATCGGCAGCGACAAACGCTGTTCGCCGTGCGCCGCGAGGTCACTCCACGCCCGGCAAGCGCGCGCAGAAGCCGGTGATTTGGGTGCAAAACGGGTGCGGATGTGTGTGGTTGGGGCACAAAAGCGCTGCGATTTGGTGGTGAATTTGCGCGGTGGCCGGGCGGCGCGCAGCGGCCTACCAGTTGCAGGGGACGCCATCGCGTGCAAGGGCGTGCAGGATGCGGGCAAGCTTTGATCTTCCGGCCTGGTAGGAGTGGGCGTCGCCGTTGGCTTTCTTGCGTTGGATGTAATCGACGACCGGGTTAGGGAGGAATTCGGTCTTGTGCAGCCGCATGGTCCAGCGATGCAGGGCGGTCTTTGCGGCGGTGCTTCCCTTTTCGGTGCGTTGGCCACTGCTGGTCTTCCCGCTGCTGCTGTTCGATGGGTTCAGTCGCCACGCGGCTTTGAGGGCGTCCACGGTGTAGAGTTCGGGCGTGCAGCCGCAGGCAGCAAGTAGGATGGCTATCTCTAGCGGGGAGGCGCTTGGGATGCTCATCCAGGCGGTGACGGTGCTTAGCAGCGGTGGGCTGTGAAGCAGTTGTTCGATCTTGGCCGTTATCTCTATGATGTCTTGGTCGGTTTCTCTGATGTGGCGTGCGGTCATCTGGATGAGGTCCTCCAGGTAGTCGATCTCGTCGGTGCGCCAGTCCAGCCATTCGGGATCTGGGAGTTCGGATACAAGGCGCTTGAGCCAGTTTCGAGCGGATGGATTGTAGCCGCCATAAGAGGGGTCGATCTCTAGGTAGTCCAGCAGATCGCAAAGCTGGGCGGGGGTCACGTATCCGAGCAGGGCGGCGCGGGTGTAGGTCGCGAGCTTGTTGCTTAGGGCTGGCCATATGCTGTGGGCGTACTGGTGGAGGCGGTTGGTTAGGCGGGTCCGGCGGGAGGTCAGACGGTCGTGTGTGCGGACCAGGGCACGCATCCGGGTCGCGAGCTCTTGATTCTCTGGATGCAGTTCGTGGACGCCCAGATAGCGGCGGCCGGCGGTGTAATCGGCGGCGATGAGGGCTAGGGTTCTGGCGTCTACCTGGTCGCTTTTCGCTTGGCTGACCTGGCTCTCGCGGACGCGCTTGGTGGTGCGGTGTTCGACCTGGAGGATGGTCACCATCATGCTGTCTAGCATGCGGATGACGGGGGCTGCGTAATGCCAGCCGGTGGGCTCAAGGGCGGCGATGGCCGCGCCGGGGGGCACGTGAGCAATAAGATCTGCAAGATGTTGATACCAGTCTGGGTCGGTAAGGCTGAGGTGGTAGTGGGCGGTTGCTTCGTTGGGGAAATGGGCGCAGACGTCGATCGCGGCTGCGCCTATGTCGATGCCGAGGCTCAGCAGCGCTGCGTGGTATTCGGTCAGGTCGTCGGTCAGGTCGTCGTACATGGTAGGTCTCCTTTTGGTTGTTGGTTGGGCGAATTGTGGGGGGCATGGGCATGATTTGTGTTGCGGTCGCGGCCGCTGTGTCTCTTCGCGCTTGCAGCGCCCCACGGTAGCGCTTGATGTTATGTGCAGTTGGGCTGCTTCTACTCGAGCGCGCTGGGGGGGAGTGTACCTTGACAAATCTACTCGAAGCTGGGCGTCGGCTCGCGCACCGAAGCAGCCATCTGCGCGCTGCGGCGCGGCTGGGCCGCACCCGGTTAAATAAACAGGTCAAAACCAGTCATTCGCCCGTTCCGCGCCGCCCGGCGGCATGCGACAATGCGGTCACAACTTAACCGCTGTGTGGAGGTAAAACGATGAGCATGTATGAACAAATCAAATCCGAAGTATGGGAAAGGTTGATCGCCAGGGCCGGCGACCTGAAGCAGGTCGCGACTCATATCGACCTGGTGTGGGGCGACAGTGAGCGCTACCGGCAACTTTACGAATCGGGCGCGCTGAAGGATTACACCGTGCCGCCTGACGACTTCATGCGCGAGACCGTCGAAGCGATGCTGGCCGGCATCCTCGCCGAGACCGACCTGAGCGCCGCCGAGCGCCAAAAGATGTTAGACGAGATACTTACTGACGTGGTGGACTTCGGCCCGCTGGAGTCTCTGCTGCAAGACCCCGACGTTCTCGAAATCATGGTGGACCGCTACGACCGAATCTACGTGGAGCGCAGGGGCCGGCTCGAAGACGCCGGCGTAGCCTTCCGCGACGAAGCGCGCCTGATGAAGATCATCCACCGGATTCTTGCGCCCACCGGTCGCCGGATTGACGCGGCGAACCCCATCGTAGATGCGCGCCTGCCGGACGGCTCGCGCTGCAACATCGTGCTGCCGCCGATTGCCATGCACGGGCCGACCCTGGTCATCCGCAAGTTTCCACACGACCAACCCCACTTTGAAGAACTGATCCGTTGGGGGTCGATCAGCGAAGACCACGTGAAGTTTCTGCGCGCTTGCATGATCGGACGGTGCAACATTATCGTTTCCGGCGGCACAGGGTCGGGCAAAACCACCGTCCTGAACCGGATCATGGAGCTTATCCCGCCCGGCGAGCGCACCATCACGGTAGAAAGCGTGCTGGAAGTACAGCCGCCCAAACACCTGACGCGCCTGGTCCGGCTGGAGAGCCGCCCGCCTGACGACGCCGGCAAGGGCGAGATTTCGATGCGCGACCTGGTGACCAATGCGCTGAAAATGCGCCCGGACCGGCTCGTCGTGGGCGAACTACGCGGCGGCGAAGCGCTGGACCTGCTTTCGGCGATGAACACCGGGCACGACGGCAGCATGGCAAGCATGCACGCCAACAGCCCGCGCGACGCGCTGGCCCGGCTGGAGACGTTGGTCAGCATGGCAAACGCTGCCATTCCGCTGATGCAAATGCGCCAGCTTATGGCATCGGCCATCGACCTGATTACCCACCAGGAGCGCCTGGGCGACGGCAGCCGCAAAATCATTAAGATGACCGAGGTGGTCGGCATGCAGGGCGGCGAAATCGAACTGCAAGATATCTTCGAGTTCCGGCAAACCGGCATCGACGCGCACGGCAAAATCACCGGCTACTTCACGCCCACCGGCTACATCCCGGCCTTCATGGAGCGCGTGACCAACAACCTCCACCTACAAGGGTTGGACCTGGACCTGCCCGACGATTTCTTCACGCCGCGCGAGGCATAGTGCAAGGACGAGGCCGATACCTTGAATAGGGACGCTTGCTGCCTGAACCTCACCCCCTATCCCCCTCGCCACGGCGTGGCGAGGGGGGAGGACGCGCGCAGCGCGGCGGGGGGTGAGGTCAACATTCAAAGCATCAGCATTGACTTTGCACTAAGTACAATCAGAGAAAAACTTTGGAATGCGAAGCTCGAATGCTTCTACGCTTTGTTGACTAGAGCTAACA
>JAFGMM010000182.1 GCA_016927535.1 Anaerolineae bacterium
CGGTAAGCCCCTCGCCCCTCGTGGGAGAGGGGTTTGGGGAGAGGGGGAGCAGATGTACAAACGGTCAAAATCCTTAAGTTGATGCATCTGGGGGTTTCAAACCCGCCCCTATACCCAACCTGCCCCTACGCCTTTTGCGAAACGAAACTTATCCCACCTTCACATCGCCGCACACGTGCACCCGGATACCCATCGCGTCGAACATCGCGGCTTTGGCGGCGAGCGCTTTGTCGGCGGCCTCCGCCGTGGGCGCGTAAGCGACGTTGATGTGATTGGCCTTGTGGCGCGCCATCATCTGGTCGCGGGTGATGCCGTGCATGACCGCGTGCATGATGGGCCATTGTGGGGTGGTAGTATCCCAGCGGCGCTCGGTCTCTTTGCGCGGCAGCTCGCGCACGGTCGCGCGCCCGATATCGGCGTGCAGTACACCGTCCATGATGAAGACGCGGCTCCACACGATCTCGCCCGGCTTGCTGACGCCCTTGAGCGTGCTGCCGCCCAGCGGAAAATACATCGGCGGCTGGCGCTCGCCGACCGCGCCGGCCCAACCGTTGACGAGGTGGGAGGGCGGCACAGCGCCCGAAATCTCGAACACCCAGACGTAATCGTCGCCGTAGGGTTCGCCGTAGCGCACATCGTGGAGCGTGGTGGCCGGGTCGAAGCCCATCGCCGTCCAGATGCGGTTGGTCGCCAGCGCATCGACGGCGGCGCCTTGGTCTACCTCGTTGAAGTGCGGGAGCGGCCGGCCGGCGAAAAGCTCCGCGCCGGTCTCGGCGTGGTAGACCGGCGGGCGCTCGACGTTGTTCAGCATCCCCTCCACCAGGTCGGATGCGGGCACCATATCCTTAAGGCCCTGCTGGTACTGGATGCCGATCATCGCGCAGCCGAAGTCGGCGGCGATGCGCACGGCGGCGATGTACATCTTGCACTGCTGCAAAATCTGCGGCTCGGTCAGGTCGGTTTCCTCGTTCGTGCCCAGGTCGAACTTCATGCCGCGCGCCTTGAGCCAGTCGTAGATCGCTTGCGCCTCGGCGTCGCCGACCGTGCGCATGGCGGCGACCAGCGCGGATTGGCTCAGCCGCTCTTTGTAGATGCCCATCGGGTTGAGCATTTCGTCGTCGAAAAGGGCGTTATACATGCCCATGCAGCCCTCGTCGAAGATGCCCATCACGGCCTGCTCCCATTTGAGATGCTTCGCCAGCGCCTCGCCGAGTTCGCGCTCGGCGGCGGGGAGCTTGCCCAGGTCCAGGTCGCGGACGTGGCTCGTGTCGTGGTCGATCTTGCCTTCTTTGATCCATTGGCGGATGCCGCTGCGGAAGAATTCGTCGGTGAAATCCTCGCTCCAGATGGTGCTGTACGGGATGCCGGCCCGCGTCATCGAGCCGTTGAGGTTGAGCATCCCGACCAGGCCGGGCCATTCGCCGCTCCAGTTAGCGACGGTGAGAATGGGGCCGCGATGCGCGCGCAGCCCGGCGAGCACGTGGTGGCTGTACTGCCAGACCGATTCGGCGACGATGAGCTTGGCATCGGGGTGGATGTTCTTGAACACATCCATACCCATCCGCTGGTTCCAGATGAAGCCGTGCTGGAGCGTTTCGTCGTAGGGGTGGCCGCGCTTAACGGTGATGCCCTCTTTTGCGAAGGCTTCGACCAGTTTTTCTTCCATCGCTTTTTGCGCGGGCCAACACATCCGATTCGCCGAAAGGCGCAGATCGCCGCTGGCGACCAAAATCGCTACGTTGTCCGGCACGGGTTCCGGTTCTTTGATTGCAGGGGTCTGATAAGCTGACATCGTGTTTTCTCCTTAAAAAGAAAAGCGTGACAAGCGTGTGCGGTGTTTCATGCGCCAGATTATACCGTCTATGCGGCGCGTGGCTTGATGGTCGTGCATCACAATTCGGCGGGATTTATGTCACCTAGCCGCGTCGCCGCGAGCGCCAGCGCCACGTAGAGCCAGAACAGCGTCGAGGCGTGGTGGAAGTCGAGCTTGAAGAAGTAATGGTCGAGCATGCCGTTTGCCAGCGCGCCCACCAGCCCGGCGTGTATGCCCAGCCAGATCGTGTCAAGCTCCGAGATGTCGCGGATGCGGCGGGCATACTGCGCCGCGTAGACGAACACGCCGCCGATAAGCAGCAGGAAAATGCCTGTGCCCAGGATGCCCATGTTAATCAGCATCGTCAGGTATACGTTCGCCACGCCCAGGTAAATGTCAATCTCCGGCGCGCCGGCGAACCCCACGCCGATCAGCGGGTGGCGGCCTATCGCGGTGAAGGCGTCCTGGTATTCGCCTATACGCATTTGCGTTGCCAGGTCGGCGACTTGCAGCCCCTCGACGAAGTGCGTGATGTAGTCCTGTGTGGGCGGCAGCAGCAGGAAGATAACCGCGCCGAGCGCGAGCAGGATTAGCAGCTTGCGGTAGCGCAGCAGCCCAATGAACCCCAGCGCGCAGACGAACGCCACCATCGAGCCGCGCGAGAACGTGAGCACCAGGCACGCCGCCAGCGCGCCCAGCATTGCCAGGCCGGCCCAGCGCCTCCCGAACAGCGGCGCGTGTGCGAACACCTGCGGCGCGGCCAGCCCCGCGACCATCACCAGCATGCCGCCCAGCACGTTAGGATCGACCGAGGTGCTGATGGCGCGCTCGTTGAGGGCGGGGTTGTCCTCCACATAGCGGACCACGCCGCCTGATGGGTAGCCAACGCTCGCCAGCCGGATCAGCGTCCGCTCGGCCAAGTCGTCGGGCATCACGTAGAGCACGATGCCGGCCAACGCGGCGAGCGTGCCCGCTACGACGACGATGCGCGCCAGGTTGCGCAGGTCGGGGAGGGTGCGCACGATATCCACAACGACGAACGTAAAGCCCACGCTCAACACCAGGTCGGCGAACTTGCGCACCAGGGCCGCGTTAATGCCGGCGTGTCCCAGGCCGGCCACGAAGCTAAAGATGAGAATCACGATGAAGGCCAGAATCAGCGGGTGCAGCGGCGTCTTGACGAAGCCCCAGCGCCGCCCGGTCATCCACTGGAAGAAGTAGACCACCAGCACCGCGCCCATCGCCAGTTCGAGGAAGCTGGGCGTGATGGCAATCTTAAAGGGCAGCGTGCCGAAGGGTAATAAGCAGATCACGGCGACGACCGCGTACAGCGCGACGTTGAGGTCGGTCAGCATCCAGAGCGCCGCCGCTGCGCCTGCTGCAAAGGCGAAAGTATAGATCGGGCCGAGCGTCGCCAGCCCGAAGCCGACCAATCCGGCGGCCAGCCCGCATGCGACGCCGACGGCGACGGCGGAGGTTCGCGGGCCGGCAGCGGCCCGATTGGTTAAAGCGGTGAAGCGAGGGTTCATCGTTTTTCTGCCTTTCGCCGCCACGGGCGCAGCGCCACCACGATCACGAGCAGCAAGGTCCCGGCGCTGACGGCTGCGCCGGCGGTGAAGCTCAACGGGCGATAGACCATCTCGACGGTGTGCGCGCCCGCCGGGACCGCCACCGCGCGCAGGTAGCCCCACGCGGTCAGGATATCGACCGGCGCGCCGTCGAGCGTCGCCTGCCAGCCGGGGTAATCGTACTCGCCGAAGAATACAAAAGCGGCCTGCGGCGACCGCACCGCTACGGCGATGCGCTCCGGCCCGTAGGCGGTGAAGGTCACGCTGCCGCCGGCCAGCGGCGTAAACGGTTCGGGCCAGTCGCCGGGCTGCGCGTCGTCGAGCCAGGCCAGCGGGTGCGGCTCGGCCAGTTCGTGCAGGTAGATATCTTGGCCGCCCTCGTGCGCGGCTGCGACGATTTCGCTCTCGACCGGCAGCTCCGCGCGCGCGCTGAAGACGTAGCGCACACCCAGCAGCCGCCAGCGCAGCGCCTCCGGCAGGCGCAGCAGTTCGTCGTGGCTTGCCAGGCGCAGCGGGCTGATCCCTTCGATATCGGCCAGGCCGAGCAGCGCGCCGCAGTTGCCGCCCAGCCCTTCGCGCCCGTCCACGCGGAAGGGCTGAGCCTGGCCGTACAGCGCTTCGTGAGTCGCCAGTTCGGAGAGATGCGGGCGCTCGCCGGCCGGGACCGGCTCGAAGCTGCGGCCCATGTTCACGCTGAACAGGTCGAACACGACCAGCGCGACCAGCGCGGCGGTCCAATATGGATAGTCGCCTCCGGACAGCCGCCATGCGAACAAGGCCAGCGTCAGCGCCGCCGTCAGCGCCGCGCGCGCCGCCGCGTCCAGCAGCGGGGCGTTGCCGTACCAGGCCGGGTCGATGTGCGCGACGAACAGCGCCGCCGCCAATATGAAGATGAGCGCCGCCCCGCCGGCCAGCACGAGCATGAATCGGCGCGCGAACCGGCGGCTGGTTTCCTGCGCTTGCCCGGCCAGCGACGCGACGCCCTGCCCGGCCAGCATCGCCAGCCCGAACGATACCACGAACGCGGCGCGCTCCTGCCCGCGAAAGAGATTCATCCCCGGCGCGAGGTTGTAGGCGACGGCGTAGATTACGGTGTTCCCGCCGAGGCTCAATCCCAGGCCGGCCAGCGCGACCCCGCCCCAGAACCCTGAGCCGGAGCCGGCGCGTCTGCGCCAGACCGCCGCAATCGCCAGCGCCAACCCTGCCAGCCCCACGTACAGCGGCGACCAATAGCTTACCAGGTCGGGGGCGAGGAACTGCGCGATATCCCGGACCGGGAAGCCGCCGGCTTTGGCGTCGAAGCTCATGCCGGCGCGCGTGGTGCGCTGCAAGTATTCCCAGCCGGGCGCGAGCTGCACGGCGGCCAACCCTGCGCCCACCAATCCCAGCACGGCGGCGGCGAGGATGAAGCGCCTGGCCTTCATCTTGAACCTCTCTTCTGAGAGGGTCTTATAGGTGGACAGGTGGTCTACCTCACCCCCTAACCCCCTCTCCATGTCATGGAGAGGGGGAACCGGAGCCGCCGAGTCGCGGTCTTCTCCCCCTCTCCACCCGGTGGAGAGGGGGCCGGGGGGTGAGGTATCTGTCCCTGAATTCGCAAGAGCAGGAAGAGGAAACCACAGCCGGTATGCGAGATAGGCCAGGCTCATGTAGACGATAAACAGTGCAGTCTGCGGGTGGCCGGCCAGCAAGCTTATCCCCAGCCCCACGCCGGCCAGTACCATGCATGCCCAGCCGACCTTGCCCGGCTCGCGCGTCGCCTGGTGGATGCCCAGCAGAACCAGCGGCGTCCATACCGCGCTCTCTAAGATCGCCAGTTGCAGGATGGGGTAGCCGACGAGATAGCCGCCGTAGGTCCAGGTGAGCGCGGCGACCAATCCCGCCGCCCGGTTCGCGGTCGTCTGCCGCGCGAAGACGTACATCAGCGCGCCGGCAAGCCAGTAGTGCGCGATGGCCTCCAGTTGGAGCGCGCCGTAGCTCCAGCCGCCGAATATCCTGCTGAGGTAGATGGCGAACAGGCGCGGCGGGTAAAACACGGCGGCCTGCGTATCGGCAAGAAAGGGGTGTCCGGCGTTGCTGTACGGGTTCCAGAGCGGGACTTCGCCGGCGAGCAGACGGCCGGCCTGGTACGCGCTGAAGGCGTAGAACTGCCCGGAGAAGTCGCCTTCTGCCAGCGAGACTTGATCGGCGGGGCCGGCGACCAGCGCGCGCCAGAAGAACAGCGCCCACAGCGCGGTGAGCAGCAGCAGCGCGTAGCCGTCCTTGCGATCCATGCGCATTATTCACCCGCTCCCGTCACTCGTATTTTGCTCAAATACACAAAATCTTGCTCCTGCTCGTGGCTGCCGGTTATGATGACCAGGCGCTCGAACCCGCCCGCGTCGTTCTGCACGAAGAAACCGATTTCGATAGGGTACACGCCGGGCGGCGTGTTGGGGTCGAGCGCGAGCGTGTGCACGTCCTCGATGATGTCGCCCGGCTGCCACGCCGCCGTAGCGATGACATCGCCGCCGGGACCGGTGGGCCAGGCGTCGCCGTTCGCCCAGATGTGCGTATCCGCGCCGACGACGTGCGCGAAGACGGTATAGTTTGCGTCCATTGTGCTCAGCGCGCGCCAGTACAGCGTTAAGGTGAGCGTATCGCCGGGCGCGGCGCGGCGCGCGTCGAGCGCGTAGCCGGCCAGTTCGGCCTTGCCGCCGAAGTTGATGCTTGCCGGGTTGGGAAAATCGCTCTCTGCTGCCGGCTCTAACGTGATTTCGTGTAGTGAAGCGAAGTCGCGTGCGGATCCGATGTGCATGCGTTCGCAGACCGGGCAGGTCGTATAGTCGTACAGCCCGACGTTGAGCGTGAGCGTGTCGGGTGTGTAAGCGCTGCCTGGCACCTGGACGACGTAGCGGTCGGCGAAGGTGCGGCCCGGCAGGAGGTCGCGGGTGGCGAGCAAGCCGACGCCGGGATAGGCGTCGCGCTGCGCAACCGGGACGCCGTTCGAGTCGGTGAGGTGGACGAAGACGCTCCAATTGCGCGACATGTCGGACAATGTTTTCCAGTACAGGGTAATTTCTACTTGGTCGCCGGGGTGCAGCGCACCGGCGCTCACGTCGCAGCCGAGCAACTGCATGGCCGGCGCGTCGCTGCCCGGCTCGTAGAAGTCGATGGGTGCAAAGCCGGCGGGCGGTTCGCCGGCGAGTTCGGGCGGCGGCGCGTAGGCGGGCGCAATCCACGCGAAGGGCGCGGCTACGGCGCACAGCGCAAAGAACGCCACGACCCCGCCCATCAGCCCGGCGCGCCAGCGTGCGTAGCGCGCCGGCGCCCAGGCGACCAGTCCGAACGCCAACCACACCGTGATCGCCGTGATCGCCGAGTAAACGAGCCGCCCTTGTGAACTCCAGGTCGTCGATGCCCACTTTGCCCACGAGACGAACACGATCACCGGCCACGCCAGCGCCAGCAGCCCGGCGACTGCTCGATTATCAATCTCTCTTTTTCCTTTCTGCTCGGTGTCCTCTATGTCTCTGCGGTGAGATTTTCCCCTTTGCCGCGCGGATGCAAGGGCATGTATCACTAACCCGGCCAGCCCCGCCAACCCAATCGCGTTGAAGATGGGATAGGTCCAATCCGCCATCGGCACGTTGAGACCGCCGAACAGCCCCCAATAGCCGTGCAGGAAGGAATCGCGCTCGCGCCAAAGCTGCGCCGCGTCCGCCGGGACCTGCCGCGCGCCCAGGATTTCGACGAAGACGTTAAGCCCGGTCGGGTCGCCGTATAATTCGATATTGCGCTCGTACCACCAGCCGGCGATCAGGATCGTGAGGAAGGCGGCGAGCAGCGTCCCCAGCGCAAAGAGCCGCCAATCGCGGCGCCTGTACCACACGTAGAAGAAAGCCGCGCCTGCCAGGATGAGCAGGAAACCGACCGAGTACTTTGCCAGCAGCCCCAACCCGCCCACGACGCCAATCGCGGCGAAGCTTTGCAGGGTGGCGTGTTCGGGGTATTTCACCATGCGCACCAGCATGAGCAGCAGCAGCCCGGAGAGCAGGTTCGACAGGTTGTCGTTGTTCACCGAGCCGCTGATGAACAGGAACATCGGCGTAAATGCCAGCAGCGCCGCCGCGCCGAGCCGGACTTCGACGCGCTCCGGGAAAAGCTCGCGCGCCAGCGCATAGGTGCAATAGACCGTGCCCGCGCCCATCAGGATCGACAGCAGCCGGATGATGTGCACCGCCAGCGCCGTGCCGGTCCAGGGGAAAGCTTCGGCCTCGGCGTTGTGGACGACCAGGTTAGTATTGCCGTCGGGTGTGACGATGCCGTTATCGACGTGCGGGTTTTCGCGGCGCACGTCGGGCATGTCGGAGGTGTCGATCCAGAAGGTCGCCGCCGCGCCGATGTAATAGTACAACGGCGGTTGGCCGCCTTCCTGCTTCCACGGGCCGAGGTTGGCGGGGTCCTGGACCGGCAGGGCGCCGTGATGGGCGGCGATATATTGCACCATCGGGTAATGCCAAAGTTCGTCGGACGCCTCGAAGATGGGCGTGACGGCGCTGTAGAGGGCCGCCAGGATGGTGAAGGCGGTCAAGATGGCGGCGCGAGCGCAGCGCTCGCGCCGTGAGGTTTGCGGGCCGGTTGGGTATTGCATAGCGCGCGGAGTCTACCGAAGGTTGGGCGCTTTGCCCAATTGCGCGCCGTGCAACTGTGCAGGGTTAAAAACCCCGCGCGGGGCGGGGCGGGGATAAGTCTTCTATGGATTGGTTTATCGTATCGGGGCTTTGCCCCGCGCCGGCGATTGGGCCGGTGAACATATCTTTGTGCAAGATACCAGGGCGGTTCTATTTTGTTGGCGTCTCAAAGATTATGATTAGAAACCTTCGTCCTCTTCGTAATCCTCGTCGTCGTAGTCCTCGTCCTCGTCGTCGTAGTCCTCGTCCTCGTCGTAATAGTCGCCTTCGGCGTAGTCCAGGGTGAACGGCGCCAGACCGATGACTTCGAGTTCGGTATCGCAGGTGGGGCACACGACCAGTTCCCACAGTTTCACGCCGTCCTTAAGCGTGACCCACGAGTCACATTCAGGGCAACGAGCTTGTGCTTTAGTTTTGCTCTCAGCCATTACAAATACTCCTGACGGCACGAATGCCTCAGTACAAAATTAAAGTTGCGAGAAGATACATCAGAATAGCCCGCAAGTCAATACCTTTTTGAGCTTATGTTTTTGTAGTGATTAACCGGGTTACAGCGGGCCGGTCGTGACTTTTCGTCAAATATTCTTATAGACATGAGCAATAAGATGGTTTATAAACGTAGCACTCTTGATGTAAATTGACTCGAAAGAGATTGAAGGCAACCACGACGTGAAAGCAACCGTGACCCTGAGTTCACCCCGCGAGACGGCCCAGGTTAATTTGATCGAGCACGGCATGGTGTTAGAAGCGCTGGTCGGCACGCCGCTAGAGGCGTATATCAAGACCGCCCAGGCCGAAACCCCCAACCTCGTCGATGCGCCGGTCATCGCGGCAATTGTCGATAAGCAACTGCGCGAATTGACTTATAAAGTGACGCGCGATGTCGATGTGAGACTGCTCACCATGCGCGACAGCGACGCGATGCGCATTTACCGGCGCTCGCTGGTCTTTCTGCTGGTCGCTGCCGTATACGAACTGTTCCCCGGCTGCCGCGTGGTAGTGGAGCACGCGCTACCGAACAACGGCTTTTACTGCCGTTTGATCGGCTGTCCGCCGTTCACCGACGAACAACTCGCGCAGCTCGAGGCGCATATGCGCGCCATCGTCGAGGCCGACGAACCCATCGGCAAGGTGCAGGCGCCGTTGGCGGAGGCCAAAGCTTACTTCGAGGCGCGCGGCGATGACGACAAGCTCCGCCTTTTAGAGAACCGCGAGAAGGATTACCTGGTGCTGTATACGCTGCGCGGGCAGCGCGACTATTATTTTGGCTACATGGCGCCTTCGACCGGCTACCTGCGCACGTTCGGGCTTTACAGTTCGCCCGGCGGCTTTGTGCTGCGCTACCCCAACCGTGAGGAGCCGAATGTCATTCACCCCGGCGGCGAATCGCCGAAACTGTCGGCGGTGTTCAAAGAGGCCGAGGAGTGGTTGGCGCTGCTGGGCGTGCAGGATATCGGCCAGTTGAACCAGGCAACCGAGAACGGGCGCGCGCGCGAGTTGATCCTGGTCGCGGAGGCGCTGCACGAACAGCGCATCGCCCAGATCGCGGGCGAAATCGCGCGGCGGCGCCAGGAGCAGGGCGTGAACCTGGTGCTGATTGCCGGGCCGTCGTCGTCGGGCAAGACCACCTTCTCGAAGCGGCTGGCGGTGCAGTTGTTGGCGCACGGCTTGAAGCCCTATCCGCTGGCGCTCGATAACTACTTCGTGGACCGTGACCAGACCCCGCGCGACGAACACGGCGAATTCGACTTCGAGGCGCTGGGCACGGTTAACCTGACGCTCTTCAACGAGCAGTTGATCGACTTGATGGCCGGCGCGGAGGTCCGGCTGCCGCACTTTAATTTCTACACCGGCATGAGCGAACCCGGCCGGCTCGTCCGGCTCAGCCCGGAGCACATTATCCTGGCGGAGGGCATCCACGGCATGAACCCGGATTTAGTGCCGGGTGTGCCGCCGGAGCGCACGTATCGTATTTACGTCTCGGCGCTGACCCAGCTTAACATCGACCGGCACAACCGCGTACCCACGACCGACGTTCGCTTGATCCGCCGCATCGTACGCGATGCGCGCAGCCGGGGGTATTCGGCGAGCGACACCATCGGGCGCTGGCCGAGTGTGCGGCGCGGCGAAAAGCGCTGGATTTTCCCCTACCAGGAGAACGCCGACGTGATGTTCAACTCGGCGCTGGTGTACGAGCTTTCGGTGCTGCGCTCGCTTGCCGAACCGCTGCTTTTGCAGGTGGAGCCGAACACGCCGATGCACATCGAGGCCAAACGGCTGCTGGCGTTCCTGGGCTGGGTAAGCCCGCTCGACGATCACCTGATCCCCGATAACTCATTGCTGCGCGAGTTCGTCGGCGGTTCGATCCTGAGCGATTATGTCCCCGGCGAGGGGCGGCGGTAGGTTAGTCGGTACCGAGTTATCGACGCCGCGCAAATCTGATACACTTGGGACAATAGAATCGGGTTTTGTCTGATGTGCACAGGGAGGGCGAAGTAACGATGAATGGCCGGACAAGTTTACGTCTTTTCGCAGTGATGGCGCTTATGATCGTATCTTTATCTTATGCGCTGCCCGGCAGCGCGCAGGGCGACGATATCGACGTGACGCGGTTCGTGGCGCTACAACGGCTGGGCCAGGGGCGGATTACCGGCGCCGCCGCCGTCAGCCCGGACGGGACCAAAGTGGCGGTCGCGGGTGCGGTGGGCGTTTGGATATACGACACGCAAAGCTTGAACACGCCCGCCCTGCTCGAAGGGCATACCGATTTTGTGACCAGTGTGGCGTGGTCGCCGGACGGCGCGCGCCTGGCCTCCGGCGGCGAGGACCGGACGATCCGGGTTTGGGACGTAGGAACCGGCGATCAGGTGGCGATGCTCCAGGGGCACATTGATACCGTGCAGTCGGTGGCGTGGTCGCCGGACGGGACGCGCCTGGCCTCCGGCAGTTGGGATAACACGGTATGGACCTGGGACGCCGAGAAGCTGGAGGTGATAGATGCCTTCACCGGGCACGCCGATTACGTCGAGAGCGTGGCCTGGTCGCCGGACAGCAAGCGCCTGGCCTCGGCAGGTTATGACCAAACGGTGCGCATCTGGGACCCGGACGGCGGGCAGGCGTTGGCGGTGCTGGAGGGCCACACGAACATCGTGCACGATCTGGCGTGGTCGCCGGGCGGCACGCGCCTGGCCTCGGCGGGCGCAGATGGCACGGTGCGGGTCTGGGCGGTGGGAGAAACGATTGCCGAGCAGCCGGTGGCGGTGTTAGAAGGCCATGCGAACGCGGTGCGCGCCGTGGCGTGGTCACCAAACGGGGCGGTGCTGGCGTCGGCGGGCGCAGACGGTAAGGTGCAGCTTTGGAGCGCCGCGAACGGGCAGATTGCCGCCACGCTCGAAGGGCACAAGGATGCGGTCGAGAGTGTGGCGTGGGCGCCGGACGGCGCTTGGTTGGTAACCGGCAGCCAGGACAATACACTGTTGTTCTGGGACCCCAACACCGGACAGACGCTTGCCGCGGTCGATGGGCACACCAGGGCGGTCTGGGGCCTGGTATGGTCGCCGAACGGCGCTTTCCTGATATCCGGGCACGACGACCGCTTTGTGCGCGGCTGGAACGTCGCCGACGGTAAGTTCCTGGCGGCGTTCGAGACGAACGCCGAGCGCGTCTGGAGTGTGGCGTGGTCGCCGAACGGCGCTTACCTGGCCTCCGGCAACGACGACGGCACGATCTGGATCTGGGACGCCTCAACCGGGCAGGCTGCCGCCGCGCTCGAAGGGCACGTCCAGGCGGTTAAGAGCGTGGCATGGTCGCCGGATGGCGCATACCTGGCTTCGGGCGGCCAGGATGATAAGGTGCGGGTGTGGGATATGGCGAGCGGCGAGACGAAATGGGTGCTGCAAGATCACACGGACGATGTTGAGGTGGTGGCGTGGTCGCCAGACAGCGCGCGCCTGGCCTCCGGCGGCAAAGACCAGGTGGTGTGGGTATGGGATGTCGCTACGGGTGAAGGTTTATTTGTGTTCACTGAACACTTAAGCGCGGTCGTCGGGATCGCATGGTCGCCGGATGGGACGCGCCTGGCGTCGGCGGGCGAGGGCGGCACCCTGCGCATCTGGGAGGCAGAAAGCGGCACCGGATTGACGATGTTTGGCGGCCAGGCCTTCCCGGCGGGCGGCGTCGCGTGGTCGCCGAATGGGACGCTGCTGGCGTTTGGGACCACGGAAAACAAAGTAACGGTGTGGCACATCGGGACCGGGCAGACGCGGACCGTGCTCGGCGGCCACACCGATCAGATAACCGGCGTCGCTTGGTCACCGGACGGCAGCCAACTGGCGACGGCGAGCGCCGATGGGACGATTCAAATTTGGGGGATGCCGCCGGCCTCGCAGTAGGCGACGTAGGCCGGGCTAGGCGTCGGCGTCCAGCGCTGCCCGCGCCCGCGCCGCCCAGTCCGGGTTGACGAGCATCGCCCGCCCGATGGCGACCATATCGACCTGCCCCTCGCGGATGAAGCGGTCGGCGGCGTGCGGGTCGGTGATGCCGCCCGCTACGACGACCGGGACCTTTGCTTCGGCCCGGACGCCGGCCGCCATCGGCACAAAGTACCCCTGGCTTTTCTTGTCCCAGTCGGGCGGCTGCGAGCCGTTCAGTCCGCCTGACACGTCCAGCATGTCCACGCCGGCGGCGGCCAGCGCCCCGGCTGCCCGGCGACCTTCTGCCTCGGTCAGGCCGCCCGGCATGTAATCGCTTGCGCCCAGCCGGTACAGCAGCAGGTGGTCGTCGTCTACAAGCGCCCGCACGGCCTTCACCACTTGCAACGGCGCGCGCAGGCGGCCCTCCAGGCTGCCGGGGTTGGTCAAAGGCGATAGGAACTGGCTCAGAAGATAGCCGTGGGCGCCGTGAATTTCCACGAAGTCGAACCCGGCATCCAGCGCCCGGCGCGCGCCGGCGGCGAATGCCGCTACGATCTCCGCAATCTGGGACGTGCTCAGCGCTACCGCCGGCTCGGCGCCGCCGGGGATGATGCCCTCCGCCGGGGCGAGCACCGGGCCGCCCGCCGTCGCCTGGGTAGCCTTGCCGCCGCCGTGGGTGATTTGGATGCCCACGACGGTATCGCAGGCTTTCACCGCTTCGGCCAGGCGGCGCAGACCGGGGACCAGGGCGTCGTCGTGAATCCCCAACTGGCGCGCGTCCACCCGGCCATCGCGGCGCACATAGGCGTGCTCGACGATGACCATCCCGACGCCGGCTTCGGCGCGGCGCACGTAGTGCTTGATGTGCTTGTCGGTCACGGCGCCGCTGTCATCCGACAGGCTGTTCGCCATCGGCGGCAGGGCGATGCGGTTTTTCAGCGTGAGGTTTTTGATCTGGAGCGGCGAAAAGAGACCGGTCATGAGTCGCCTCCTTTGGGTTGCAGCGGAAGGGAGCAGCCGGAACTGCCCCCGTGCCGAGCGAGCGGATAAGCCTAATCGACCTGTCCCGACAAATAGTTTTGGATTCCCATTTGCTCGATCTGGTCGAGCTGCGATTCCAGCCAATCGAGGTGCTCTTCCTCGTCCTTGAGGATCGATCCCAGGAGTGCGCGGGTGCCGTAGTCGCCTTCTTTTACCACCACCCGGATTGCTTCGTTGTAGGCCTTTATGGCGTCTTGCTCGGCGACCAGATCGTTTTTGTACTGTGCCTCCACGTCGGCGCCGATGTGAATCGGGTTTAGTTTGCTCACAATGGGCGTGCCTTCCAGGAAGAGGATCCGCGCGATCAGCGCTTCTGCGTGTTTCATCTCGGTGATTGCCCGCTGTTCAACCGCGCCGTGCAGCTTTTCATAGCCCCAGTCGTCGCACATTTCCGAATGTACCATGTACTGGTTAATGGCGGTCAGTTCATCAGCGAGCAGTGCATTGAGCTTGTCGAGAATCTGCTCATTGCCTTTCATTTGTCTTGACTCCTTTCTCCCGGCGTCGCGCCGGGGCCGTTAAATACTCAGTAGTGGGTATTATAACTTAATTTTGGTGTTATCTGCCGTGTCTCGATTGCTCACCGCCGCCGGATCTGCACCAAGCCAAACACTGCCAGGAAGAGCACGGTCACCGTCAGCACGATTGCCGGGCCGGAGGGGATATCCAGGTAATACGAAAAGTAGAACCCGGCGATCCCGCTCAGCGCGCCCAGCAGCCCGGCGACGATCATCATGTGATGCAGACGCCTGACCAGCAGCCGCGCCGTCGCGGCCGGCGTCACCAGCATCGCCACCATCAGTGCCAGGCCGACCGTTTGCAGGCTGGCGACAATCGTTACGGCGACGAGCGCCAGCAGCAGCAGCCGCAGCGCTTCGCCGGGCAGCTTGAGGGTCTGCGCCAGGCCGGCGTCGAAGCTCAAGATGAGAAACTCTTTGTAGAAAAGCAGGGTAGCGCCCAGCGCCAGTACGCCTAGGGCGGCTATCATGGTCAGGTCGGATTCGCCGACGCCCAGCACGTCGCCGAATAGGATGTGCGCCAGATCGACGCTGTAGCTGCCGGCCGTGCTGATGATGGCGATGCCGAGCGCAAACATCCCGGCGAACACGACGCCGACGGCCGTATCTTCTTTGATGCGCTCCTCGCGCGTCAGCCACCCGATGCCGACCGCTGCGCTGATCCCGGCTGCCAGCCCGCCGAGGAACAGATCGCCGCCCGTGATGTACGCGACCGCCACGCCCGGTAGAATGCTGTGCGCCAGCGCATCGCCGAAGAACGCCATGCCGCGCACCACCACGTAGCAGCCCACTACGCCGCTGATCGCGCCGATCAGCAGCACCGCGAACATGCCGCGCTGCATGAAGCTGTATTGTAAGGGTTCGCCCAACAGGGCGATCAGATCGAAACCGTTTCCCATCGCGTTTTTACCTTTCGGCCAGATTCACCACAGAGACACAGAGGATCAGAGAGTTTTAGAGTGTTCTCCGGGATGGATAAAACTCTTTACTCGCACGGGTCGCCGGGGCAGCCGTGTTCGTCCATGACGATGATTGACCGCTCGCCGTTTTGAAAGACGCCGATCTGCCCGCCGTAGGTTTTCCTAAGCGCTTCGGGTGTGAAGACCGATTGAGGCGGCCCGAACGCCACCAATGCCCGGTTGAGAAGCAGCAGTTTGTCGAACCGCCGGGTCGCGGTGCCCAGGTCGTGCGTGGCGAGGACGACCGACACCCCCTCGTCGCGCAGCCGGTCCAGTGTATCGAAGATTTCTTCTTCGGCGGCGGCGTCTACGCCGCTGAACGGTTCGTCGAGCAGCAGGACATCGGTCTCTTGCGCCAGCGCCCGCGCGACGAAAACGCGCCGCCGCTGCCCGCCGCTGAGCTGCCCGATCTGCCGGCTGCGGAAGGCGAGCATCCCCACCCGGTCCAGCAGCGCATCGACCGTTTCCCAATCCCGGCGGCGCGGCCACCGGAACCACCCGATATGGCGCGCGCGTCCCATCATCACCACGTCGCGCACGGTGACCGGGAAGCTCCAGTCGATTTCTTCGGCTTGCGGGACGTAGCCAACCCGGTCGTGGCTGGTGCGGCAGTCTTGACCGTGCATGGAGATGTGCCCGGTGTCGTGCGGGATGAGGCCAACGACAGCCTTAAAGAGGGTGCTCTTTCCGGCGCCGTTAGGCCCAAACAATCCTATCCGCTCGCCGGGCATCACCGCGAACGACACATCTTGAATCGCCCGGCGCGCGCCCCGGTAGCCGGCCGAAAGCTCATGCACGGTCAGCGCCGGGCAGCTCGCGCCGTCCGGTGAATCTTGTAAGATGTTGGGTGTTTTTACTGTCATGGATTATCCGCTCAAACAAAATAGGCGGGCGTCTGGCGCCCGCCGTCTTGAAACGATAAGTAGCGCTCTGACTATTCTACCGCACCGCCGAGCGCTTCAACGATGATCTGGGTATCGACCAGGATGTAGTCAATGTAGGTCGGCGCCGGTCCGTCGCTCTCGGTCAGCGAGCCGGTGTACAGTTGGTAGAACTGCGCGCCGGTCTCGCCGGCGACCTGCCGGGCGAGGTCGGGGTTGGCGGTGCTGTCGGCGAAGACCGCCGGGACACCCTGCGCTTTGATGGCATCGATCAACGCGGCGACCTGCGCCGCGCTCGGCTCGGCAAGGGTACTGGCGGCGGGGATCACCGTGCCGATCATTTCGAGGCCGAAGCGGTTGGCGTAGTAGCCATAGGCCAGGTGGTTGGTCACCAGCTTGCGGTTCTCCGGCGGGATGGTCTCGATCATCGCCGTGACTTTCTCGAACAGCGCCGCCAACTCCACGATGTAGGCTTCGGCGTTGGCGGCGTAAGTCGCGGCGTTCGCCGGGTCGAGCGCGCTCAGCGCATCGCGCGCCCGCAGCGCCCAGAGCATAACATTGTACGGGTCGGTCCACACGTGCGGATCGCAGCTTCCGGCCTCGTGTCGGTGTTCGCCGGATTCTGCTTCGGGTTCGTGCTCGCCGCAGTTCAGGTTGTAGAGCATCCCCAGCGTGTGGACGTGCGCGCCGGGCGCGGGCGCTCTGCCTTCGAGCGCGGCATGGTGCGCCTCGCACATGGCGGCGATTTCGCCTTCGGGTTGGGGCGCTTCGCCTTCGTGCATTTCGGCTCTGGCGGGTTCGCTGCCGAAGGGCTGGATATCGACACAGCTTGAGGCGACGACGAGGTTGATATCTGCGCTCGCGTTTTCGATGGTGGCGCTTAGCCCTTCTTCGAAGCTCGCGCCGACGACGAAGACGGCGCCGGCTTCGGTCAGGGCGACCAGGTCGCGCGGGGTAGGGGTGAAGCTGTGTGGGTCGGCGCCCGGCGGCGTCAGCGCGGTCACGTCGGCGGCGTCCCCGGCGACGTTTTGTATTACGTCGGCCAGGATGGTGAAGCTGGCGACGATTTGCAGGCGGTCTTCTCCCTCCTGCGCGAGTCCGGGCAGACCTACCGGCGTGAGCAGCGTCAATATCAGTAAAGGAAGCAGTGTTCGCTTGGACATTTTCTCTCCCCAGCGGCGCTAACTGAAAAAAACTTTCATTTAGCGAAGTATAGCCGGTCTTACCGGGCGTGTCAAGTCGCTGCCATACCAGACCAGGCTTGTGCAAAATTTCCGCGCTGGCTCGAAATGTGCGCAAGAATTTTCCACCGCAGAGACGCAGAGAACACAGAGCCTTGCAGGGTTCTTTAGACCGGTGACCCGCGCTGTACGGCAGAGCTACCGGGCATTTTGAAAGCGCCGAATTTTCAAAAATAGGCCCCTTTTGACTTGCTATAATGGACAAGATGATATAAAGTACTGTATATCTCTCTCACGGGAGTATTTTCAAGATTTAGTTTTTTAGTAGTAAAGCTCAGTAAGGTGAATTTGCGCGAACCTTTCTTACCCTTAAATATACCATATACAAAGGAGCAAACAACAATCATGAGCGAGTATCAGTCGAACGTCGAAAAAGTAGGGCGCTATTACGACGAGAAGGGACCTCATTGGTCTATCGTGTGGGGTGATAACCTGCACGTGGGCTATTGGGAGTCGCCGACGGATGATACGCCCTTACACGAAGCTCAAGAACGCCTGACCCAGATCATGATTGAGCACATGCCGGTTGGCCCGGAGCAGCGTGTATTGGATGTGGGCTGTGGTCCTGGCGGTCCGGGCGTGCGCCTTGCCGCCGAGACCGGCTGCGAGGTGGTCGGCATTACGCTCAGTCAGTACCAAGTCGAGAAGGCGATGGCTCTGGCCCAGGCCAGGGGTGTGGCGGATCGTGCAAAGTTCCAATATGCCGATGCGATGAATATGCCGTTCGAGGATGCCTCCTTCGACGCGGCGTGGGCGTTTGAATCGCTTTTCTACATGGACCACGCGAAGGCATGGCAGGAGATTTATCGCGTGCTGCGTCCCGGTGGATTCCTGGTGTTTACGGATATCTTCCGAATGCCGCCGCCTCCGGGCTTTGACCCGAGCAACGCTGCGCCGCCCGATGCCGAGATGATCGAGGTCTTCGGAGATGTGTTTTCATTTCTGCCGCGCAGTCACTACGAAGATTTGCTGAAGGAAATCGGTTTTGAGATCGAGAAAGTCCTTGATTTCAGCGCCAACCAGGCGGAAACAATCCAGAGGAGCCTCCCGTTGATCCAACAGAACCTGGACGAGTTTGATGAGGCCTACGGTCAGGGCTTTGGTGAAGTGGTAGAGCGTGCCTGGACTAAGTTCGCGCAAGTTTATCATTTCAGTTTCGGCTATCTTTTGGCTGTGGTACGGAAACCTGAGTAGTTCTAAAACAACTTCCCCCACTCAACATGGACTTGACCATCGATGAACTATATGTCGAACAAAACAATGTAATCAAAATTTAGTGATAGGGGGAATATCCCAAATGACATCTGGTATGGAATTGCAGGAACGGATTGCTGAGTTGGAACAAGAGCTGGCGAAGGCCTCGGAGATCGACAAGATCAGCCGGGCGCTAAACGCGGCTCGCAGCGAAGACGAATTACTCCATGCGCTGGCGCAGACCGCTATCGCATCCGGCGCGTTCAGCGTCAGCCTGGCCTATGCCGACCTCGGCGAAACCGGCGACCTGGAATGGCTTGAAATCGTTGCCAACTGGCAGCGCGAAGGTGTGACGCTCTCACCGGTTGGGACGCGGTTCTATGTGCCGGAGTTCCCTTTCTCTAATCTGTGGCTGTCGGACCCCGAAAAGGCGCAACTGATCGAGGAAGTCGCCACCGATGAGAGACTGGATGTGAACACGCGAAATTTGCTTTTGCGTGTCGGCACCCAAGCCTCCGCCATCGTCCCGCTTTCTCAAGCGGGGCGCTGGGTAGGGCTGGTGGTGATTGTGTGGAACACGCCGCACCAGTTCACCGCCGTTGAGGAAGCCGTCTACCACACCCTGCCGGCCCTGGCGGCGGCGGCGGTGGAAAACTTGCGCCTGATAGTCGAGAAGCAGAAGGCCATCGTCGATAAGCTGTACGGCATCAGCCGCAAGCTGAACACGGCCCACGACCTGGACGAGTTGTTCGAAATCCTGCTTCAACCCGGTAAGGACGCCGGCGCGATGGTCAGCATCTTGTTCTACATCGACCTGGATCAGACCGGTGAGCCGGAGTGGATCGAAGCGGTCGCCAGTTGGCACCGCGACGGGCTGCCGGTGATACCGCCTGGCACGCGCATGCTCTTGCGCGACTTCCCGCTCTGCCAGTTGTTTTTGGATAACCCCGACAGTGCTATTCTCGTCCCGGACGGCACAATCGACGAACGGGTAGACCCCAACAGCCGGGACGCGGTAGAGAACATAGGCGCCAAAGGCCTGGTGATCGTTCCCTTGACCCAGGCCGGACGCTGGGTGGGGGCGTTGGACTTCTTCTGGGACGATGTGCATGAGTTCAGCGAGCAAGAGCGCGAAATCTACGATGCACTCGTCGGCTTGGTCGCTGCGGCGGTGGACAGCCGCCGGCTGGTGGACCAGCTGGAGGAAATGGTCAATACCCGGACGGCGGAGCTGCGACAGAGCGAAGAACGCCTGCGCGCCGTCGTCTCCACCGTTCCGCTGGTCATCTTCTCGACCGACAAGGACGGCACCCTCACACTGGCCGAGGGCAAAGGCCTGGAAAGCATCGGCGTTACGCCTGGCGATCTGGTCGGTCAGTCGATCTTCGACCTATACCAGGATAATCCCACCGCCGTAGAGACCTTGCATCGGACGCTGGCCGGCGAATCGACGAGCTTTGTCAGCGAAGTCCTGGAAACCTTCTATGACAACTGGGTGAACCCGGTGTGCGATGCCAATGGCGAGGTGATCGGTATGCTCGGCGTCTCGTTTGATATCACCGAGCGCAGGCAGACCGAAGAAGAGCGCGCCCGTTTGCAGCAGCAGGTCATCGACGCCCAGCAGGCCGCCCTCCGCGAGCTTTCCTCGCCGATCATCCCGGTCATGGAAGGGATTATCGTGCTGCCGCTCGTCGGCAACATCGACACCAGCCGCGCCAGGGAAATCACCCGCGTGCTGCTGGCCGGCATCACGCAGTACCGCGCAAAGGTCGTCATCCTCGATATCACCGGCGTCCCGATGGTAGACAGCGGCGTGGCCGATCATCTGAACAAAACGATCCAGGCCGCCCGCCTCAAAGGTGCGCGCCCCGTCATCACCGGCGTCTCCGATGCGGTAGCCGAAACCGTGGTTGACCTGGGCATCAACTGGAACGCGGTCGAGACGCTGCGCGACCTGCAAACCGGTCTTGTCACCGCAATCCGTGACCTGGGTATCCAGTTGGATAAGATACGGTGAAATGAGACCCAAAGCCGCGCGCTGAGTGAGTAAGACGCCCATCTCGATTATCGAAGAGATGGGCGTTTTTGTATGCACGACGGCCGGCTTCGCCTTCATCCCTGGGCTAGTCTTTGTTCATCTCCACGCGCAGCTTCAGCGGGTCCGGTGTGTCCTCGTCGATCAAAATTCCGTCCGCGCTGATCGGCAGGTAGCCCTCCGCGCTGATGACGACGCTGTAATACAACTCAGGCGGCAGGCGCAGCGGAATCTCGAAGCGACCATCTTGGTCGGCGGCGACGCTCGCCAATACCTGATCCGCATCCCAGACGAAATCCTCGACCGAAAACTCGGCGCGCAGCACGGTGAACAGCGCGCCGGGGATGCCGCGCCCGGTTTCGGCGTCCACGATATCGCCGCTCACCTGCACACCCAGCGGGCGCGCGGCGCGCTGTGTGACCGCGCCCGCACCGAGCACGGCGTTTGCCGTTTGCAAGTGCTCGCTGCCGACAAATAGGTCCACCGTATAGGTGCCATCCGACAGCATGCCGTTTGCCGTCACGGTCTCCAGGCTCGCAAACCAGTTCTGCCCGTTGGCTGCGCCGCTCCAGGGCCGGTGGATGGTGAACAGCGGTTCGCCGTCGATGGACCAGCGCAGCGTCCAGGGGATGCCAGAGGCCATGTCGCGGTAGTCGAAGAACGCATACAGACGCTTGGCGCCGGCCGGGAAGGTCATGCCGACTGTGCCAGTAGGAGCGCCGTCCGGCTCGGCGGCGTCGGCAAAGGTGATGGCGCCGAAGATACTGACGCCGGTCCCGGTCGAGCCGCCCACCACGACGAAATCAGCGGTCGCGGCGAGCCGCCCGCCGATTGACAGGTCGAGCCGGTAGCGGCCCGGACGCATGCCGCCCTCGGTGCTGGCGACGCGCACCTGGTAGACGCCACTGCCGGGCGGCGCGCTCCACGCGCCTTCGACGCGCGCGCTGCTCACCTCGGCGCCTTCGTAGAACCACTGCGCTTGCCAGGGCAGCCCTTCGGTCATGTTTTGATAAACAAACTGCGCTTGCACCACGCCGATCCCGGCCGGCAGCACGTGCCCGCTGTTGACCAGCGTGTTATTGCTGCCGCTTTCCATGCCGAACACCAGGTCGGTGAACGCGGCGACCTGCTGGGGCGGCCCGCCGACGTTGATGCGCGCCAGCGGGCCGGACGGCTGCCCCTCGATCAATAACTGGCAATCGTACTGACCGTCGGGCAATACCTGGCCCTCGATGCCGATGTACCACAGCCCGGACTGCCCGCCGCTCCAGGTGGTCGGCGGCAGGCTGAACAGCTTTTCCGGGACGCCGTTGCGTGTGGTGCGCAGTTCATAGACCGTATTCGCTGCCATATTCGCATAGTCGAAGAACAGGTAGAGCCGGTCGGCGCCGGTCGGCGCGGAGGCCAGCACGGTCGAGGGCTGCCCGGCTTCGTCCACCGACGGCGCGAAGAACAGCCGGCTGAATGCCGGCGCGCCGGCTGCGGCGGCGGTGGGAGATGGGTCTGCACCGGGACGCAGGCCTAATTGGGCGGCGCGGATCAAGGAGCGGGCCAGGTGCGCCGGGCGCAGCGCGCTGATCGTGCTGCCGACCGGTACACAGGCGTCACGGGTGTCGATCAACCCGTCGTCGTTGGTATCCTGGATCGCGCGGCAGTCTACCGGCTGCCCCACGGCTGCCGCCGGCGCGATGGTGGGAACGCCGACCAGTTGGCCTTGGTCGTTGTAAGCGCCGCCGCCGCTCATGTCGCCGGGGATGCTCGATTCGGTCTTGATCCAGGCGCGGCTGCCGGTCCAGAGTTCGGCCAGGAATGCGCTGATCGTGCCGGCGCGTGCGCCGACCGCCTCGCGCCCGATGCCGGGATACCCGACGACGAGCAGCGGGTCGCCGTGCTGTAACGCCTTCGAGTCGCCCAACTCGACGAAAGGTAGAACCAACTCACCGGGCGTGATTTGCCGCCCGTCTAGGTACCGCGTGATGCGCAGCACGGCCAAATCAAGACCGGCATCGACGGCCACCGGATCGGCGTAGTAGACCGGCACGGGCGGCTCGTCTTCGCGGATGGCGAAGGCTACTACAACCGAGTCACCGGGGCAGTGCGTGTTGGGTTGGACGCCGTGCGCATTGGTTAAGATCAACCCGTCGATGCTCACCAGGGTGCCCGACTGCGCGCACGTGATGAGCTGTTGGCCGTTGGAACCGGTGCGGGTTTGCATCAAGAAGACCGCGGCGCGGGCCTGCGCGCGCGTGGGTTCGACGGTGGTCGGGATGGTAGGCGGCGGTTCGTCTTGCGCCAGGGCCGGCGCAAAGGATAGGAAGATCAAGATCACCACGGAGAACACGGAGAGCACAGAGAAGAAGCAGCGCAAAGCTCTTATCCTCAACATCAATATCAGGTCAAAACCGCAGGCTGGCGACGAACTGCTCGAAGCGGAAGTACTCGGCGTCGAAGCGGTCTACGCCGGCCTGGTAGGTGGCGATGATCGCCTGGTTGCTCTTGAAGAAAACCACATCAACGCCGATGACTGCCGCCGGCAGGGTTTCGAGAAAGGGATCAGGTTCGGACGCGACGAAAGCATAACGCATCTGTGGGGCCGGGCCGCGCGGCGTGTTTACCGAATCGTGGACGTTGAGCACGCGGTAGCCGCTCAGCCGGGCCGCGCGCCGCAGCGTCAGCATATCAAGCGCGTTGCGCCCTTCGGCATCCGGGCCGACGGTGAGCACGGTAACTTGCAGCGTGGTCTTAAACGGGCGCGCTTCGGGATCGCGCAGCCGGAAGACGTAATCGCCGCCCCGGTCTACCAGCCAACCCACCGGGCGCATCGCCGAGATGCCCGCCGCCGGGTCCTCGTAAAACTGGCTTTCGGATATCACGCTGTCGCGGAGCAGAATCCCGCCGAACAGCGCCAGCAGCGTAGCGCCCAGCGCGATCCAATTGGTCCAGCGCTCGCGGGTGGTGTAGGCGCGCCCGCCGCCGGGGACCGGCGTAGGGATGGGCTGGCTTGGGCGGTTCACCGGTAAATCACCATCCCCGGCGTGGCGGCGTCGCGCGCTTCGGCCTGCCCGTTGAGGAAGGTCAGCACGAAGAAAACGCCCAGCGCCAGCACGGTCGCGACCGCAAGCCCCAGGATGGGCGAATTCGCCGTGCCGCTGATGCCAAAGCCGCTGACAATGATGCCGGCGCGAAAGACGGTGTACAGGCCGTTGAGCAGCGCCGTCACTGCGAGGGCCAGCGCGAACCACCAGACCGGCACGGCGCGCCGTGCGAAGCGCGCCGACGCGAAGAAGTAGCCGAGCACAGCGCCGAACGCAATCTGTGACAGATAAGTCTCTGCAACCCGGAGGACCGCCGGTCCGAGCGGGGCCGCGCCGCCGTCGAGGAAGAAGCGCAGGCTTTGCACGGCGGCGAATCCCAGCGACACTGCCACGCCGTAAGCCACGGCGTCGCCGCGCTCGCGCATCGCGTGGGGGAAGACGGTGTAGCGGATCAAGGCGAACTTCAGATAAGCCTCCAGGAAGCCGACAATGAGCGTATAGCCGGCGATGCGTGTGTTGCCCGGCGCGTTGACCAACCACGCATCGACGCGGTAGATGCGCTCGATGATGGGCAGTGCGAGGCCGTTCGTGATGACCGCGCTTGCCAGGATCAGCACGGGCATGTAGCGCACCGCTTTACCGGTGCGTTGGGCCGGGCGGTAGTACGCCAGCCACCACAGGCCAAGCGGGACCACGACCAGCGCCAGGTCGGCCAGGTTGAGCACCAGCCCGTCTAGTTGCAGGCCGACCAGCCCGGTAACGAGCAGCCCGGCCAGCGCCAGCCCGGCCAGTGCAAGGGTCATGACCGGCCCGGCGCGCCAGATGCCCGGCTGGATGGGCATTTCTTCGCGGTGAAGCGCCATTGACAGAATCCTCCCGGACGAACGGGACGTATTTTACCGTATCTGGCGCGGTTTATCCGTGTCTTCTGCCCGGTTCGTGGTTAAAATCGCTCGTCGATTGCAGCGGATCGTGAAGGAGAAAACATGAGCAACCGGGTCCAACATCCTAAAGTGGTAGTGATCGGCGCGGGGAGCCTGTTCTTTGGACGGCAGGCGCTCTGGCAGATGGTCCATTCGCCGCACCTGAACACCGGCACGCTGGCGTTCGTCGATAACGACCCCGAACGCCTGGACAAGATGGCGAAACTTGCCGGGATGGTCGTCGCGCAGGAAGGGGCGCCGCTGGCCGTCGAAGCGGCGTATGACTGGAAAGACGTATTACATGACGCCGATTTCGTGGTGTTCAGCTTCGCTAAAGACACCGTGAAGTATCGCGGCATCGACTGCCAGGTTTCCGAGAAGTACGGCGTTCGCATGTGCTCCGGCGATACGATTGGGCCGGGCGGCGTCTTCCGTGCCATGCGCGACCTGCCTGCGATCCTGGCGTGTGCGCGCGATGTCGAGCAGATGTGTCCCGGTGCCTGGGTCATCAACTATGTCAACCCTTCGACGGTGAACGGCATCGCGCTGGCCCGCCATGCGCCGAACGTCAAAAGCTTTGCGCTGTGCGACAGCCTGCACATGCCGCACGTCAAGCGCCGCTATGCGATCCGCGCGGGCGTCATCGACCGCGACGAAGACTACACAAAGGAGATCGACGCCGGGTTCGACCTGCGCATCGCCGGCGTGAACCATTTCACCTGGATGCTGAAGGCCGAGTATAACGGCGAAGACGTGATGCCCCGGATCGCCGAGTCGATCCGGCAGGACGCGGTCAAAGAGACCGACGGCGGCGACACGGGCGCAAAGGCGTTGTACAACAGCACGATTGGCTATGCGCTGTACGAGATTTTCGGCTGCGTGCCGGTCTGTGTGGCGCACACCAAAGAATATTTACCGTACTGGCAAGGGCTGGGCAAGCTGGTCGAGCCGGTCCCGCCGCTGTCGATCTGGGAGACCGAACCCCGGTACGCGCGCCACGCCGAGATGTGGCGGCAGGTCGGCGATTTCATCACCGGGACGCTGCCGATTGCCGGTTATATGAAGACCTTCGGCCCGGACCACGCGACCGATATCATCGAGAATATGGTGGGCGGCCTGGGCAAGCCGTTCTATATCAACACGTTCAACGGCGGCGCGGTGACCAATATGCGCGGCGACGCCTTTCTCGAACTGCTCTGCGATGTCGATATGGACGGCCCGCGCCCGCGCCCGGTGGGCGAGATGCCGCGCGGGCTTCGCGGCTGGCAAGAATTGGTGCTCGACACGCACGAACTGACGGCGGAGGCGGTCGCTTCGTGCGATATGGCGCTGCTGCGGCGCGCGATGCTCACCGACCCGCTGGTCAATTCCATCGCCGACGCCGACGCGATCATCAAGGACCTGCTCGACGCCGAGCGCGACGCCGTCCCGGACTGCTGGTATTAGTGCACGTCGGCGTAAATACACCTGTGGTAACACATCCCCCTATCCCCATCCCTTTCCCCCACAAGGGGGGAAAGGGAGCCAGAAGCGCCATACAGCGGTTCTGATTCCCCCTCTCCCCTTGTGGGAGAGGGGGCTAGGGGGTGAGGGGAAAACCGGCGACTGCGCTGTACTAGACGGTTCGCCGCGCGGTCGGTGCGGGCAAGCACGGAGGCAGCAAGATTTTCGCTACAGAGACGCAGAGCTTTTTGTATACTCTTCCCGGTTTTCTTAATCTTCTCTGCGCCCTCTGTGTCTCTGTGGTGACATCTTTTCCCTCTACCCTGCGCCGAACCGCCCAGGTTGACTTATCCTGCTACCAAGACTATCATCACGCATGTAAAGCCGTACCTGCTTCCCAGGAGGTCGTCTATGCAACGCACGATTTGGAACGCCTTTAAGAACTTCGCCATCGTGTTTTCGTTTGTCGTCAACTTTGTGCTCGTCGTGGTGGTGATTGTCCTCGTGATAAACCTGTTCACCATCACGAACGGCATTGCGGAGCCGCTGATCGACGGGCTGCACGGCAATTTCGTCGCGTTAGACAGCGCCGACATCATCCGGCAAATCAGCGTGCAAGACGAAATCCCTGTGGCGTTCACGCTGAACCTCCGGGAACACCCGATCAACGTGCGGCTGACCGGGGATGTACCGCTTACTCTGCCCGCCGTCTTCAATCTGCCGGGCGGCACCGATCGCATCAGCGGCACGGTGAACTTGGCGCTGCCGGAAGGGTTGGAACTGCCGCTCGTCGTCTTCATGGACGTGCCGGTCGATGAGATGGTGCCGGTCAACCTGCTGGTGGACGTGGAAATTCCGCTGAGCGAAACTCAACTACATGACCCCTTCTACCGGCTGCGCATGCTGTTCGAGCCGTTCGTGAACGCGCTCGACGCGCTGCCGGAGAGTTACTCGGATATGGTCAGCCCGGCGGCCGGCGGAGGAAGTTAGTCTTGCAACCCCCGCCTGTATGCGACTACGAAGGGTCTTCCTACCGCGCCGATTTCTGGGGAGCCGGGGACCGCGATTACGAAGACCGGGTTGAACGGATTGCGCTGCGCCGGCTGCTGCCGGCCGGCGGGCGGCGCATGTTGGAAATCGGGGCCGGCTTTGGCCGCCTGACCGGCGAGCTGGCCGGCTACGGCGAAGTGGTCTTGCACGATTACTCGCGCTCGATGCTGCGCGAAGCGCGGGCGCGGCTGGGCGACAGCGCGCCCGGCTGCCGCTATCGCTACGTCGCCAGCAATGTATACAGCCTGCCCTTTGCGCCGGGCGCGTTCGACGGCGCGACCATGATCCGCGTCATTCACCACATGGCCGACGCGCCGGCGGCGCTCGCCCAGATTCGCGCCGCGCTCGCCGACGGCGGCGTCTTCATCCTGGAGTTTGCCAACAAGCGCAACTATAAGTCGATTGCGCGCTACCTGTTGGGCCGCCAGGCGTGGTCGCCCTTCGACCCGGCGCCGGTCGAGTTCGTCGAGCTGAACTTTGACTTTCATCCCGATTACATGCGCCGCGTATCACACAGCGCCGGCTTCGACCTGCGGCGCCAGCTTACCGTTTCGCACTTCCGCATCGAATGGCTCAAGCGGCTTGCGCCGACGGGCGTCCTGGCTGCGCTCGACAGCCTCGCCCAACTCACCGGGGGGTGGTGGCAGTTCACGCCGAGTGTGTTTATGCAGCTTCAGGCCACCGGCCAAGCCGAACCGGCTGCGCCGCTGTTCAAATGTCCGGGGTGCGGCAGCCTGGACGTAATCGAGACGCCGGCAAGCGTCGATTGCCCGGCGTGCGGCACCCGCTACCCCATCCGCGACGGTGTTTACGACTTCAAAGAGCCGCTGGCGCTTTAGAACCAGAGCGTAGCCGCGATCTACTTCGCGTAGTCCACCGAGCGCGTCTCGCGGATGATGGTCACTTTGATCTGGCCGGGATACTGCATGCTCTCCTCGATCTGGCCGGCGATGTCCTTCGCCAGGCGGATGGCGGCCAAGTCGTCCACCTCGTCGGGCTTGACGATGATGCGCACCTCGCGCCCGGCCTGGAGCGCGAAGCTCTCTTGTACGCCGCCGAAACCGTTGGCGATATCTTCGAGCGCACGGATGCGCTTTACGTAGGCGTCCAGGCTCTCGCGGCGCGCGCCGGGCCGGGCGCCGGAGATGGCGTCGGCGATTTCGACGATGATCGCCTCGACCGAATCTTGCTCGGATTCGTGATGGTGCGAAGCGACGCAGCTGACGATCTCAGGCCGCACCCCGTGGCGGCGGCACAGGTCGGCGCCGATCTGCGCGTGAGTGCCTTCCACGTCGTGGTCGATGGCCTTGCCGATATCGTGCAGCAGCCCGCCGGCCTTCGCAATCGAAATATCCGCGCCGATCTCGGCGGCCAGCATACCGGCGATGTGTGCGGTCTCGATGGCGTGCGAAAGCTGATTCTGGCCGTAGCTGGTGCGGAAGTTCAGCATCCCCAGCGTTCGGATGATCTGCGGGTGCAGGCCCGGCACGCTCGCCTCGTAGGCGGCGCGCTCGCCTTCTTCCTTGATCACACGCTCGACCTCTTTGCGGGCATCCGCCACCAGCTTTTCGATGCGCGCCGGGTGAATGCGCCCGTCCAACACCAGGCGCGCCATCGCGCGCTTGGCGACTTCGCGGCGCACCGGGTCGAAGCTGGAGATGGTGACGGCCTCCGGTGTGTCGTCCACCACCACATCGACGCCGGTCGCCTGCTCGAAGGCGCGGATGTTGCGCCCGGCCCGGCCAATGATGCGGCCTTTCATCTCGTCGGAGGGTAAGGGCACGACGCTGATCGACAGCTCGCTGATGTGCTCGGTGGCGATGCGCTGCATCACCGTGGAAAGGATGTAGCGGGCGCGCTCTTCCGCCTCAGACTGGAGGATGTCTTCGGTCTCGCGGATACGGCGCGCCATGTCCTGGCGGGTCTCCTTTTCGACCTCTACCAGCAAATGCTCTTTGGCTTCTTCCAACGTCATCTCGGCGATGCGCGAGAGTTCGGCCATACGTTCTTCCTCAAGCCGGGCTAGCTCGTTGCGCTGCTTGTCCATGCGGCTCTGCCGTTTGTTCAGGTTTTGCTCGCGCAGTTCCATGCGCTCCAGCCGGCTATCGAGCTTGGCCTGGCGGTCGCGTAACCGTTCATCTTCTTTGTTCAATTCGATGCGGCGGCGGCTGGCTTCTTCGTCGGCCTCGCGGCGTTCGTTTTTGATTTCCTCCCTGGCTTCGCGCTCAAAGTCACGAATTTGCTGCTCGGCCTCGACCAACTTCTGGCGCGCCGCTTCTTCTGCCGCCTGAAGGCGGTTTTTGCCCCGGTAGCTCTGGTACAGGTAGAGGCCTCCACCTCCCAGCGCGAGACCGATTGCTATCCCAATAATCAGGCCTAGGACGAGGATGGGATCAATTTCCATATATCTGCTCCTGGATGTCGCTGGTTATCGATTTGTTTTGTCGTCGTTATCAGTGATCCGCGCCGGCGCGCTCCGCACTCAGGCGGTCAACGACTTCGCGGATCAGCGGGTAGGCGAATCCCCGGCGGGCCAGGTGATCGCCTAGCTTGCGGCGGAAGGTTTCCGGGTCGGTGTGGGCAAGCCGCCGTTGATAACGGCGTGCGGCGTGGTAGGCGAGCGCGGCTGCATCCACCTCGACCAACGCCGCATCGATTACATCGTCAGCAACACCCTTTTGGCGCAGTTCATAGCGCAGCGCATGCGGGCTGCGCGGTTTGAAGCGCTGCCGGTTGTCGATCCAGTAGCGAGCAAATGCTGCATCGTCTACCAGGCCCACGCGCGCCAGCCGCGCCAGGGCTGCATCGATTGCTGTTTGGGGGGCATCGTGCTCGCGCAGGTTACGCCGGATTTCTTCGGCGCTGCGCGGACGGGGCTTAAGATAGTTAAGCGCGCGTTGATAGACGCGCTCCATCTGATCTTGTGAGTGCAAAGCCTCAATGTCGGCGTCAGATAGATACTGGCCTTTGTGCAGCTGGCCGGCTTCGACCAGCGCCAGCCCAAAGGCGAATTCCCCATCCAGGTAAACGTTGACACGTTCTTTGTTGTGCTTCTGTAATACGAATGCCGTTATCGTACCGGCCATGGTTTCCGCCACGTACAAGCAAACTAAAAGCAGCCACAGTCCCCACGACCACGGCTGCTTGTTGATCGAGTTGGCATTTCAAATAGCCCAAATACGCATCCTCGTCTTATCGGGTGCGTTGCGATACGGTGTGAACTTGGGTTGGTTTCGTCTATCGCCGGCGCTCTACAGTACAACACACATTCGTTCATCCGGCCGGCCGTAACTGCCCATATCCATTCACGCCGTACAGGCGTGTTTCACAATGCCAAAGATCATGCAGAAAAAAGCCGCGATCTTTCAAGGGACCTTTTCTTTAAGGAACCTTTAAAGCAGTTTAATTATGCCTGCTTTTATCTTATCCGACAAGTGCTGTTTATCGTATGAGCGGCGACGTTTGTCGCCTGGCGCAAGCAGCGCTACGATAGAATGATTAGCAAGTAGCGATTGGCAGTTGGCGGTTAGCGATTGGCAATTAGCGATTAGCGACTAGCAATCGGCTAAACGTTTAGCAATGCCGGTTGGGAGGGTATCTAATGAGCGATGGACCATCGCGGCGCGATTTTCCGCTGCACACGGTGGGTTTTTATTCCGGCATTGGGTCGGTGCTGCTGGCGCCGACTCACGTCTTCAACTTCCTGCCGTTGCCGTTCATGCGGCCGGCCGGCGCGCTGGCCTGGCTCTCGATCATCCTGGGATTGGGCGCGCTGGCGCTGGGTTTTGTGGCGCGGCGCCAGGCCGACGCGCTCGACTCGGAAGACGCCGAGATGGCCCGCAGCGCCATGATTATCGGCGGCGCGGGTGTGATCTTGTTCGCGGCGCTGTTCGTCCTGGGCGGGCTGGTTGGCTTGATAGGTTGGTGAGGTCTGCATGATGGCGCACATAGATCGCAAATGGCTTGCCATGTTGGGCATCGGCATGGGCGTCTTGATGAGTACGCTGGACGGCGGCATCGTCAACATCGCGCTGCCTACCCTGGAGAAGCAGCTTAATACCGACTTTCCCACCGTGCAGTGGATCACCATCAGCTATCTGTTGGTCATTACCGCGACGATGCTCGGTGCGGCCCGCCTGGGCGATATGTACGATAAGAAGAAGCTTTATATGGGCGGCCTGGTACTGTTCACCGTCGGCTCGTTCCTGTGCAGTCAGTCGCCGGACGTGTATTGGTTGATCGGCTTCCGCGCGGTGCAGGGCTTGGGCGCCGTGCTGATGACCGCGCTGGGCAACGCCATCATCACCGAGGTCTTCCCGGCTTCGGAGCGCGGGCGGGCGCTGGGTATGATGGGGAGCGTGGTGTCGGTAGGAATCGCGCTGGGGCCGACCGTGGGCGGGGTGCTGATCGGCAGGTTCGGCTGGCATTCGATCTTCCTGGTCAATCTGCCGGTGGGGGTCGTCGCGGCGTTCGTCGTGGCGCGTGTGGTGCCCTCCCTGACGCCGCACCAGCGCGAGCAGCGCTTCGATAGGGTGGGCGCACTGTACTTGTTGGTGACGTTGTTGTGCTACACCCTGGGTATGACGATTGGGCAGGATGCGGGCTTTGATGATCCAAACGTGTCGGTGCTGCTGGTGGCTGCCGGAGGGCTGCTGGCGCTCTTCCTGTGGATCGAGGCGAGCGTGATAGAACAGCCGATGGTCGATTTGAGCCTGTTCCGCAACCTGTTGTTTGGGATCAACTTGCTGATGGGCTTGTTGGTGTTCGTCGTGCTGTCGGGATTGTTCATTATGCCGTTCTTTCTCACGCTGGTTAAGGGCTACCCGACCGAACAAGTCGGTTTGTTAATCGCGGTGGTGCCGGTTGCGATGGGGCTGGTATCGCCGTGGTCGGGCAACCTCTCGGACCGGTTCGGTTCGCGCATCATCAGCCTGGTCGGGTTGGTGATCATCGCCGTCGCGTGCTTGCTCATCAGCACGCTCAACGAGGACATCACGCCGCTGGACTACGTGCTGCGCCTGGCGCCGCTGGGCATTGGCATCGGCGTCTTTCAATCGCCGAACAACAGCGCCATCATGGGCGCAGCCCCGCGCGAACGGCTGGGCGTGGCGTCGGGGCTGCTATCGCTCTCGCGCACGCTGGGGCAAGTCTCCGGCATGCCGCTGATCGGTGCGATCTTCGCGGCGGTGGTCACGACGTCGGCGGGCGGTCTGCCGGCCGGCGGCGTCACCGAGGCGCCGCCCGGCGCGCTGGTCGCCGGGGTAAATGGGGTATTCCGGCTGGCGGCGGTGGTTGTTCTGCTGTCGGCGGCGCTGGCAGCGCTGGCATGGCGGCTGGACGCGCGCCAGCGCCGGGTTAGAGAACAGTTAGAGGCATCGGTTGTGGCATCGGTAGGAGAAGACTAGAATGGGTATAGTTCGCTCACCTGATTTTCTAAGGATAGGGGGGTGTGAAAAGATTTTTAACCACGAATGGCACGCATTTTCGCCAATGTGAGCTGGTTTTCTCATCATTCGCGTAATGAAATGGGCAAAAGGCGAATATCGTGTCATGCTTGAGGCATGGAAAACGACCTCACAATTACGACAG
>JAFGMM010000183.1 GCA_016927535.1 Anaerolineae bacterium
CGATGGAAGCGCATCCCGGCGCGGTCAGCGCGGCCTACCTGCGCGACCTGCGGCGCCTGGGCGTGAACCGGCTGAGCTTCGGCGTGCAGAGCGGGCACGACGACACCCTGGCGCGGGTGGGGCGCTGGCACACGGTCGAGACGGCGCGCCGGGCGCTGGCGTGGGCGCGACAGGCCGGCTTCGACAACGTGGGCATCGACTTGATCTACGGGCTGCCCGGCGACGGCCCGGCGCGCTGGGATGCGACCCTTCGGCGGGTGCTGGCGTGGCAGCCGGACCACATCTCGGCGTATGCGCTGATGCTGGAGCCGGGGACGCCGCTGGCGTGCGCTGTCGCAGCGGGACGGGCGGCGATTGCCGACGACGACACGATGGCGGACATGTACGAGGCGGCGGGCGCGCGGCTGGCGGCGGCGGGCTTCGAGCAGTACGAACTGTCGAACTGGGCGCAGCCGGGCCGCGCGTGCCGTTACAATCTGCACGTGTGGCGCGGCGGCGATTACCTGGGCGTGGGCGCGGGCGCGCACGGCTGCGTCGGCGGCGTGCGCTACCGGGTCACGGCGGATGTGGCGGCGTACTTGCAGCGGATGGCAGAACCCGCCGGCGCGCCGCCCGGCGTCTCCCCGGCAGCGGAAGAAGCGCACCCCCTGAGCCGGCGCGAACAGATGGAAGAAGCGATGTTCTTGGGGCTGCGCCTGACACAGGAGGGCGTCTCGGCGCAGCGCTTCGCGGCGCGCTTCGGCTGCGACCTCCGGGAGGCGTTCGGCGCGCCGCTGCGCCGGTTGGTCGCGCTGGGCTTGATCGAATGCCGGGGCGATACCGTGCGCCTGGCCCCACACGCCCGCCTGGTCAGCAACCGCGTGCTCGCCGAGTTCGTGTCTATATCCGAGGCGAAAACGTCGTCTCGACCGGCAGGCTGATGACGACGGTGCAGCCGACTTCGTCGTCCGGCGTATCCTCCACGTACACGCGCCCGCCGTGCGCTTCGACGACGGCTTTGCACAGCGCCAACCCCATCCCCAGCCCGGCGCCCTCCGCGTTGGGCGCGCGCACGAACGGCTCGAAGATCGCCTTGCGATACCGGGACGGCACGCCGCGCCCCCAGTCGGCCACGCTGACCTGGATCTCGGCGTCTTCCTCCCTGGAGACTTCGATCTCGACCGCGCTGTCGGGCGGAGCGTACTGCATCGCGTTCTTAATCACTTCGGTCACGGCCTGGGCCAGCCATTTATCGTCGCCTTTAATCAGCGGGATGTGCGGTGCCAGGCTGAGGGTAAAGCGGTGTCCCAGCATACGCGCGGAAGGCTCCAACCGGGCCGCCGCCCGCTCAACGACCGCGCCCACCATCACGCCCTGCTGGGCCAGGCGAATCTCGCCGCTGGTGAGCTGCTGCCAATCTCGAATCCGGCTCAACTGCCCGGACATGCGCTGGGTCTGCCCGTAGAGCAGCCCGAACAAATCCCTGGCAGTGCGGCCAAAGGAATCCGGCATCTGCTGCCGGATGATGTCAAGCCCGTTCGTCATGTCGTCGATGAACTCGTTCATCGTCTGGAACAGCGCACTCAGCCCCTCCCACTGACCGGCCGGCGGCGGCGTGGCGGCGCTCCCCGCGCCGGGCACAAAAGGCAGCGTGCCCAGCATCGCGGTGCCGCTGAGCCGCTTGGCGAGAAAATCCACCGAGCGCGACGCCTCGACAAGCTGTTCGTCGGTGCCGCGCAAGCGCTGGCTGAGCGTGCGCAGCACCGTGAGATTGATCTCCGGTTCGATGATGAGCCGCTGGAAGTTCTCGCGCGAGAGGCTGACCAGGCGCGCATCCTCGATCACGACCACGGTAGCCGAGCGCGGCTGGTTTTCGAGCAAACTCATCTCGCCCACCAGGTCGCCGGCCAGCCGCTCGCCCACCACGAGCGGCGGCGCGCCGCCCCCCATCTCGTACTGCACCCGCAGCCGCCCGCTCCAGATGGCATACACCCGGTCGCCGGGGTCGCCCTGGCGGAAAAGCACCGTGCCGGCCTTGTAAAACTCGTCCTTCATCGCCGCCATCATGATGTCCGGCGCGGCCTTCATCAGCGCGCGCAGCAGCGGCGAGCGCTTGAGGATGAGCTTAAGCTCGTCTTTGTGCGAAATCTTCTCCTCGACTTCTTCCGCCCGAGGCGCGGGCAGCGGCGGCGCAAGGGTCGTCTCGCCGGCCGGCTGGCTCGTCTCGCCGTGCAGCGGGTTGACGGCCTCCAGCGCGGCCTTCATCAAGGCGGCATCGACAAAGCGCTCGACCGGCTCGTAGGCGAGCGCGCGCATGATGACTTCGGCGAACTCGGTCGAGACGGTCGGGTTGAACTCGCGGATCGGGCGATCGTGAAACGAGAAAGGCTTTTCCAGGCGCGGGTCTTTCTTGGTAAGCAGGTAGTGCAGGGTCGCGCCGAGCGCGTAGATGTCGCCGCTGGGCGTGGCCTCGCCCCGGTACTGTTCGGGCGGCGCGTAGCCGATGCTGCCGATCATCGTGCCTTCGCGCCCCTTCTCGAAGGTCTTGGCGATGCCGAAGTCGATCAGGCGCAGGTGGCGGTGTTGGTCGATCATGATGTTGGCCGGTTTGACATCGCGGAAGACGACCGGCTCCGGCTGGTGGCTGTGCAGATAGTGGAGCACGTCACACAACGCAATTGCCCAATTATAGATAATTTCGGTCTTGATAAAGCCGGGCGTCTTACCGATTGTCGTCTCCAGGTCTTGCCCCTGGATGTATTCCATCACCAGGTACACGCGGTCGTGGAGGCTGAAATAGTCGTAAATCTTGGGGATAGCGGGGTGGTCGAGCGAAGCGAGGTTGTCGGCCTCGCGCTCGAAGCTCCGCACGACGACCTGTCGCATGTTGGGGTCGGTCGAAAAGGTTTGCAGCTCCTTGACCGCGACGCGCCGTTCGACATTGGGGAAGCGCAGGTCGCGCGCTTCGTAGACCGCGCCCATGCCGCCCATGCCCAGCACGCCCAGGATGCGATAGCGATCCTGGAGGATGGTCCCGGTTCTGATCGCGCCGTCAAAGTCGCGCGGGGGGGGAGCCGCCATAAAACACCTCGTCAAGTTGTGCGGCAGGTAGTGGTGACACGTTGGTTGATGACCTGGTTTACCTCACCCCCTAGCCCCCTCTCCATAACATGGAGAGGGGGGATCAGAGCCGCCAAATTGCGGGCTTCTTCCCCTCTCCACCGTGTGATGCTGTTGGCGAACTCGCTCCCCCTCACCCCCTGGCCCCCTCTCCCACGTTGGGGAGAGGGGGAAAACGCGCACTTCGACGC
>JAFGMM010000184.1 GCA_016927535.1 Anaerolineae bacterium
ATGAACCTTGAAACCTACCGCCAACAATTCGAAGACGAATATCGCTGGCTCAACCCGCCGCCGGCGCGCGCGACCTTCACCCATCGCAGCGCCGAGCGCGGACCGTGGATGGGCCGCGCCTGGACCATCGCCTTCATCGTCGCCGCCAGCGTGCTGATCTCCGGCCTGCGCACCGCGTCGCTCTTCGCGGCGCTGGCGAACGCCGAGAACGCGCCGGCGCTCCAGGTGGTCGAAGGCCTGGCAGCGGTGGCGCTGGTCGAGTTGGGGATCGTGTTGACCGGCTTCCGGGCCGAGAAGCTGCGCCAGGAGAGCCTGGACAAACCTCGCCACGTCGCCAGTCTGCGCGACCTGTGGCGCGGCGTCAAGGTGCGGCTGGGCCGCGCCGCGCCGCTGACCCACGCGCAGCGCCCGGAGCCGTCGATTATTCCACCGCTGCATAATGTGTTGTTCTGGGCGGCGCTGGCCGCCAACGTCTGGGTGTCGCTGCAAGTGGCGCTGCGCGACCTGCCGGGCGTGACCACGCTCGATCCCGGCGCGTTCGTCGGGTCGCTGCCGGGGCAGCCGGTGCAGACGCTGGCGATGCTGCTGATCGCGGTGGTGGTGGGCGCGGTGCCGCCCATCGCGGCGAAGGCGGCCGGCGAAGCGGCAGCGCGGGATTTGTTCCAGGGCCGGGAGGATGAAGCCGAGGTCGAGCAGCAGTATCAAGAAGCGCTCGCGGCCTGGCAGACCAACTTCAAAGCGGCGTGGACGCGCGAGAAGAACAAGCTGTCCCAGGCCGTCCCGCCTGTCCCGGTACAGAATGGGACGCGCGCGGGACAGGGAACCGATGTCCCGTCTGTCCCGGCACAAAACGGGACGCGCGTGGGATTGGGAACTGATGTCCCGGAGGGCGCAGTACAATTCGCGGATTCGTACCGGGACGACCCCGACTTGACAATCCGCGAGCGGGCCATGTCCCTGGGCGTGTCCAAGACCACGGTCCAGCGTTGGAAACAGGCGGCAGAGAGCTATGGTCTGCTCGACGGCGCGCACTCGAACGGCAAGCAAGCCTCGTGAGGCAGGCCGGTGGCGCGCCATAACAGCACGCATTTGCTTGTCAGATACCGCGACAATATCACCCAATTAAGAGGTTATCTGGTATTATCGTGAGCATCAAACGCTTGCCCGCTGCTCGTCACGACGAACAGCGGGCTTCAGTCACAGCGGAGTACGCCGCCATGACCAAGAACATTCTACAACCGATTCCTCTGATCGCAAGTGTGGCGCTGGTCCTGTCGGTCGCCTGCACGCCGCTCCAGCCGGCGGCGCCGACCCACGATCCCAACGACCCGCTGCCCACCTATGCCGATCCCGCCAAGCAAGCCATCATTGCTCAAAACACCGCGGACGCCTTGCATTGGCAGAACACCCAGATCGCCATCGAGCGTGCGTCGACTGTAGCGGCTGCGACGCACGCCTGGATGAACGCGCAGGCCGCTGTGCTCGCCGCCACCCAGCGGGTCGACCAGCAGAATGCCTGGGCGACCCAGCAGGCCGTCAGCGTCGCACAGACCGCTACGGCAGGAGCCGTGAATCTGCTCAACCAACAGGCTGCGATCACCCAGACCGCCGTGGCGATGGGCCAGACGTTCTCGGTAGCCACTCAGCAAGCGGCCATCGCCGAACAGCAGTCCATCGCCGCCATCGAGAAAGAGCGGGCCGCCAGCGCCGGTCAGCTCAATACCTTCATGTGGCAGACCTTCCAGGTCGTGATGATGTTCGTGCTGGGCGTCGCGGCCATTGCCGTGATCGTGATCGGCGGCGCGGCGTTCTTCTACTGGCTCAAGGTCAAGATCGAGATGAGCCGGGTGCTGCCCGAATACGGCCTGGTCGTCGCGCCCGGCGAGATCTACCGGCTGCCCGGCTACGAGCGCGAAGCACTGCCGGCCGGCGCGGAGTGCGCGGTTGACGCCGTCGTCATCGAAGACGCCGAGCCACGACCGGAACCGGTGATCCGCCAGCGCGACGGCACGCACATCCCGGCGAGCGAGGCCATCGCGCGCAGCCAGGAGCGGGCGCTGCGCACCGCCTGGCGCAACGCGGCGTTCACGTTTCTGCGCTGGGCCGAATACCCGGACGCTGACGGCGAGCCGCAGGGTTTCGCGCTCCGGGCCATGCGCGAACACGGCTACACCGACGACCAATGGCGCGCGCTGGTCGGGCTGCTGGCCGGCATGGGCTTCCTGGTCAAGGCGGACGCGCGCCCGAACGCGGCGTGGGTGATGGCGCGCAAATCCGGCGGCGAAAGTCTCATGGCTAGGGAGGTGATGCAGAACACCGCCTGGCTGACCTCGTTCGAGGTTCCCGAAACCATCGCTCCCCCGGAAATTGCGCCGCCGCCGGCGCGAAATGCCTTAGCACACGACACAACACAACAAACACCAACAAACACGGCACAACACGGCACAACACGAACAACACAAAATAATGGCGGAAACGCTGCGCGAATCGTAGAGATGCCGGAGACGCCGGAGGAACGCAAGCGCCAGCGGTACGGCGCGATGGGACCGCCGCGACTGTATGAGGACCTGATGAAGGACCTGGAAGAGGGCGAGGAAGACGGTCAGTGAGCCGAAAAACCGGGCTTAGTGTCATTTCTGAAACATATGACACTAAGAATCTGCCAGGCCAAAGGTGTCCGGCTGCCCCTTCCCTACCCCGCCGCGCCGATTGAACGGAGACTGACGATGCACGAAACCTACTGCCAGGCGCGCGATGCCTACCTCGCCTCAGCGCTGGTGTTCCGCAAGTTCCAGACCAAAGACAGCTACACCCGCGCCATCGATCTCTTCATCGAGTACGCGCCCAAGCCGCTCGCCGCGCTCGACGCCGGCGACGCCGACCTGCTCGTCCGGTTCGGGCCGTGGCTGCTCGACTACCAACACAAGCACGGCGACGGCTACGCGCCGGCCTCGGCTTTGCAGTACCTGCGCGAAGTGCGCGCCTGGTTCCGCTGGATGCACCACAACGGCTGTCTGCCGGCGCCCTTCCCCTTCGAGGCCGCGATCTACAACCTCGACGAAGGCCTGCGCGATACCCTCTTCCAGGCCGATCAACGCCCGCCGGAGCCGCCCGACATGACTCAGATTGTCCAGTATTACGACCGGCCCTACGTGCCGCCGGATGTGATCGACCCCGACCTGGCGCGGCGCTGGCTGCTGACCTCGTTCCGCAACCGCGCGCTCATGCACTGTCTGGCCGACAGCGGCGGGCGGATCAGCGAAGTGCTGAGCCTGGACGTGGGCTGCTTCCCTACCCAGGCGTTCGTGCGCGGGGTGTGGCGGGTCGAGGTCAAGGGCAAGGCCGGGCGCAAGTACTGCCTGTGGTTCTGGGACGCGCTCAAGGCGGTCGAGTTCTACCTGGAGGCGCGGCGCAAACACGGCGGCGAGGAGCTTCACGACGACGACCCGCTGTTCGTCAACTTCCTGCGCTATCGGGGGCAGCGCATGTCACGGAGCGCGGCCGGCCACCTGGTGGCGGATGCCGGGCACGCGCTGGGCATGGGCAAGGTCAGTCTCCACGATTTTCGCCACTGGCGCATCTCCGATTTAAGAAACCGGGGCGTACCCCTGGAAGATATCAGCTACGTGGTCGGGCACCGGAGCACCCGGACGACCCAACGCCACTACGCGCACGTGGACCCGGAGCGCGTGGCAAAAATGCTTAAAAAGCTCTAATACTCATCATTCGCGTAATGAAACCATAGATTTCGGAATTTCAGAAACCAGGGTGCGATAGACCTCTGGCGACAGGTTCAATAAC
>JAFGMM010000185.1 GCA_016927535.1 Anaerolineae bacterium
CCTCACCCCCTCTTATCCCCCTCTCCATTGGATGGAGAGGGGGAAGACGCGCGAAGCGCGGCGGGGGTGAGGTAAAAGCTTATTTTCGAAGGAGGCGAAGATGGTCGAAGAACTGCCGATCACCGAGTACCGGGGCAACCCGGTCTTAAATCTGCCGATGGCGGGCGAGAAGCAGCGTCCCTTTGCATTTGGCCTTTCAAAAGCGAAAGCGCTCTTGAGCTATGTCGGCGCGGTCGAAGCATTCGTAGCGCACCCGAACCCGCTGACCGCCGGTGAGATCGAAGGGTGCCAGGTAACCGATTACAAGGGCAGCCCGGTCCTGAACCTGCCCCTCAGCGAGGGCGGCGAATACGCCTTCAGCTTTGGGATGGACAAAGCGCGCGCCGTGACCGCCAACTGGGACATGATCTTGAAGTTCGTGCGCCAGCAGGAACTCGACCCGATTCTTGCACTGGTGCGGAAGGCCGAGGCCGATATCAAAGCGGCGCAGCAGGCGCGGGCCGACGGCCCGGCTTAGCCGCCTACCCTTTGAGCACGGTCAGCCACACCTTGCGGTTGCGCGGCCCGTCGAACTCGGCAAAGTAAATCCCCTGCCAGGTGCCCAACTGGAGCTTGCCCCCGCCGACGAACACGAACAGGTTCGCCCCGAACAGCGACGAATCGATGTGCGCGGGCGAGTTGCCCTCGCCGTGACGGTGGCGCGGGTCGTGCCGGATTAAGTCGTTGATCGTCAGCAGGATATCGTTGCGGACGCTGGGGTCCCAGTTCTCGTTGAGGGTAAGGCCGGCGGTGGTGTGCGGCACGAACAGCAGGCACACGCCATCGCCCACGCCCAGGTCGGCGACCGCCTGCTCGACCTCCCCGGTGATATCGAGCAGTTCGGTCTTGGCATTGGTCCGAATTTTTAACGTCAGCATAAACGCTTGTCCTTATCGTCTCATACGTGGTAAGTTTGGCGGGCTAATTATAACAGCACAGAGGAAGCATGGATGTCAGAAGATAAACCGCTCGCACTGGACGCTTACGAAGCGCTCGCAGAGAGCTACGCGGCGCGGGTAGACACCAAGCCGCACAACGCCTACTATGAGCGTCCGGCGACGCTCGCGCTGCTGCCCGATGTATCGGGGCGGCGTGTACTCGACGCCGGGTGTGGGCCGGGCGTGTACACCGAATGGCTGCTCGACCACGGCGCGCAAGTGGTAGCAATCGACGCCAGCCCCAAGATGGTCGAACTGGCGAGGCAGCGCGTCGGTAGCCGCGCCGAACTGCGCGTCGCGGACCTGGGCAAACCGCTTGGCTTCCTGGCGGACGAATCGTTCGACGCGGCGGTGTCGCCGCTGACGCTGGATTACCTCGAAGACTGGGGCGGCGTGATGCGCGAGTTCAGCCGGGTGCTGCGCGGCGGAGGTGTGCTGGTCTTTTCGTGCGAGCACCCGTTCGAGCGTTTCAAGCGAACCCAGACCGGCAATTACTTCGAGATCGAATTGCAGCATTACCTGTGGCGCGGCTTCGGCTCGGTGCGCGTGAATATGCCCTCGTACCGGCGACCGCTGGGCGCGATGATTGCGCCGCTGGCAGACGCCGGGTTTGTCGTCGAGCAAATCGTCGAGCCGCTACCCACCGAGGACTTCCACCGTTCTGATCCCAATGACTACGCGAAGCTTATGCGCGATCCTGGCTTTATCTGTATCCGCGCGCGCAAAGACGTTTAGCGAGAGCTTTCACCACGGGGCGCACGGCTGTGCAGTGCCACGGGGAAACTCTCGAATCCTCTGCGTGCTCTGTGTCTCTGCGGTGAAATCCAAAAGCAAGGGAAACGATGAAACTCTACTTTGCAAGACACGGCGAAAGCGAGGCCAACCTCCTGCACGAATTCTCGAATCGCGGGCGCAAGCACGGTCTGACCGGGAAAGGCCGGCGGCAGGCAGAAGCGCTCGCGCGCCGGCTGGCCGGCACGGCGATATCGCACCTCTACACCAGCCCGCTGCTCCGCGCCGAGCAGACCGCCGCGCATCTCTCGGAGCAGTGCGGTGTACCGTACACGGTCACCGACGCGCTGCGCGAGTACGACTGCGGCGTGCTGGAGGGAAGATCGGATGAGGAAAGCTGGGTGCTTTATAACAAAGTCTTAACGGATTGGATATATCATCGGGACTGGAAAAGCCGCATCGAAGGCGGCGAAAGCTTTCTGGATATCAAAGCGCGCTTCGTCCCGTTCATCGAGCGGCTGGTACAGACGCCGCCGCCCGGCGCGTGCGATATCGTGCTGGTGGGGCACGGCGGGACGTACCGGTGTATGCTGCCCCTGATCCTGACCAACATCGACTTCGACTTCGCGCTGAGCCATCCCATCGACCACACGGCGTATGTGCTCGCAGAGCCACGCGCCGGCGGGCTGTACTGCGTGGACTGGTGCGGCGCCGCGCCATCTTGAAACTTTTTACTACCGGGAGTGACTTAATTAGAATGCCTGTAAATCAAACCGACAACCAAACCCTGGTCTATTTGGTCCGCCACGGCGAAACCGACGGCAACGTCTTGAGGCGGTGGGCCGGGCAGAATCTCGACCCGCTCAACCCGGCGGGCCGGCAGCAGGCGCAGCGCGCGGCGGCGCGGCTGGCGCACGAAAACATCGACGTACTGTACAGCAGCGACTCGGTGCGCACGATGCAGACCGCGCAGGTCGTCGCCGCCGTGACCGGCCTGGAAATCCGACCGGACGCCCGCCTGCGTGAACTGGACATCGGCGTCTGGCAGGGCCACACCACGCACGAGATCGAAACGCTGGACGGCGAAAACCTGGCGCGCTTCTGGGCTGACCCATTCCACAACCCGCCGCCCGGCGGCGAAACCTTCTACGACCAGATCAACCGCGTCGAGGCCGCCTTCAACGAGATCACCGCCGCGCACCTCGGCGCGCGCATCGCCATCGTGACGCACGGCGGCTCGATTGTGTCACTGCTGTCCATCCTCAAAGGCCGCAAGGAGGAGCCGGCCGGCGTCAACCTCGCCAATGCCTCGGTGACGGTGCTGGCCGGCGCGCCGGGCGCAGACGGCGCGTTCGGCGCGTGGAAAATCGCGCTGCTCAACGATGTAACCCATCTACAAGAACCGGAGTAATACCAATGGATGAAAAGACGACCGTTTACCTGGTGCGGCATGGCGAGACCGATAGCAATGTCGAGGGCCTCTTAGCCGGGCAGAGCCAGGATCCGCTCAACGAACTGGGACACCGGCAGGCCGAATTCGCGGCGGCGCGGCTCGCGCAGGTGGGCCTGCGCGCCATCTACAGCAGCGACCTCCCGCGCGCGATGCAGACCGCGCAGGCCATCGCCGCCGTGACCGGGCTGATGGTCCAGCCCGACGTGCGGCTGCGCGAGATTTATTTCGGCGAGTGGGAGATGCGCCGGGCCGCCGATATCGTGAAGGAGGATCCCAAACGGCTTCGCGCGTTTTTCAGCGACCCGTACCATGTGCGCACGCCCGGCGGCGAAAGCTTCGGCGACCAGCACCGGCGCGCCCAGGCCGCCCTCGACGATATCGCCGGCGCACATCCCGGCCAAAGCGTCGCGCTCGTCGCGCACGGCGGCATCCTCATCACGCTGCTGATCGGAATCTATAACGACAAAACCTTCGTCATGCGTGAGTTCGCTAACGGGTCGGTGACGGTGCTGCGCGGCGCGCCCGGCGCGTGGGAAGTCGTTCTGCTCAACGACACCTCGCACCTGGACCACCTGGGCGAGCAAGGAGGCTACAAGTGGAATCGGTTCTAAAGCCGACCGAGGTTTACTTTGTCCGCCACGGCGAGACCGATTGGAACGCAACCCAGCGCTGGCAGGGGCACGCAGTCACGCCGTTGAACGCGAGCGGCCTCCGCCAGGCCGAGTTGGCGGCGGCGCGCCTGGCCGGCGCCGGCCTGAGCGCGCTCTACACCAGCGACTCGCCGCGCGCTTACCAGACCGCCCAGGCCATCGCCGCCGCGACCGGTCTGTCGCCGGTCGCCGACACGCGGCTGCGCGAGATGGATCTGGGCGATTGGCAGGGCCTCACGCGCGAGGAAATCTTGACGGTCGATGCGGCGCGCTACACTGCACGGCACGCGGACGTGTTCAATGTCCCGGTCCCCGGCGGCGAAAGCTGCCGCGACCTGGCGAAGCGGGTGCGCGAAGTGTTCGACGAAATCACTCAAAGACACACCGGCGCGCGCATCGCGGTCGTGACCCACGGCGGCGTGGTCCGAATCATGCTGTACATCCTGGATCATCACCCGCTTGAGGAAGCGCTGCGGGCAAAAGTTGGCAACACGGCGATTATGGTCGTCCGTGGGACGGCGGGCGCGTGGGAGGTCGTGGCGTCTGGCGATACCGCGCACCTGGACGGATCGGACGGAGCGCGCGCAGGCGAAGAAGCGGGTTAGCCCGGCCTAGCCCAGGTAATCGCGGAGCTGCCCGCTGCGCGTAGGGTGCCGGAGTTTGCGCAGCGCCTTCGCCTCGATCTGGCGGATACGCTCGCGGGTGACGCCGAAGTGCCGCCCGACCTCCTCAAGCGTATGATCCTGGCCGTCCTTCAACCCGAAGCGCAGTTCCAACACCTGGCGCTCGCGGTCGCTGAGCACGTCTAGCGCCTTGCGAATCTGTTCTTTGAGCAGTTGGCGTGTAGCTGCGTCCACCGGCCCCACCATCTTGTCGTCTTCGATAAAGTCGCCGAGTTGGCTGGAGTCCTCTTGACCCACCGGCTGATCCAACGACATCGGCTCCTGCGAGATGCGTAGAATCCGGCGCACTTTCTGCGAAGCGCGGCGCAGCTTGCGGGCCAGCACCGGGTCGAGACGTTCGCCGTTCTGCTGGGCGGTGCGGATAGCCGTGACCTCCCTCGGCTCCAAGAAATCCATCTCCAGCGCGATCTGCTCGGTGGTCGGCTCGCCGCTGATCTTCTGGGTTAGCTCGCGCTGCACCCGCATCAGGCGGTTGATTGTTTCGACCATGTGCACCGGGATGCGGATGGTACGCGCCTGGTCGGCAATGGCGCGGCTGATGGCCTGGCGAATCCACCAGGTAGCATAGGTGCTGAACTTGTAGCCCTTCGTGTGGTCGAACTTCTCAACCGCACGCAGCAGGCCGATATTACCCTCCTGGATCAGATCCAGGAAGCCGATGCCGCGCCCCATATAGCGTTTCGCCACGCTGACCACCAGGCGCAGATTGGCGCGGGTGAGCGCTTCACTGGCGGCGGCGGCGCGCCAGCGCGTCGCCGCGAATTCGTTCGCCAGGATATCCCGGTAGCCGTCGATGTTTTCGTCGAGCCAGCGCCGGACCGCCCGGAAAGTGGGTATGCCGCGCCGGTCATGACTGTGCTTCAGGCGCGCCCGGAGCGGCTCCGGCGTCAGACTCAGAATGCGAAACACATCGAACAAACTGCGCGCCAGGGCGTTCCACGCTTCGTCGCGGCCCCAATCGCGCTGGTAAAGGTAGCTGCGCACATAGGAGCTATCGTCGCAGTTCCAGTCCATACAGATCTGCCGCACCTCGTCCGACACCGTGGACCAATCCGGCGGAGGCAGAGCAAAAGCGGCGGCGCGCTCCAGCACATCACCCCACTTCTCCAGCAGCACCCCATAGCATACCAGCCAGACTCGGATCGGGTCGGCGCCGCCGCCCGCGTCGAGCAGTTGGCCGGTGATCTCGTCCAGCAGAGTGGCAGCCGAAATCAACGATGCAAGCCAGCTCTCGCGGCTGGGGTTCAGCAGCGGCACCTGGCCGATCTCTTTAAGATACATCCGCACCGGATCGTCTACCGACGTCCCTTCCAAGCTCACAAGTCCCTCATCCTCTCCAAAATCAGACCCGAAGTCCTCGATGTCGTCCGAGAGCGACAAATCTTCGGCGTCCTCGACATCGTTAAAATCTTCTGTATCTTCCTCTTCAAGACTACCATTATCAGGTTTCTGAGAGTCCAACATTCTCTCCATCCCCGCGCGCAACCCCAAAACTAAAACAATTTCACGGCGTTTCGGTCATAAGGGAGCACCTTCTCAAGCCGGCCTAGCTCCTGCGAGTGTAGGTTTATAATAGTCTCAAGTTCTGCCGCCCTTGTCAAATCCCCTATCTCCAACACTTCGCTTTGCAGGGCGCGCGCGTCGCCCAACCGCCTTTGCAAGTAATTCTTGCGCAGTCGCAGCAGAGCGTACAGCGCCCGCTGTACATCACGGGTATCGTCGAGATCACCCGGCAGCTCCTTTTGTAGAAAATCGTCTAATGCTTCGGCCAATACCGGCGGCAGCGTCTCATGCATATAGTCTACAGGCGATAGGGCATCTTGCGCCAATGCACGCTCGAAGGCGCGGAAAATCTCTTGCAGCCCCGGATCGGTAAAGTCTCGGTCGCACAGACGCGGCAGACCGGTCTCTTGCAGCCGGCGCGCCGCCGTGTAAATCAACTCTGGGCGTTGGATCAGCACCGCCAGGCAGGAGCGCTCCTGGCGCAGCGTCGAAGCGATACTGAATTGGACCGGCTCCTGCGCGCCGTTGCGCTCGGCGGGACGGGCCGGCTCCGCCGGGCGCGCGCCGCCGCCGTGCACCGGGGGACGCGGCTGGCTGTTGGCCCAGGCGATCAGCGTCTTCTCCGGGATATCCAACGCGCGCGCCAACGCCTGCACGTTGCTGTAATTCTGTACTTCGCTTTCGGTGGCGTAGAGCACGGGCAGCAGTTCGTGGGCGATGCGCTCGCGTTCGAAGGCGTCTTTGATATCGCGCCCGGCGACCGCCCGGCGAATCACGTACTCGGCGACCGGCGCCGCCGCTTCGAGCCGCTGCCGCCACTCGTCGGGCCGGTCGCGGATAAGCGCATCCGGGTCTTTGCCGGCCGGCAGGCTCAGCACCCGGATGTCGATGTTCAACAGCCCGCCGGCCAGGATCATACGCCGCGATTCGGTGTACTGCTCGGTGAGGGTGCTCCGCGCCACCTCCAGGTCGCGCAGGGTGGCGGTCATACCGGCGGCGTCCGGGTCGAGCGCCAGGATGAGCCGGCGCGCGTACCGGGCAAGCTGGGCAAGCTGGGTCTCGGTCAGCGCAGTGCCCATCTGCGCCACCAGGTTTCTAAAGCCGTGCTGGTGCGCCTGCATCACGTCCATATAGCCCTCGACCAGAACGGCGGTCTCGGTCTCGCGGATGGCGCGCCGCGACATATCCAGCCCGTAGAGAATCCGGCTCTTGTCGAACAAGGCGTTTTGCGGCGAGTTGAGATACTTGGGCTTGGCGTCGGGGTCGAGCGCGCGCGCGCCGAAGCCCACTGTCTGCCCGCGCTCGTCCCGGATCGGGATCATCAGGCGGTGGCGGAAGCGGTCGTAGCGCTTGCCCTCTTCCTCGCGGACCACCACCAGGCCGGCGGCGATGATCTCTTCCTCGGCGTACCCCTTCGACTGCAAATACTTGCGCGTGGCGTCCCAACTATTGGGCGCATAGCCCAGCACGAAGGCGCGCACGGTGCCGTCGTCCAGCTTGCGCCCGGCAACGTAGCGGCGCGCAAATTCCGCCTCCGGCGCGTTGAGCAGCAGTCCGTGATAATAAGCCGCCGCCTCGGTGAGCAGCGCGCGCAGGCGGTCGTACTGTTCGATCTGCTGCGGCTCGTTGCGGCGCGGCTTCAACTCCACGCCGGCACGCTCGGCCAGATGCTCCAGCGCCTCGCGGAAGTCCCAGCCCTCCTGCTTCATCGCAAACGTGAAGATATCGCCGCCCTCGCCGCAGCCGAAGCAGCGCCAATGCTGCGACTCCGGGAAGACCACGAACGACGGCGTTTTCTCGGTATGGAAGGGACACAGCCCTTTATAGTTGCGGCCGGCCTTGTTCAGCGGCACGTAGCCTTGTATGAACTCCACCAGGTCCAACCGCGCCTTGACTTCCTCGATCTCGCTCATCGAAGCCTGGTCTCTCCCTGCCGTCTGCGCCTGATCCTCGGATATCTGCACCACCTGGAGAATCCGATTCTACGCGGCGCGCGCGCTTCGTGCAAGACGCCATTTGTCTTATTTTGTGCGCCACAACTGCACAATCAGCGCGCCGGCCCCGACCAACCCCATGCCGATAATCCCTTTCAGCGTCAGCGCTTCACCCAGGAACAACCACGCCAGGATTGCAATCTGCGCCAGCATCGTGTTATTGATGATACTCGACTCCATCGCCGAGAGGGTGCGCAGCGTGTGGTTCCAAAGCGTGAAGGCAAAGGCCGTATTTACCACGGCGAGCAGCGCGATAATCAGCCAGTGCGCCGCGTCCAGCGGCGGCATGCCCTGCACGAGCAGCCCCGCCGCCAGCAGCGCGCCCGCGCCGACACCCATGCTGACCACGGTCACCGTCACCGGGTCGAGCGCGCCCTCCCGGTTGACGCGGCGCCCCAGCACCGCCGACCCCGAATTAGCCAGCACGCCGGCCCCGACCACGACAAGCCCGACGACCTCACCTGCCGGGATATCGACCGGGTAGAAGTAGACCACGGCGCCGGCGGTGCACAGCGCCAGGCCGGCCCACTGCATACGCGCCGGCCGCTCGTTCAGCAGCAGCACGCCCAGCAGCGTCACGATGGCAGGGCTGAAGCTGAGCAGCAAGCTAACCGTGACCGACGGCAGGTAGGAAAGGCCGACGAACTGCGCGCCCTGCGTGACCGTGTAGTACATCAAACCGAGCGCGACCAGCCGCGCCCAATCGCCCCGCGTGAGGGCGCGCAACGGCGCGCGGCGCGCCGGTCGCAGCGCAAAGGGCAGCAGGCACAGAAAAGCCAGGCCGTAGCGCAGGCCGGCGAATACCAGGGCGGGAATATCACCCAGGCCGATTTTGATGAATATGAAGGATGTAGACCAGAGAAACGTAACGAACAACGCCTGCAGCGCGGCGGTCAGACGGGACGGCATAGCAGCACCTCCAGGAATCAAAAGGTTAGGAGACAGCGCAAACTCTGCGCCAACCTAACCCCTCCAGGCTTTTATCCTATCAGGTGCTACGCCTTTGCTTTGGCTTTTGCGACGCTCGGTCCAGGCCCGGCAAACCGACGGAACCCTAGTCGCTCAGGCTGACGTCCGTATCATAACACGTAACTGGTTAATCCGCGCTATACTTAACCCCATAGTCTATTGTAAAGTGAGATGGACTTGATGAGCACGGAATTTTACTTAACCCTGGCGCGCCGCGCGGCACCCGCCGCCGTCGCCGAAGCGCTGGGCGCAGCGCTGGAAACACGCGCCTACCTCCCTTACGATCCCTTCCCCGGCGGCGCCGGCCCCGCCCGGATATGGGCCGACAAAGTGACTGCGTTCGTCGCGCCGGCGCAGGACGGCTGGACGCGCGTCATCGGGCGCGTGCCGCCGGAGGCGCTGGCGGCGGCGAGCGCATCGCTGGCGACGCCGCTGCTGCACCTGTGGCTGACCGGCGCGACCTGGGGCTTTTTCCTGTTCGTCGATGGCGATGACCTGACCGACGCGGCAGCGCTGGCCGGCTTCCTGCGCCCGCAGTGCACCACCGACGACTTGCAGCGGGCGATGGCCGGCGATATAGACACGGCGGCGCTGCCGCCCATCGAAGGCGAGCCGGGCGACGATGCGCTGCCGGAGAACGTGGCCGTGCTGGCAGCCGACCGCAACATAGACATGAGCAAAGCACAGCGCATGATCGAGAAGTACACCGGCAAAATCTTCTCCAAGCTCGACCGGCAGAGCCAAGATCAAGACGACGAAGCCGTGCGCGCCGCCGCGATGGAAGCGCTGCGCGGCGGCCCGGCGCTGTGGGAGACGGCGTGCGGGCGGCGGCTGCGCGCATTCGCGGCGTGCCTGGATCTGCCGCGCGGCTGGCACAGCCCCGCACTGGAGACGGTGCGCGACGCCTACACGGTGGCGCGGCGTAAAGCAGCCTATCCCACCGCGACGCTGCTGCCCGGCGACCGGCGCGCGCTCGACAAGCTGCCCGGCGCAGGCGACTATCTGCCGGTTTACTTCGGCGTCCCGAAGTCGTGAACCTCATCAGCACGGAGAGCGAAGATGAGAACTAACCGCGAATAACGCCAATGGTGGCGCTGCAAAATGGCGTGGTCGCCGGCTCGGCGTAGGGGCGGGTTTGAAACCCGCCCCTACCCCCAACCACACGAACACTCTTTATTCACGTCATTCGGGTTATTCGCGGTTCAAATCTACCTCCAGGAGAACCCGCATGAACCTGCAAGAAGCCGACAGTATCCTCAAGCAGCGCGCGCCGGCGTGGGCGCTGCGCCTGCTGTTGGGCACGGCGTACTTTGCGCTGGGCGAGGTGATGCTGTGGAACAACCCCGACCCGGCGGCGTGGCCTTTCCGCTTCGTGGGATGTGTGCTGCTGGCGGCGCTGGCGCTCGACCTGATCGTGCGCTTTCACATCCACGACGTGCCCGGCCTGCTGATGGTAAGCGGCGTGTTCGGCGTCACCTACGGCGTGCTGGTCGCGCCGGCCGGCGGCGACGATCTGCTGCGCATCATCGTGCTGAGACCGCTCGGCTGGTTCTCACTCGTCGGGGGCGGCGCGGGTCTCGCGCTGACCGTGCTGCTGGTGCGCGGCAAGGGCTTCGCGCCGCTGTACGCGGCCCTCGCCGGCGGGCTGGGGCTGCTGTGGGGGGTGTGGATTCACTGGTTCCCGGCGCAGCTTCCGGGCGGCGCAGCGCTCACGCTCCCGGCGGCGCTGGGGATCGGCGCAGCGGCGCTGGCCGCGCCCGGCGTAGTAGCCCACTTCGCGCACCGCCTGACCGGGCAAATCTCGGTCGAGCCGTATTTGATGATGGAGCGCTGGGAATGGGCGGTATTCGGCGGCGGTATGGCGATGCTCGTAGGGATCAACCTGGGCGAGGCCATCTCGCCGCTGGGTGTGGGGGCGCTGGCAGTGCTGGGCGGCTTCATGATCGGTGTGCTGTACTTTATGCGGGCGCGCCGCCGCCGTTCTTTGGTACACGATCTGCTCCCGCTGCGCGCGCCCAACCTGCCGCACTCCGCGGCGCTGGCGCTGATCTTCCTGGCGGCGGCGGCGGTCGGGCACCTCATCCCGCCGCTGGGCAGCGCCGAAGCGCCGGCCCAAATCACGTGGCTGGTGACCCTGGTCTACGACCTGGGCTTTCTCTGGCTGCCGGCCACGGCGATTATCATGGCCGTGCGTGCCTTTATCGACCTTTCGCGCGAAGGGCTTTAACGTGTTATGTAAGGATAGCTCCGCCACGGGAGCTGATGGATAAAGCAAAGCGAATTGACAGCACCTCACCCCCTAGCCCTCCTCATCCATAACATGGTGTTGTTGGCGAATGGTAGGGGCCGGTTTGAAACCGGCCCGGGGCGGGTCTGAGACCCGCCCCTACCGCCCCCCTACCGCCCGGTTCGGCGCTCTTTTCCGGTTTCGCCAACGGTATCTAACATGGCGAGGGGGGACCAGAAACGCCGCAGCGCGGTCTTCTCCCCCTCTCCTCCGTGTGGAGAGGGGGCCGGGGGGTGAGGTAAGACACAATCATGCCAACTCGAATTTAGTTATCTATTAACTAACCACTCACAAGGAGAAACGATCATGTTCGAGAAGCGCTTGACCGACCTACAAAAAGCGATCCAAAACAGCAAACTCGACGCGGTGGTGGCCCTGCCGGGCGCCAACCTGCGCTACCTGACCGGTGTCAACTTTCACCCAAGCGAGCGCCCGCTGGCGCTGTTCGTCCGTGCGGCGGGCGCGCCGGTGCTGGTGATCCCCAAACTGGAACATGCTAAGCTCCGGGACGTGATGCCTTACGAGATCGAATGCTTCCCATGGGACGACGCCGGCGGCCCGATTGACGCCTTCATGTACGCGCTGGAGGCGCTGGCGCTGCCCAAGCAAAGCGTGCTGGGCGTGGAGGCGCTGGGGATGCGCTACCAGGAGATGGAATTGATCCGGCAGTTCGCGCCGGGCCTGGCCTTCGACGAGGCCGACAACGTGTTTGCGGCGGTGCGCCTGAAGAAAGACGAAACCGAAATCGAGCAAATCCGCAAAGCGATTGACATCAGCCAGGCGGCGCTCGACAAGTGCCTGAAGGTCATCAAACCCGGCATGACCGAGCGCGCCATCGGCACCATCTTACGGCTCGAAATCATCATCGGCGGCGGCGACGTGGGCTTTATCCTGGTACAGGGCGGCGAAGGCAGCGCGCAGCCGCACGGCGACATCAGCGACCGCGCAGTCAATCCGGGTGACCTGCTGCTCATCGACTTCGGCGCGCTCGTAGCCGGCTACCCGGCGGACATCACGCGCACCTTTGTGATGGGCGGTGCGGAGCCGGCCCCACGGGTCCGCGAAATCTACGACCTGGTGAAGGCCGCCAACGCCGCCGGCTGCGCCGCGTGCCGGCCGGGCGCGACCCCGGAGGAGATCGACCGCATCACGCGCGCCGTCATCACCGAAGGCGGCTACGGCGAATATTTCTTCCACCGGACCGGGCACGGCCTGGGTCTCGAAGTGCACGAGCCGCCGTACATCAATGAGGGTAACACCATCCCGCTGGAGGTGGGCAACGTGTTCACCATCGAGCCGGGCATCTACATACCGGGGCTGGGCGGCGTGCGCATCGAGGATGACATCGTGATTACGAAGGACGGCGCGGAGAGCCTGACGACCTATCCGCGTGAGTGGTCGGTGGTGGGAGTGCAGCCATGCTAGAGGTTCAAATCGCCGGCTTCACCAAGTACGACGACCAGCGCTTCGTTATCCTGGTGCACCGCGCCAGCCGGCGCGCCATGCCGGTCGGCGTGTACGGGTCGAGCGCGTGGGAGATCGAGGCGGCCATAGACGGCTGGCGCTTCCTGCTGCCCTACACCTTCGAGTCGGTGACGCACATGCTGGAGGCGTGCGGCGCGGCGGTCGAAGCGGTGCACATCACCGAACTGGCCGGCGATATCCTGTACGCCAAGGCGCTGCTGTGCGCCGCCGACCACACTCATGAGATCGCCATCCGGCCCAACGACGCCGTTGCGCTGGCGCTGCGCACCGGCAGCCCGCTCCGCGTCTCCGAAGCGGTGTTCGAGCAGGCATGTGTGCCGGCGCCGGATAAGATACTGGATGATGCCGGGTTGGTGCGCATTGTCGAGGAGAACCGGCGCAAACAGGTCTTCGGCCTCGACGAAGTGGTGGAGGGCGTTTACATCAGCGGGGCGCGGCGTATGCCCGACCCGGCGGCGTTTAAGGCGCTGGGCATCACGCACGTGCTGCAACTGCACCGGGCCAATGCGACCTGGCCGGACTGCCTGGAAGTCTTCGACAACCAGCTTGAAGACGGCGAGTTTGCGCCGAAAGAACGCCTGGCGCGCGGCGTCGAATTCGTCAAAGCACAGCGCGCGGCGGGCAACAAAGTACTTATCGCGTGCTGGGAGGGCATCAGCCGCTCGTCAACGTTTGTGCTGGCCTACCTGGTCGATGGGCTGGGCTACGACCTGCGCGATGCCTGGCGTCTGCTGAGAGCCAGACATCATAAGGCGTGGCCGGCGCGCGAGTTGTGGGCTTCGCTGCTGGCACACTACGATTTGCCCTATACGCTATCTGATGTGATACAATGGCTAAGTGAAGTATAAAAATATTGAGTCAAAAACCGTATGGAAAAAGTCCTGGTCGCCGGGCTTGTGAACGGCGAGTATTGTAAAGTGGTCGTCCTGCTCGACCACGCCGGGCAGCGCGCCCTGCCGGTGGGTGTGGAGTGGGCGCGCGCCTGGGAAATCGAGACGGCGCTGCGCGAGCAGGCGTTCGCCATGCCGACGCCTTTCGGGTTCGTGACGAACCTGCTCAAAACGACCGGCGCAGCATTGGAAGGCGTGTACATCTCCGGGCTGGCGGACGGCATGCTCCAGGTCAAGGCGCAGGTGCGCAGCGGCGGGGCAGTGCACGAGATGCCCGTCAAGCCGGCCGACGGGGTCGCGTTGGCGGTGACGACGGGAAGCCCGCTTTACGCTGCGGAGGCCGTGCTGGAGAAGGTTGCCGTGCCCACGCCGGAGCCGATTAAACTGAGCGGGCCGCGCGGCCAACTGCTCGATATCGAAGTGTTAGAGCGCATCGCGCGCGCCGGCGCCGACCTGGTACAGCATAACTTCCTGGGCGTACACCAGATTACCGAGAGCCTGTACCTGGGCAGCCAATCGGCGATGGCCTACGCCGGCGCGCTGTACGAGGCCGGCGTCACGCGCGTGCTGGAACTGAGCATCAGCGGGCCGGACTGGCCGGCGGATTTCGTGGTGCTGGAAAACGCGATCAACGACCGACAGATCGTGCCGAAAGCGCGGCTTGAAAGCGGCGTGAATTTCATCCGCGAGCAGATCGCGGCAGGACACAAAGTGCTCGTCACGTGTACCTTTGGTGTGAAGCGCTCGCCGGTGCTGGCGCTAGCGTATCTCGTGAGCGTGCAAGGCTACGACCTGCGCGACGCCTGGACGCTGGTCCGCGCCCGCCACCCCAGCGCTTGGCCCTCGCCCGAACTACTGGAGTCGCTGCTGGTGCATTACGAGCTGCCGTACACGCTGGATGAGGTCGGCGCGTGGCTGGGTGAATAGGCATTGCCATTCTGCCTTACAAGTGCTAGACTTCTATTGTAAGCATTTGCAACAGCAGAGGTGCAAAAATTTAAAACCATGATCGACCTGGATACCCTGCTAGCCGACCTGCGCCGCCGCAACCCCAGCGCCCGCATCACTGCACAACGCCGCCTGGTGCTGGAGGCGCTGCTGAGCGACATAAAGGGCCACCACACTTGCGAGGATGTGACGCGCATGGTGCAAGCGCGCGGCGTGACGCTGGACCAAAGCACCGTTTACCGCATCTTACAGTGGCTCAAAGCATACGGTGTGGTCTCGCAAACCGACCTGGGCATGGGCAGCGATGTCTACTGCCTGGTGGCCGGCGAACCGCACCACCACCTGATTTGCCTGGCGTGCGGTGCGATCATCGACGTAGACGACACGATCTTCGCGTCGCTGCGGCGCACACTGAAGCTCGCCTACCGGTTCGACCCGCGCATCGAACACTTCGCCATCTTCGGCACCTGCGAAAAGTGCAAACCGCACGACGACGAAGACGAGCATCTCAACGATATGTCATGAATCTTCCGCCTGAACAACGCTTAAGAGTCACCTTCGGCAAGCAGGGCGCGCTGGTTTACGTGGGCCACCTCGACACCGCGCGCATCTGGGAGCGCATCGCGCGGCGCGCCGGGCTGCCGCTGGCCTACTCGCACGGGTTCAACCCGCGCCCGCGCATCCAGTTAGCCGATGCGCTGGCGGTGGGCATCAGCAGCGCGTGCGAACTGGTTGACCTGTACATGAAGACGCCGGTCGCGCCGGACGGCCTCGCCGGACGGCTCGAAGCCGCCGCGCCGCCCGGATTGAAGGTATACCGGGTGACAGAAGCGCCGCTGAAAGCCCCCGCGCTGCAAGCGTTGGTCGCCGCCGCCGATTATTCCATCACGTTCCCGGACGGCGCACCGGATGACCTGGCGGCGTGCGTCGCCGATTTCATGGCGCGCGAACACGTCGAGCACGTCAAGCCAAGCGGCAAGCGCCAGGGCGAGCCGTACAACCTCCGGGCGCTGGTGCGCCGCCTCGAGGTCACGCCCGGCGGCACGCTGGAGGCCTGCCTCTCGCTCGGCCCCGGCCAGACCGCCCGCCCCGACGCGCTGCTCGACGTGCTCGGTCTGTGCGATGCGGCGGCTCTGATCCACCGGACCGCGCTGCATCTGGCGTAGTTTTTAGCTTTGGCGCGCCGCTGCGCCAGTGCAAGAGCGAGGCTGGTCCCTTGCATATGAACTCTTGCTATTGACCTCACCCCCCTCTGTCCCCCCTCTCCACGGCGTGGAGAGGGGGGGAGGACACGCGCAGCGCGACGGGGGGCGAGGTCAACATTCCAAAGCATCTGCATCGACTTTGCGCCGGCCAGACTATACGATACGTCATTGAAACGGCGCGCGCGGCGCGATGCCGATGCACGAGTCGCCGGTGAGCGCGCCGATGCGGCACGCATGCTGCCAGTGCGCGTCAATCGTATACCAGTCGTAATGTTCGCCGCCGGAGATGCCGTCGGTCTCAAATGGACCGGTCAGCCACGGCTTGACGACGAGATAGTCATTGCCCACGAACAGCGGCGCAAAAGGCATAGACCCCTCCTTGCCGAAAAACCCGCTCTCGATGCGGCGGTACAGGGCAAGGCGCGTGTCGGGGTCGGCGGTCGCGCGTGCCTGGACGATTAGATCATCGACCGCCGAACAGGGGCGGTTGAAATCGGTGAGGTTGCCGCACCACAGCACGTCGCCGACCCAGTTGTTCTCGTCGGGATAGTCCGGCCTCCACCCGTTGATCCAGAGATGCGGCCGGCTCTCCGCCGGGAGGCTGCCGGAAACCGCCTCGTCGAAGACCGAATACGAATCGACCGACTCCACCTCGACGAGATCCTCCGGGCAGCCCAACACCGACTCCCAGGAACGCTGCGCAAACCGGAGCCAACCCTGCCCGTAATAGAGCGTCGCCTTAAGCGCCGGGAAGCCCGCGCAGCCGGGATAGCCGGCCTCGGCAAGCTCGGCGCGCGCGTAGTCGGGGTCGTAGCCCACGCCGACTTCATCGAGCGGCGGCGCGCCGAAGATGCCCGGCGGCGCAAAGTGGACCATCGGCAGGTCCCAGCCCTCGCGCTGTTCTTCGACGAACGCAGCGCGGTCTATCGCGGCGGCGAACGCACGGCGCACGTGCACGTCATCGAACGGGGGCTTGTCGCTGGCGAAACCGATGTAATACACCACCTGGTCGGAGCGAATGATGACCTCGCCGGGGCGCGCGTTGATAAACCCGCGCCGCTCGTCGAAGGGAATGGCGTTGTTGTCCGAGAGGTGCGTCATGTAGAAGTCGAAGCGCCGGTTAAAGCTGTCCATCGCCCGGACGTGCACCCGCTCGATATTGCCGGGACCGCGCAGGTCGTCTGGGATGTGCGGGTTGCGCAGCAGAGTATAGCTCGCGGCGGTAGCCCAGTTCTCCAGGACATACGGGCCGTTGGTGATGATGTTGCCGGGGCGCGTCCACTTCTCGGCCACGTCGGGTATGTTCTCGCACTCACCCTGCACCTCCGCCGCGTCGTCGCGCACCCAGGCGTCGTTCGTCAAGTACCACCACCGGAACCCGTCGTCGCCGGTCGCCTGCGCTTCGATATCGGCGGTGTCGCCGGGCCGGAGCTGGCCGGCGGTCGTGTAATTGGTGCCCGGCCCCATGCGCATATTGATGACATCCCGGCCCGTCGTCGCCACGCAGTCGCCGGCGCGATACGATTGGTCGCCGACCACCTCGCGCGGGATGGGGCGCAAAGCCCACATAGTGGTTTGCAGCAAGAAGTAGCTGGCCGGGAAATTCAACTCGACCTGGAGCGTGTAATCGTCGATGGCCGTGACGGCGACCGGTTCGCTGCTCTGCGCCCCGGTGCGGGCAGCTTCAAGCGCCGCGTCACAGCCCTTAATCAGCGGGGCATGGATGTAGGTATACTGCGCATTTGTCAGGCGGCACATGCGCGCGATGCCGTACACGAAGTCGTGCGCGGTCACCGGGCGGAGCACCTCAAACACGCCGGCGCCGGGATCATAGCGCACCCAGGGCACGTCGTCGCGCAGCGCAAAAGTCCAGGTCAGGCCGTCGTCGCTCACCTGCCACGCAGTCGCCAGTTCCGGCACCACCTCGCCAGTGACCGGGTGGAGGTTAGTCAACCCCAAGAACAGGTTTTCGACCAGATCAACGGCATCGCTACTGCTCGCCAGGGTCGGGTCAACGGTGGAAGGCAGCGCATCCACGAACAGATAGTACGTCACCGCTTCCTCGTCGCCCAGCGCCTCGCAGCTCTCGACCGGGCGCACCGGATCGCGCCGGTCCAGTTCCTTCGCGGCGGGGTAGTCCATGAGATACACGCCGATACCGTCCTCGTCGATGCCGGCGCCGGTCATGGTCTGCACATCGGTGATGACCAGCGTCTCACCCACCGAAACGGTGTATTCCTGCGCCGACACCTTCTGGGCGTTGTCCCAAATCTCAACCGCCAGGCGATCCTCGCCGTCGCCGGTGTCGTCGGTGAAGCCGGTCGCAGAGAAGAAAGTCGTCACAGTCATTACATCATCGCAGACGCGCGCATCGACCAGGTTGATGCTGGCAGCGGCGGCGTGTGCAGCGCTTATCGTAGGAAACAACAAAAAGAACGCGAGACCCAATGTATACCCTTGCTGTCGCCTGTTCACAGTGTAATCTCCTGTAATACAAAGCCGTGGAATTATGAAAATTGTATAATGAGTGTGGGCGGATTCAAAGTCGGGCGGGCGGATTTTTGAGGATATTTGCCAACCGGGGGCGTCTCGGCAGGACGCCCCCGGTTTATTTCACGCTCTCGTCTTCATCTGCGCCAACACCGCATCGGTAAACGCGGTCGTGCTCAGCGGTTCGACGCCCGGCGCGCCGATATCGGGTGTACGCGCGCCCGCCGCCAGCGCCGCTTCGACGGCATCCTCGACGGCTTGAGCCTCGGCCTCCAGGCCCAGGCTGTGACGCAGCAGCATCGCCGCGCTGAGAATCGTCCCGGTGGGATTGGCGATGCCTTTACCGGCGATATCCGGCGCGGAGCCGTGGATCGGCTCGTACACGCCGAACGTGCCCGCGCCCAGGCTCGCGGAGGGCAGCATCCCCAGCGACCCGGCCAGCACCGAGCATTCATCGCTGAGGATATCGCCGAACATGTTACCGGTCACCACCACATCGTAGCTGGAGGGCCAGCGCAGCACATTCATCGCAAACGAGTCTACCAGCGCGTGCTCCAATTCGATATCGGGGTAATCCCGCGCCATCCCGGTCACGGTGCGCCGCCACAGCCGCATCGCCGCGAGCACGTTCGCCTTATCGACCGAGGTCACTTTCTTGCGCCGGCTGCGCGCCGCCTCGAACGCCACGCGCGCCACCCGCTCGACTTCCTCGACCGTGTAGGCCATCGTATCCCAGGCGGTGTCGCCGTCGTCTTGTTCTCTGCGCTTGCCGAAATAGATGCCGCCGGTTAGCTCGCGCACGAACAGGATATCGACGCTTTCGAGCAAGTCGGCGCGCAGCGGCGCGTACCGGGCCAGCGCCGGCCACGCCCGCACCGGGCGCAGGTTGGCGAACAGCTCGAAGTGCCCGCGCAGCTTCAACAAACCCTGCTCCGGGCGGACCGGCGCGGTCGGGTCGGACCACTTCGGCCCGCCGACCGCGCCCAGCAGCACCGCGTCGGCAGCCCGGCACGCGGCGAGCGTTTCGTCCGGCAGCGGGCCGCCCGCCGCGTCGATGGCGCAGCCGCCTATCATGGCCTCGTTGAAAGCGAATCGGTGCCCATAGGCCGCCGCGACATGCTCCAGCACGCGCACGGCCTCTACGACAACCTCCGGGCCGATACCGTCGCCCGGCAGGGTGATGATGGTTGCGTTCATGATGTATATCTTGTCCTTGTCGGTGCGCTCCCTGCAAGCGCGCTCGCGGCCTGCCCGCAGGGAGCCAGTCATCTTTGAATCAATGCGGCGGGTTACTGCTTGTAGGTCTTCTTGGGCAAAACGACATCGTTCAACGCTCTGCCGGTAGGGGCGTCATTCTGGACGATCACCCCGTGATCCCAATCCAGCGACCAGGCGTTCGTCGTGTTAGGGAACGTCTCCATGACCGGCAGCCGATCACGGGGCGGTTGTTTCGATTTCACAGTCGTTTGGGTTGGCGGATTAGACATGTCTCCCTCCTAGGGATAAACTCAAATTTTAGGACAGACGCGAACAAGGCGAATATCGACAAGCGATAACCGACGGTGTGTACTCGGTCGCACAAACTTTTTGTGATGAAGATTGCACCTCCTTGTTCTATCTGACTCCCCGGTGGGAGAACCGCGTTTATTTCGGGCAGGGGTGCTCGGCCTTACCCCTCACGCTGGCCGGGCACCGGGTCTGCTGCCCATAACGAAAAAGGCCGCCCCTTATCGGTTGGGGCGGCCCATCTCTGGCCTTTTAGGTGTGCCTGGCGTTACTTCCTTCGCTCGTTGCTCCTCACACGGACCGGCACCGCCTCAACCTGTTTTTCCCCCTTCTCCAAAAAGACGAGAAGGAGGCCAATAATGACGAGCGCAAGGATGAACAGATTCGCAAACAACATTTCAGTAACCTTTACCCACATTTAAAGAAGCGTCACCTTAAAAACGATAAAGCCCCGGTTGGGGGGCTTCATTGACCGACCTGTCATGCACCGCCCAACCGCTCATCCCTCGTCTACGACGAGGATGCAGGTTAGGCGAAAGAGGCGTTTTACAGCCGATTGCATGACCTATCTCCTGTGCATCAACACTTATGTAAAAAATAGCCGAAACCCGGTGCAATGTCAAGATATTGATTGTTCAAGTCGTGTTAACGGCGCAGAGTCCGCTCAATTCACCAACTCGATGGTATCCGAGGCAGTCGCTACCCGGCCCGTCGCATCGCGGAACTCGACCCACACTTCTTTGACCCCCGGCCCGTCGCTCAGCGTCCACGAGACCACGCGCGCCCACGGTATCCAGGCTGCGCCCGCAAAGTCCGGGCCGTTGGAGAAGCGCACCTCGGTCGCGCGACCGATGATCTGCGGCGCGCCCTCCGGGATAATCGTCTCGTTCGAGAGATAGACCGTCACCTGTGGGACGTTCGTGGTCGCGTCGCCGCCGTTGATGACCGCCGTCAGCACGCTGCCGCGCGCGCCGTGCAGCATTGTATAATACGCTTCGCCGGCGGCGTTGCGCGCGATTCCAACACCCACCTCGCGGTACTCGTCCGACATCATGTTCGTATGGTGTCCCGGTGAATACCACC
>JAFGMM010000186.1 GCA_016927535.1 Anaerolineae bacterium
CCAAGACGTGTACCGCCTCGAACTTGAGGCGGCAGCCTGCACGCCGGCGGATGGCTGCCCGGTCGGTGGGCCGCCGCTGATTTTGATTCAGCGGGGCGCGCCCGCGCCGGTTACGTTCACTGCCGGGGACGAGCCGCCCGAAACGCTGGACACGACGCATCCGACCCCTACGCCGACGCGCACGCCGGCCGGCCCCACCGCTACCCCAACTGCAACCGACCTCCCCACACCGACGCGCACACCGCGCCCGACTCTGACCCCGGCCCCGACGACCGGACCGTAATCGTATCCGTACCCGTATCCGTCTATTGGGGCAGCCAGCCCAACCAGGTTTTGTTTTCGTCGATCAGGCGGCCCGTGTTGTAGGGGTCCGTCTCGCCGCAGCCGGTTTCGCTGCCGGCCTCGACGCCCTCGTTACACACCTGGAAGTCGTGCCGGCCCCCGGCGATTGGAAAGGTCTTGGTTTCCATCGCGTCGAACGGCACAGCGATTTCGCCGTCGATCCACAGCACGACCGGGTAGTCGAGGTCGTTGGCGGCGGTGATGGTGTAGAGATAGGCGGTTTCGGCGGCGCAGTCGGCGGGATCAAGCTCGCGCAGCAGCAGACCCGACGCCGCCGCATTGCGGCAGGCATACGCAGCGCCGGGCGCAGCCTGGTCGGCGTCGGGCGTCATCAAGCCGGCGTCGGCGCCCAACCGGCCCTCGCCGCCCGTCACGTCGAGCGTCACGCTGAGGGTTTCGCCCGGCTCGCGTAGCGCGATATCCATGTCGCCGACCACCGTGTCGAGCCGCCCTTCCACCAGGAAGACGATCAGTAAACTCGCGCCGACGCCTTCGCCGGGCACGCTGTCGCCGCTGTGGACAAAGACCGCCGTGCCGTCCAGGTTGATCGCCGTCTCACCGATCTTGAAGCTCGCCGGCTCCGTGCCGCCGCTCTGCACGACCAAAGCGTTCGCCGCCGCGTCGCAGGCCGGCGGTGTGGACGGCGTGTTGAATGTAAACGCCGCCGCCGGCCCCGGCCCCGGCGGTGCGGTGATCGTGCCCGGCTCGGTGACCGGCAGCCGGGCGGCGGCCTCCGGGTCGTTGATGACGATCAACTGCTTCCAGACCCAGGGTTTGCTGCCTTCGCGTTCCAGTTGGTACCAATCGCCGGCGGCGTTGACGCCGATCAAGTTAATCGGGGTATTGGGCGCGAGCGTAGCCACGACGGTAGTATTGGTGGCGCTCGGCGCATTGCGCAGGTTGACGTTTGTATTGCCGACCGTCGTCGCCGCGACCGGCGTGACTTCGGGCGCGGCTTCTGCCGTGGCTAGGCTCTTCATCGAGACGCCGCCCATCAGCAGGAAAACGGCCGGCTGTCCTTCAAGGATAGGGCGCAGCACTGCAAGGCCCCAGGTCTCGGCGTCCGGGTCCAGCGGCGCGCTGACGACCGCCTGCAATGCGCCCAGCGCCGCCGTGTCGCCCGGCTTCTCAAAAACGACGCTGAGGTTTTCCGGCGTTTCGACGGCGACGGATGGGCTGCCATAACACGCCTGGTCGGCTTCCAGGTCGGCGCAGGCGCTCGCAGCGGCGGCAAGCGCCGACTCGACGAGCGCGGCGCAGGCGTCGTCTTGGGCGGCAGCCGGAAGCGCCGCCGCGAGGATCGCCGACGCCAGTACAAGCGTAAGCGTTAAAATGTGCGGTTTTCGACGATGTAACATGCTCATGTCTCCTGCGGGGGTCGGACCTGACATTCAGTTCTATTATGCATCTTACATCTTCTCGCTCAAAATAGGGGCGCGGCGCGCAGGATGCCACAGCCGGCAGTGTCCCCACACCGCCACCGCGCCGGCCAGCAGCGGCCCGCCGACCGCCTGCGCCAGGTACAGGCCGGCGGCGAGATCATGCAGGTCGGGGCTAAGAGCGGCATAAGCCGGCGGCAGCGTAATAAACCGGATGAGGCTGTACACCAGCCCGCCGGCCAGTGCGCTCAACCCGGCGGCGCGCGGCGATGCAGTCCGGCGCGCCAGCACGGCAACGACTGCGCCGGCCAGCGCAAAGGCCAGCAGGTCGCCCAGGCCGGCCAGCAGCACGCCGTCCGCGCCGATGTCACCGCGCAGCGCCACACCGAGCAGCAGCCCGTTCAGCACGTGCCCCAGGAATGCGACCAGCCCCCCGCTCAGCGCAAGCCAGCGGTGCGGCAGGTCCGGCAGGTACGCGCCGAGCGCCACCGTGCCGCCCAGCAGCAGGCTCAGCAGTTGGGCCTGCGTGACGGTGCCGAAGTACATCAAGGGGCGATCCAGCGCGCCGTTGATGTACAGGTGATAAGCGCCCAACAGCGGCCCGCTCACACCGACCAACGCCAGCAGCGCCCGCGCCCAGGGCGGCAGGCGCAGAATGTGACCCAGCAGGAAGCCGCCGGCCATGATCGCCCCGCAGATCAGCAGCAAATCTTGGGGGGGCTGCGGGTCGCGGATAAAGCCCATGTGGTAGAAAGTGAACGGCACCATCGCCGCCATCGCGCCGAGCACCCAGAACAGCGGCAGGCGCACCCACCACACCCACAGGTCGCGGAGGCGCTCCGGCAGTTCGACCACCAGCACCGCCATCAACCCGACGAGCAGACCGGACGGCACGCCCAACCCGACGCCGTTGAACAGCCGGTCCAGGAAGAACATAGCTTCGGGCCGCGCATTGGCAAAGAGCGCAAAGACGACGGCGACAAAGCCCAGCGTTCCACCCGCCGCCGCAGTAATGAAGCGCCGCGCCAGCGCGCTCCAATCGATTTTGTATTCGGTAAGCGCGAAGAAAATCCGGACGCGCTGCGCCCAGGGCGTGCCGGGCGGGAGGTCGGGCGCTTCGTCGCGGGCGCGCGCCAGCGCACCGACCCCGCCCCGCTCGGCCAGGAGCCGGACGCCCGGCGTCGAGCGCACCCTGCCGATGGCGCGCGCGGCGGCCTCTGCGACGGCGGGCGCGTCGGTTTTAAGAGCTTCTTCGGCCAGCCGCGCGTCGATGGCTTCGGTGTAGGCGGCGGGCCGCCAAGCATTGGCACGGCGCCGGCCGGCCGGCGCGCCGCGCGCCTCCAGCAGGGCGACGCTGGCCGCGCGCACCCGCTCGTCCGACTCGGCGCCCAGCGCGCGCGCGACCCGCCGCACAATGACCGGTTGGTCTTCGGCGTCGGGCAAATCGACCAGCAAGCCGATGGCGCGGGCGCGGGCGTCGGGCGCACCGCTGCGCAGCGCGTGCAGGCAGATCTCGCGCTGCGCGTGCCGGTCGGTGACCTGGGCCTGCCACAGCACGAGGTCGTAATTGTATTCGACAGCGCCGCGCAGCATAAGCTGCCGTCCGTCGCCGTCCAGCGCGCCGCCGAGTTCGCTGCCGGGCTGGTAGTAGCCATCGACCAACATAAAATCGGTCATGCTGAGCACGAACTGCCCCCGGCCTTGCCCCCATGCGGTCAGCGCACGGAAGAAGATATCCTGCGCCTCCAGCGCGGCAAGCGCTTCGGGGCTGGTGTCGGCCGGCACCATCGATATCATGTCCAGGTGGAACATGGCCGCTTCGCCGGAGGTGTCGCTCTCGATGACGTTTACCAGCTCGTCCATCAGCGCGCCGGCCGTGGCGGGGCGCTCGTTGATATTGAGCGCCGTCGCCCGGCGCAGCACGTCGGCGAGCCGGGCCGGCAGCCCGGACACCTTCTCGCCGGGGTCGGGCAGCAGTTCGCCGGTCATAATCATCAGCGCGGTCATGGTGTTCTCGCCGAAGGGCATCTGGCCGGTGAACATCTGGTAGAGCATCACGCCGAAGCTGAATACGTCGGCGCGCGCGTCGAGCGGTTCGGCGGCCATCTGTTCGGGCGCCATGTAGCCCACCGAGCCGGAGGAGGTCGCCGAGTGCGCCGTGCCGCCTTCGGTGCGCATCGCTAAACCGAAGTCGGCCAGGTAGGGGATGCCCTGCGAGTCCATCAGCACGTTGAGCGGCTTCAAATCCAGGTGAACGATGCTGCGCTGGTGCGCGTAGTCCAACGCCGAAGCCAGCGCATTGGCGATGCGCATCACCTCGTCGGTGGGCAGCGGGCTGTTAACCAGGCGGTCGAACAGGGTGCCGCCGGAGACGTAGCGCATGATGATGTAAAGTTGGTTATCGAAATCACCGAAGCCGTAAATGGGGAGGATATGCGGGTGCTCCAGCGCCGCGATGGTGTGCGCTTCGTGTTCGAAGCGCGCCAGGTAGTCGGCTTCGTCGGCCAGGTTGCGGCCAATCGTCTTGACCGCCACCATGCGCTTGAGGCGGGTATCCTGCGCCGACCACACATCGGCCATGCCGCCGCGCCCGATATGATCCATGATAACGTAGTGCTCGATTTGCGTTCCGATTTCCATAGACACCTCTCTCTCGCCGGCGCGCCAGCGGCGCGGAGATGATGGGTTGCAGGTTATTCGGACGTGTGTTTGCGATAAGAGCAGTATAGACGCAAATGCAGCGCGCGCAAAGTTGCGCGGTGGAGGACGGAGGGATCGGAATCACCGCAGAGACGCAGCAGGCAGTCGTCAGGTATTTTTACCTCACCCCCTACGCGGCAAGCCGCAGCCCTCTCCACCCTGTGATACTGTTGGCGAATGGTAGGGGCCGGTTTGAAACCGGCCCTGGGCGGGTCTCAGACCCGCCCCTACCGCCCGGTTCGGCG
>JAFGMM010000024.1 GCA_016927535.1 Anaerolineae bacterium
CCCTCACCCCTAAATCCCCTCTCCCACGAGGGGCGAGGGGACTTTCGGAGCGCGCTCCGGCTCCCTTCCCCCCTTGTGGGGGAAGGGCTTGGGGATGAGGGGGAGAAAGCAGCGAGAGATCTTGCTTTGAAATAGCCTACAAACCTGTCTTCAGCGCAGAGGAGGGGGCAGTGACCGCACAAACACGGCAGAAAATCTTAGGCATTGACCGGCGTTGGGTGATCGGTGCGGTGGCGCTGTTGGCGCTGCTGTACGTAGCGTTCATCTTCCTGTACCGCTTGGGCGAATATCCCCTGCCCCGGCACGACGAAAACGACTACTTGCAGGTCGCCAAGCACTTCGCGTTTGACGGCGTGTACGCCGACTTCAGCGCCGGCGAAGGCTACCGCTACACCGGCCCGGTTATCAGCGTCGGCCCCACCGTCATTCTGCCGGTTGCGCTGGTGTACAAGTTATTCGGTGTGGGCATCCCTATCGCGCGCCTGACCGTCGTCGTCTACACTTTTGCAACCTTGGCGCTCCTTTATGCAGTGAGCGTTGATCTGGTGGATGCGCGCATGGCATGGGTCGTGCTTGTGCTGGTCATCGCCAGCGAGACCCTGGATTTGCAGGCATACGCGCGCGCGGTGATCGGCGAGATGCCGGGACTGTTCTTCACCCTCGCCGGGCTGTGGCTGTGGTTCCGCCCCGGCAAGCGCAGCCTGCCGGCGCTGGTTGGCGTCGGTGTGCTGTTCAGCCTCGCCAGCATGACCAAGAACCAGTACGCCGTCTTTGTCCTGCCCAGTATGCTCCTGGCCTGGATACTCGACCTGTTCTGGTACAAGCGGCGCGGCTGGCTGCATTTCGTTGTGCCGGGCGTGGTTGCCGGGATCATCTTCTTTGCATGGACCTATTACGCCTGGTTCTTGCTGGGCGCGGAGGCGCGCAATGTCACGGAGGACGTGGCGGCGCTGCGCGAGGCGGCCTCAAGCGCTCTCTTCTTGATTAATCCGGGCGTCAACATCTTTAACTTCCAGCAGTTGATGAACGGCGGCGTCTACGGCGGGCTGTTCGTTCCGGGCGTGATCCTGGGGCTAATTCTGGGCTGGCGCCGCGACGACGAAGGGCAGCGCTGGGGAATGCTGATGCTGTTCCTGCTCACCAGTGCCGCGCTGTACATCTTCTCGATTGGTTGGCCCCGGCTCGCGGTCCCGCCTATCGCCCTCGCCGCCATCCCGGTCGCACGCCTGCTTTACGGCCTCACCGATGGCTTCCGGCCCGATTGGGAGGGCCTGCGGGCGCTGTTCCAGGATCGAGAGATTACGCTTAGAACTGGCGTCAACCTGATCGTGATCGGTCTGTTGCTGGGAACAGTGGGCCTCCCGCTGCTGCGCAAAGTGTATAACGCCGTCGCAGAAGGCAGCGACGACGCCTACCGCGCCGCCGAATATATCGAGGAGAATATCCCCGCAGATGCGCTCATCGAGACCTGGGCAGAAGAACTGGCCGTTTTGACCGACCATACTTACCACTACCCGCCTACCGCTACCGAGACCCATTGGGTCAACCATATGTGGTTTGAAGGCCCGCCAACCGGCGAGTTCTACAACTTCCGCGACTACGCCGACCCCGATTATGTAATCAACAGCTCGTTTGCGCGCGAAGGGCACACCTACCTGCCGGAGGCGTTGGAAGGCTACGAGTTGATCGTAACTATCGGCGAGTACGATATTTACGAGAAAAAGTAATCGCAGCGTTTATTTAAGCAACACAAAAGGCGGCTCAAACAAAAATGAATAGCATCAATCGAAACCACACAAGGCTTCTCTTGTCGGCGGTCGGCGTTGTGCTGATCGGTCTCATGAGCATCGCGCCGGCGCTGGCGCAGCGCGACGACGATCCCTGCGCTTCGCCGGCCAATCCCACCGTCGCGGAGAACTGCAAAGCGGGCGACGAGGGATGGCTCATCACCAACTGGCTGGAGGATATCGAAGGCTTCGCCTACCCGCCCAGCGTGGCAAAGGGCGAGACGGTCGATATCTTCGTCAATACCACCGCGCCCAACTTCGATCTGTTCGTCTACCGCAGTGGCTATTACGGCGGCGCGGGCGGGCGCTTGGTCGAGACCGTCGAGGGCGTCGAAGGCACAGCGCAGCCGGCCTGCAACGCCGATCTGCCGACCGGCCTCACGAGCTGCGCGAACTGGCAGGTATCGCACAGCCTGACCGTGCCGGAGGACTGGGTGTCCGGCGTCTACACGGCGAAGCTGGTGCGGCCCGACACCGGCGGCGAGGGCTACGCGCTGTTCGTGGTGCGCGACGACGAGCGCGACTCCGATATCCTCTACCAGCAAAGCCTGTTCACCTACCACGCCTACGACAACTACGGCGGCAAGTCGATCTACACCTTCAACAGCGGCTTCTGCAACACGGTGTCGGGCGCGCCGCGCGGCGTGAAGGTCTCACTGTACCGTCCCTACAACGGCGGCACCAGCGCCGAAGCTAACGACCTCAATAATTACTTCCGCGTCGAGTACCCGATGGTGCGCTGGTTGGAAGCGCAGGGCTACGACGTGACCTACTCGACCGACCTGGATACGCACCGCTCCGGCGTGGCCGGCGCGCACAACGAGCTTTTAGATCACCCGATGTTCCTCGTCTCCGGCCACGACGAATACTGGACGCAGGAGATGCGCGACGCCGTCACCGCCGCACGTGACGCCGGTGTGCATCTCGGCTTCTTCGGCGCCAACATCCTGTACTGGCGCGTGCGCCTGGAGCCGGACCCCTGGACCGGCGAGCCGGACAGCGTGATCGTGAACTACAAAACCACCGAGGCCGGCGTCCCTGACCCCAGCGGCCACCACACCGCCACATGGCGCGACTCGGCGACCATCAACGACCCGGAGAATTCGCTGCTGGGCCTGATGTACGTCGGCGATAACGACCGCTACTACTTCCCGGTGCGCGTCACCGCCGAACAGGGCAAGCACGACGTCTACCGCCACACCGACCTGCAATCCATGCCCGAAGGCACCTACATCAACTTCGGCGACCAGGTGATCGGCTGGGAGTGGGACGCCGTGCAGGACAATGGGCACACCCCAGAGGGGATCGAAATCCTGGCGGCGTCGCCGACCTTCGGCGTCAAGCTCAACGACGAAGGGAACTTCTACAGCGCCGGCACCGGCTTCACCACTGCGAACGTGGCGCGCTACGTTGCGCCGAGCGGCGCGATTGTCTTCGCCTCCGGGGCCATCCAATGGTCGTGGGGGTTGGGCGCACACGGCCCGGCGGTCGTCGAGACCGACCCTTACATTCAGCAGATCACCTATAACGTCCTGGCCGATATGGGTGTGCAGCCGGCCTCGCCCACCGAGGATGTGATCCTGGACGGCGAGGACGGTATGGTCACCTCGCCGGCGGAGGCCTTCCTGCCGCAGGAGGTCGAAGACGCGCCGGTTATCACCAATATCGAAATCTGGACCGAGAGCGGCGACTACGGCATGATGCCGGGCTTCAGTTGGGAGACCAACGTCGAGGCCACCGGGGAAATCTGGCTGGGCGAAAAAGAGGGCCACGTCATCGACCCCGGCTCCTTCCACGACGATTACACGCTCCAGCACGAGGTCTTCGACGAGGATTTCGCGCTGTATCCCGGCAGGACCTACTACTATAAGCTTATGTCGGTAGACCCGCGCGGTCACATCGCCGTAACCGAGGAGGGCAGCTTCGTCGCCGGGGGCAGCCTGCCTTTGCAGGGGCGCTTCCTGCTGCGCGATGTCTTTCGCTCGGTGCGGTGCTGGGTGGAGATGAACCCGATCCTTGCCATCGTGATCGGCGTCGTGATCGCGTTGGTTGTTTTGTTCGTCATCTGGCGCGTATTTGTTTATATTCGAAATAGAAGAACTGTGAAGGAATCGGCGTAAGGCAGGATTTGCGAGAGTTCCGGGCGAGCCGGCGGCTCGCCCGGTATATGGTCTGAAACGGGGTAGAATCTTATTGTTTTCATATCACGCCTTCATAATTCCTACATAATCTTCCGGCATGATGGGGTATGCTGTCGTAAGAGTAACTAAGGGAAAACTTGCGTGAGAAACAAAAATATAACGAGGAAAGGCACTGCCGGCTTGCCGCTGTCGCGCCGTGCGATGCTCAAGACAAGCCTGTCGTTTGTGGCCGGCGCATTTCTGCCGCACTTTCACATCATCGACATGGGGCCAACCGCGCCCAAGCGAATCTACATCGCCCCGGACGACCACACCGATTACTTCTGGACCGCCGACGGCGAGACTTACGAGCAGGCTTTCCTTGAGATGCTGGACTACTACCTCGACCTGGCCGATGAGACCGAGCACCTGCCGTCCGACTACCAGAGCCGCTGGAACTGCGACGGCACCTTCTGGCTGTGGGTGTACGCGCGCAACCGCTCCGAGGCCGAGTTTGAGCGCCTTATCAGCCGGATCAAAGACGGGCACATCAGCGTCCCGCTGAACCCGCTGGTGATTCTGTGGGGCGGCACGCCCGCCGAGGCGGTGCTGCGCGGCATGTACTACGCCGGCAAGATCGAGCGCCGGCACGATCTGCGTATCCGGCTGGTCTATTCGATGGAAAACCAAACCCTGCCCTACGGCCTGATATCGCTGTGGGCGGGGTCGGGCGGGCGGTATAGCTGGAAAGGCATCTGCAACTGCACCCTGCGCATCTCCCGGCCCTGGGACCGCGAGCACGAGATTTACTGGTGGGCCGGCCCCGACGACAGTCGCATCCTGATGAAGTGGAACTCGCTGCTGACCGGCGACAACCAGAGCATGGGCGGCTACGCCGAAGCGCGCTACCCGGACGACGTGGTAGAGTACGTGGACGGCGACGAGGCGTTCATCGCCCGCTACCCGTACCGCGTCGTCGGCGCGTTCGGCAGAGGATGGGACGACCTGAAGACACTCACCGACGAATTCGTCGAGACGGCGCAGGAGAAATCGAACGACGCCCGCCGCGTGATCGTCTCGAACGAAGAAGACTTTTTCGAGGACTTCGAAGCGACCTACGGCAGCGACCTACCCGTGCATGCCGGCAGCTTCGGCAACGAGTGGGAGCTTTACTGTACGTCGATGGCCGAAGTCTCGGCGCGCGTCAAGCGCCTGGTGGAGAAGCTGCGCGGCGCTGAAGCGATGGCGACCCTGGTGGGCCTGCACGACCCCGACTTCATGGACGGGCGTGAGGAGGCGCGCGACCTGGCCTGGATGAACCTGGGGCTTTACTGGGAGCACAACTGGACCGCCGACGGCCTCATCAGCCGCGACGTGCGCGCCGAGTGGCAGCGCCAAATCGCGGACGAGATCGAAGAATACATTGAGATGCTCCATCACGACGCCGCGCACGCGCTGGCCGGCATGATCCGCAAAAGCGAGACCGCTGCCAACCTGCGCTTCTTTGCCTTCAACCCGCTGAACTGGGCGCGCACCGATATCGCCGACCTACGCATCGACGGCATCGCCGCTCTAGACGAACATACGCCGTTTCACGTGATCGACCTCACCACCGGCGAAGAAATCCCGTCGCAGATCGTGTATATCGACGGCACCCCCTATCTGCGCATCCTGGCGCAGAACGTGCCGCCGGCCGGCTACAAGGTGTTCGAGGTGCGGCCCGGCGCGGGGCGCGGCTTCGAGGACGCGGCGCAGGTCAACGGCGACGTGATCGAAAACGAGTTCTTCCGGGTCACGCTCGCCGGGCGCGGCGCGATCACCAGCCTGATCGACAAGCGGCGCGGCGACCGCGAGTTCATCCGGGAGATCAACGAGCGCGCCGCCAACGACCTGGGATCGGGCAGCGGCGACGTATGGGTAGCGAACGCAGGGCCGGTCTCGGTGACGCTGGTCGGCGAGTCGCGCGGGCCGATCCGGCACACTTCGGCGGTCACGCTGCTGCGCGGCCTGGACCGCATCGACATTCGCAACGAGATCGAAGAAAACTTCGGCGGCGTCTACACTTGGGCCTTCAGCTTCAACCTGGACACGCCCGACATCTGGCACGAAGAAGTCGGCGCGGTGGTCCGCGCACGGCTCACCACCGAGGGCGGGCACTATTCGCCCCGGAACGCGCGCTATGACTGGCTGACGCTCAATCACTTCGCCGCGCTCAGCGGCGACAACGGCGTGGGCGTGGCCCTCTCCAACGCCGACTGCTACTACATGCAGGTGGGCGAAAGCGCGCCGGACTATCTCGATACCGGCACACCGCAAATATCGGCGCTGGCGGGCGGGCAGGTAGACGGCCCGGAATTCGGCATCCCCAACCAGGGCGGCGACGATTACTTCTTGCAGCGCTTCGCCCTGCGCACCTTCGACCGGTATAATCCGGTTGACGCCATGCGCTTTGCCCTGGGGCACCAGAACCCATTGGTTACCGAAGTGGTCACTGGCGGCGATGTATATCCCGAAACGGCTTACGGGCTGGTGGAGCTGTCTAACCCGAACGTCTTGCTGTGGGCGATGAAGCCCGCCGATGACGACCCGGAGCAGATCATCGTGCGCCTGTGGAATCTGGCGTCCGAACCGGCAAATTTTCAACTGCGCTTCCCGGATTTTCCTATCCTCGAAGCGCAAGAGACGACGCACATCGAGACGCCGCTGCAAAGCGCGAACGTCGCCGGCGGCGCGCTGAGCGAATCCATCGGCGCGCACCAGATGAAGACGTTTGCCTGCGTCGTCGCAGGGGCGGAAGCAGTGCGCGCGGCGCGTGCGGCGCGCACCATGAACGAGGGAGAGTAGATGGTTTTCCCCCTCACCCCTAAATCCCCTCTCCCACGAGGGGCGAGGGGACTTTCGGAACCGCCGCGCCGGGACACCTTCCCCCTCTCCCACGAGGGGCGAGGGGATTCTCGGAGCGCGCTCTGGCCCCCTTTCCCCCACAAGGGGGGAAAGGGCCGGGGATAGAGGGGGAATCCGCCAACAACATCGTTAAGGTGTTTACACCGGAGGAAGGTAACACCACAAAATACTGTGGCGCCGATTTCTTGTACAGGTTCACGCCCAGATACGGGGTTGATCAGTGGGCGTACCGCCATATGTAGGGGCGGGTTTGAAACCCGCCCCTACACCCAGCCGATGACCGCACTATCTTGCAGAGCTACCCGGAGGAGAATTTATGTCAGAAAACCAGGCATCCCCAGAAGAAGGCGCGATAGAATCGCAGAAGACCGCCAACCTGCAATCGATTGGGTTGGTGCTGGTCAGTGTGGTGCTGGCGGCGGTCGGGCAGCTGACCTTTAAGGCGGCGCTGAACACCATCGGTGAGCTAGAGCTTTCGGTGCAGATGTTCGTCGATCTGCTGACCAACCCGACCATGCTGCTTGGCCTGGTGATCTTCGGCGCCAGTATGCTGCTGTGGCTGCTGGCCCTGATGAAAGCCGACCTGAGTTTTGCCTACCCCTTTTTGAGCCTGGCTTATATCCTGGTGCCGCTGGGCGGCGCGGTGCTGTTCAACGAGCAAGTTACTCTTATGCGCATTATCGGCATCGTGGTCATCGTGGGCGGCCTGTTGGTCATCGCCCGCAGCGAGACGGCGGCGTAAAGCGCTTTCGCCACATCATGGGAGAGAGTCCGCCGGACCGCCTTACTGAACGGCGCATCGTCGCGCTGCTCATCGTCTTGGGGCTGCTGATTCGTCTGCCGCTGGTCTTCGCGCCGCTCACCTACAGCAACAGCGACGACTGGCGTCAGGCCGATACTGCCTCCATCGCGCGCAACTTCTACGAGAACGGCTTTAATCTTCTCTACCCGCAGATCAACTGGGGCGGCAGCGGCCCCGGCTACGTCGAGACCGAGTTCCAACTTTACCCGTTCCTCACCGCCCTGCTCTACCTGGTCTTCGGCGAGCAGGTCTGGCTGGGCCGCCTGGTCTCGCTGCTGTTTATGGGTCTGACCTCCGCCATGTTCTACCGGCTGGCGCGGCGCACGACCAGCCCGCAAGTCGCGCTCTGGGCGCTGTTCTTCTTCGTCATCGCGCCGCTGGGCGTCCGCTATGGCGTGGCCTACATGCCCGAAGCGACCGTCTTCTTCTTTTACATAGCGGCGCTATACCTGTTCCGGCGCTGGCTGGACGACGACGAGACGCGCTTCCTCTGGCTGGCAGGCGCCAGTACGGCGCTGGCGATCCTGGTCAAACCGACCGCGATACACATCGGCCTGATCTTCCTGCTGCAACTGATCGAGCGCCATCGCCTGCGCTTCCTGTCAAACTGGCGGCTGTGGGCCTTCGGAGCCGTTAGCCTGTTGCCGGGCGTGCTGTGGTATTTGCATGCCCGCAATCTCTATCTCACCTACGGCAACACCTTTGGCCTGCTCTCCGGCGGCGATAGCAAGCTCGGCAGCCTGGACTATTGGCTCTCGCCCCGGTTCTATTTCAATCTATTGGAACTCGACGCGCGCTGGATATTCGGCTGGGCGGGTGTGCTGGCGCTCCTGATTGGGCTGGCGGTGTGCATGCGCCCAGACTGTCACCTCACCCTGCCCATCTTCGGCGCGATCACGGTGTTCATCTACTACATGATCGTAGCGCGCTACGCACAGGCGTCGTGGGGCATCCAGTATCACATCTACGCAGTGCCCTATGCTGCGCTGGGCGCCGGGCCGGGATTGGAGTGGCTGTTTAAAGGCTGGCGGGACAAAACTCTGCGGCAGCCGCCGCGTGTGCTGGCCGGGGTCGCCTTGCTCGTCTTGATTCTGGCCGGCGGTGCGTATGTTTACCGGGGCCTGCTTGTGCCCTCCGGCGAACACCTGATGGCGTGCGGTGAGCAGGTCGCCGAGGTCGTGCCGGAAGATGCGCTCATCGTCGCCAGCACCACCTCGACGGCGATCCAGGACGGCGTGTCCAACAATTACCAGGAGCCGCAGATTTTCTTCTACAGCAACCGGCGCGGCTGGAGCCTGCCCGCCGAGCAGCACCAACCCGAACGCCTGGAGCAGTACCGTGCAGCCGGCGCGCGCTATTTCGTCATCTACAGCGAAGAGCTTTACGAAAACAACCCGGCTCTTGCCGGATACCTGGACGCCAACGGCGAGCAAATCGGGCCGGGCATCGACGCCGGGTGCGCCATCTACCGGCTCAAGTAAAGTCGCAGGGTTTCCGGGCGAACCGGCGAGACGCCCAAGATACGGCGCCGAATCTTTGTTCGCCCCACGGGTTTTAGAGATAGAGGAAGAAAGGTTAACCACGAATACACACGAACCAGCACAAATGGTAGCACTACAAAATACCGTGGTGTCGATTTTCAGCACAGTTTTACACCCAGATATGGGGGTTGGTCGGTGGGTGCACCGCCATATGTAGGGGCGAGTTTGAAACCCGCCCCATGCACATCAACTTAAGAATTTTGACCGTTTGTGCACCTGTTCCCCCTCTCCCCAAACCCCTCTCCCACGA
>JAFGMM010000187.1 GCA_016927535.1 Anaerolineae bacterium
CAATCGGATTGGTTTTGCAGGGGCTGCTCCCACGCTCAATGGCCTCAACTTCTACTTCTACTGTTGCCCCCAGCCTGAGTAGTAACGGGAAAAGACCTTTGCGCCCGTGGTCTATCTTTCGACCGGGCGGCAGCCGGTCCTGCTCGCGGTCGGGCGCGACGCCATCCCGGAGCAGCCGCACATCGAAGTGCGCCTCTTTGACGCCGCATCCCCACCCCGCAAACTCCCCGTCGAGAAGGCGAACTGCCTGATCGCGTTCTTCCACCATCTTTTCGAGAGCGTGCAGGGCCGCTGGAGCTTTGCCAGGCCGCGCGTTGTCTTTACCGGCGCGGACAGCCTGGAGGCGGCGCTCTGCGGCTACCAGCGGGCGCTGCTGCGCTACGCGGCGCTGCAAGCCGGCGCGCGAAGCTGCCGCTTCGAGTAGAGGATTTTTCACCACGGAGACCCAGAGGGCACAGAGCGCCTGCAAATATAAATATAAATATGCGGTCGGTACTATGGACCGCCGCCGAGATTCTGTGCTAGATTTGCAAACGAATTGTCTAGGTATGTGGAGGGTAACGGGATGTTTAATCGTAGAATCTATGCAAACTCACGACCGGACGGAATCGGCGTGCTTGAGGTGGTGGGCGGCGCGAACGGGCACGAACCCGGCGCGCCGCGTTTGTTTGTGCCCCTCAAACGCACCGAGCTAAGCGGCGAGATCATCGGGCCGCTGGCGGCGCTGCGTGTGCAGCAGACATACGGCTACACGAAAGCGCAGATGGACAAGGTACTCGAAGCGGCGTACCGCTTCCCGATGCCCGGCGACGCGGCGGTGACCGGCGTGACGGTGCGCTTCGGGGAGGTGGAAATCCGCGCCGAACTGAAGGAGCGCGCGCGCGCCGAAGCCGAGTACGAACAGGCCAAGCAGGAGGGCCGGCAGGCTGCGCTCGTCACGCGCGAGACGCCGGACGTGTTCACCATCCAGGTAGCCGGGATCAAGCCCGATCAAGATATCGTCGTCGAAACCGCCTACGTGCAGCTTGCGCGCACCGAGGGTAATGCCTGGGCGCTGCGCATCCCGCTGACCACGCCGCCGCGCTACATCCGCAGCGACGAGCTAAGCGCGCGCCAGGCGCAGGGCCAGCCGCTCGCCGTGCTGCGCGATCCGGGGCACCGCTTCGCGCTGGACGTGACCATACACAGCGCCGGGCCGGTGACGAGCGCCACGCACGACCTCAACGTCACGGCGCAGGCCGGCGGCGCGCGGGTGCAGCTCCGCGAAGGCGAAGTGCTGCCCGACCGCGATTGTGTGCTGCGCTGGGAGCCGGCGCAGACGGAGGATCGCCCCACGCTTCAAGTGATCCTGCACGACGACAAAGCCGGCGACCAGGTTTACTTCCTGGCGATGGTCGCGCCGCCGGCGGCGCACCAGCCGGGCAGCGGCGTCGCGCGTGAGGTGATTCTGCTGGTCGATCACTCCGGCTCGATGAACGGCGCGAAGTGGGACGCGGCAGATTGGACGGTCGAGACCTTCCTCCGCGAACTGACCGAGAAAGACTCGTTCGCGCTGGGTCTGTTCCATAACCAGACGTTCTGGTTTGACAAGACGATGCAGCGCGCCGCGCCCGGTGCGGTCGAGAAGGCCGTCGAGTTTCTGGTGAAGCACCGGGACAGCGGCGGCACCGAGCTAGGCGTCGCGCTGGAGCAGGCGCTTCACCTGAACCGGGCGCCGGGCGAATACGCGCGACACGTGCTGGTCGTTACCGATGCACAGGTCACCGACGCGGGCCGCCTGCGCCGCCTGGTCGACGAGGAGGCACAGCGCACGCTGGGCCGCCGGCGCATCAGCATGCTGTGCATCGATTCGGCGCCGAACGCCTTCTTAGCGCAGGAGCTTGCCGACCGGGGCGGCGGCGTGGCGCGCTTTCTCACCAGCCGCCCGCAGGAGGAGGACATCACGACCGCGCTGGAGGAGGTGCTGCGCGATTGGGGCGAGCCGGTGTTCACCGGGCTGCGCCTGAGCGTGAGCCGCGCGCCGGTCGAGGCCGCCGGGCGTGATCTGCTGCCGGGCGGCGAGCGCGGCTGGAGCCGCATCGACCTAGGCGACCTGCCCGCCGGGCGCGCGGTGTGGGTGGCGGGGCGCGCGCCGCGCGGCGCAGACGGCCGGCTGGCCTTCAAGGTCGAGACGGCAAAGGGCGAGGAAATCGCCGCGTATGACCTGGACCTATCGGAGCGCCCGCGCGAATGGCCCGCGATCAAGGCGCTGTTCGGCGCGCGGCGCGTGATGGGCCTGGAGTTTCTCATCAGTTCGGGTTACAGCGGGCAGGATTTGAAAGACCAGCTTGCCCGGTTGGGCTACGACCCGGCCGGCGTGCTGGTCGGCGATGCGTCGAAGGTCTACGCCGAGAACGTCCGGGAGGACGCGCGCGCGGCGCTGCGTGACCTGCTGGTCCGCGAGTCGCTGGCGTATGGCCTGGCGTCCTCCGAGACGGCGTTCGTGGCGGTGCGAGAGGAGGCCGGCGAGAAGGTCGAGGCGACCGTGGCGGTGGCGAACGCGCTGCCGGACGGCTGGGCGGATGGTTTCCTCATGGCTCCGGGTGTGATGGGCGTCGGCGCGGTAGCGTACCGGGCCATGCCGGCGGACGTGGATGCCTCCAGAGCGCTGCCGCCTGACCTGGTTCGCGGGCGGGCGGAAAGGCTGAGCGCCGACGCTGCACCCTCGGCGCTGCCGCCCGCGCCGGCTCAGCCGAAATCGGCAAGTTTACTGAAGCGCATTTCCTCACGCCGGGACGAGCCGGCACGTGGGCCGCTGTTCGTGGGAACGCCGGTCTTCGCCGGCGGCGAAGCGGTGCTGTTCGACTCGACGCGCGCCGAGGACGCGGCCAAGCTGCCCGACACGGCGACCTTCACGCGCCTGGAAGTGTCCTTCCCGGACGGCGCGCCCGACCCCGCCGGCATCGACCGCGCGCTGAGCCTGCTCATCTTCGTCGATGACCTTTCGGCGCCGCGCGCAAAAGTGCGCCTGGCGGACCTGCTCCGCGCGGGCGGCAAGCGCCCGCTGAACCTGTTCAAGCCGGCGAGGCAAGTCGTGCGGATTGTGCTGTCAGACCCGGCGGGCGTGTGGGCGCAGGGCGCGCCGCGCATCGAGGTGCGGTTGGTCTGGTAGTTTGAAGTCGCCACAGGGCGCGAGGCTCATGTGTAGGGGCGGGTTTGTCGTAGGGGCAGGTTTGAAACCTGCCCATGCACATCAACTTAAGAATTTTGACCGTTTGTGCACCTGTTCCCCCTCTCCCCAAACCCCTCTCCCACGAGGGGCG
>JAFGMM010000188.1 GCA_016927535.1 Anaerolineae bacterium
GGTATCACTCCTTTCTTTCTGTCGAATTTTCAGGAGTTTACCTGTGAGCTTCAACCCTTTTCAAAAAGTGTCCGGTAGTGAATCCTGGCTCTACACCAATAACGGCGCGCTCTACAGCGAGGACCTGAAGACTGTCACCGTCAACAATGCTGAGGGCGTCGCAACCCTGCAATGGATGGTGGACTACATTAACGAATTCTACGGCGGCATCGAGAACCACGCCGATTTCTTGGCGCTCAGCAGCGGCGAGTCGGCGGAATTCCCCTTCTTCCAAAAGCGCCAGACCATGTGGCTCTCGAATGTCTCGGTGTTCGGTCACGTCGCTACCTACGGGCCTGACATCGATTACGGTGTGGCGCTGCGCCCCTACAACGCCGAGAACCCCGACGCCAAGAGCCAGGGCATCGCGCCGCTGGGCTTTGGTTGGGGTTACGTCATCCCCGCCGGGCTTGATCCCGCCGTGGAAGAAGCCGCCTACAAGTGGGTGAAGAAGCTGACCTATGATGTGGACGGCACCGGCGCGTGCTGGTTTATGCAGCAGCAATCGCGTCCCTCGCCGCTCATCGCCTGCAACGAGCAGGAAATCTTCTACGAACTCAACCCGGCTTGGGACAATGTGAAGGCTGCGCTTGAGGCCGACGTTGCGCTGCCGGTGGTGCCGCCGCAGAGCCGCATCCTGGCTGTCATCGACGAATACGTCGAGTTGGCGCTCTTCGGCGAACTCAGCCCGCAGGAGGCGCTTGATGTAGCCGTCGAAGAAGCCCAGATCATCCTGGATGAGTACTGGGCCAGTGTGCAATAAGCAGAGCAGTAAGGGCCAAGCAAAAGGATAAGAAAAGAACATGTCCACACCTGTTCCTGTTCCAAAAGAGGGCGGGGACGGGACCGTGGGGGCCGGGAGAACCCCGGCCCCCCTGGCTCGTTTGTCCTCGTGGCTGCAAAGCGCAAAGGCAGAGCGGTACATCGGGTTTGTCTTTGTCGCGCCGTGGGTGATCGCCTTTCTCTGCTTTGAGCTGATCCCCACCGCCTCCGCCTTTATTTACAGCCTCACCGACTGGTCCATCGTCGGCGGGGCAAACTTCATCGGTCTTGCCAACTACCAAGAGATGTTCACACGCGACCGGCTGTTTGTTAAGTCGCTGGAGAACACCCTGTACTATGCGCTTCTGTCGGTGCCGCTGAATGTGATGGCGGGCTTTATCATCGCGCTGATGCTCAACGCCAAGGTCCGGGGCCAGACGATCTTCCGCACTCTGTTCTATCTGCCGGCGCTGATTCCCTCGGTGGCCGGCGCGGTGGTGTGGATTTGGATTCTGGATACCAACAACGGCGTCCTTAACTTCTTTCTGGGTCTCTTCGGCGTCGAGAAAATTCGCTGGCTCACCAGCCCGGCCTGGAGCAAACCCGCGCTCGTCATCATGAGTTTGTGGACCATCGGCAGCGGTATGGTCATTTACCTGGCCGGTTTGCAGAACGTCCCGCAAGAGTTATACGAAGCCGCCGAGGTAGACGGCGCCAGCGTCCTCCAAAAGCTGCTCCGTATTACCATCCCATTGATGACCCCGACCATTTTCTTTAACCTGCTGATGGGCATCATCGGATCGTTCCAGGTCTTCAACGCCGCCTTTATCATGACCGGCGGCGGCCCGGTGAACAGCACGCTGTTCTATATGCTCCACATCTACGAGCAGGCGTTCACACACTGGCGCATGGGTTATGCTTCGGCGCTCTCGGTGGTGTTGTTCGTCCTGGTCCTTGTGCTGACCACCGTCGTCAACCGCACGTCGAAGCGCTGGGTGTTCTACGGGTAGGATGAGAGGAGTGCTCTTATGACGACGACAACGCTCAAACGCCCCGGCTATTACCTGGGGCGCAGCCTGATCTACGCGCTCCTCATCACCGGGTCGGTGGTGGCGCTCATGCCGATGTTCTGGACGCTTTCCACGTCTTTAAAGACGCTCGACCAGATCAACATCTGGCCGCCTCGCCTTATCCCCGATCCGATTGCCTGGCGCAATTACATCGAGGTGTTCGATTATGTCCCGGTGGCGCTCTACTTGCGCAATACGTTGATTATTGTCGCGGCGTGGGTGACCGGCGCGACCGTCACCTGTTCGTTTGTCGCCTATGGTTTTGCGCGCACCAACTTTCCGGGCCGCAATATCCTTTTCGTGGTGCTGCTCAGCACCTTGATGATGCCTTACGTGGTGCGGCTCATCCCCCTGTTCATGATTTACAAGAGCATTGGATGGATCGAGACCTTCTACCCGCTGACGGTGCCGATTCTGCTGGGCCGCAATGCGTTCTACATCTTCCTGCTGCGCCAATTCTTTATCGGCGTCCCGGACGAGATCGCCGACGCCGCGCGCATCGACGGCTGCTCGCATTTCGGCATCTGGTGGCGCATCGTGATGCCGCTCTCCAAGCCGGCGCTGGCGACGGTGGCGGTCTTTGCCTTCCAGTCGTCATGGGACGATTTCCTCGGCCCGATGATCTACATGGGCAGCAATCCCGACCTGCGCACTCTGGCGGTGGGGTTGTACGCCTTCCGCAGTTCGCCCGGCCAGCTTCCCATGACTCATTACATGATGGCGATGTCGGTGATGATGATCCTGCCGATTTTGCTCGTCTTCGCCTTCGGCCAGCGCTACTTTATCCAGGGCGTAACGCTCAGTGGTCTTAAAGGCTAGAACAGGACCGGATAGAACGACCCATAAGACGACCTTATAGATGAAAACTTACCGGCGCGCGCGGCAGGGGCCTGTCTGCCGCAAGCGGAACTAAGCGAAAGTATGACACGAAGGAGCTAATCTGAGGATGAAGGAAAGACAAACCGAGATTTTGATCGTCGGCGGCGGGCTGGGCGGCATTGCCGGCGCGCTGGCGGCGCTGCGCCTGGGCAAGAAGGTCATCGTGACCGAGGAGACCGACTGGATCGGCGGGCAGCTCACCGCGCAGGCCGTCCCGCCCGACGAGAACCCCTGGATCGAAAGCACCGGCTGCACCAACAGCTACCGCCAACTGGCGCAGGGAATCCGCGCGTATTACCGCCGCAACTATCCCCTCACGCCCGAAGCCCGCGCGATCGTGAACTTGAACCCCGGCAAAGGCAACGTGAGCCGGCTTTGCCACGAGCCGCGCGTGGCGTTGGCCGTGCTCGATGAGATGCTCGCGCCGTACCGCGCCGGCCGCCAGGTGGAGGTGCTGCTGCGTCACAAGCCGGTCGCAGTGGAGACCGACGGCGACCGGGTGCGCGCGGTAACGCTGTTGAATCTGGAAACCGGCGCGGAGGTCACTATCAGCGCGCCGTACATCCTCGACGCGACCGAGTTGGGCGACCTGCTGGAACTGGCGAAGGTCGAGCACGTCATCGGCGCGGAGAGCCAAGACCAGACCGGCGAACTGCACGCGGTCGATGGCGCGCCGCAGCCGCTCGACCAGCAGGCGGTGACGTGGTGCTTTGCGATGGACTACCTGCCCGGCGAAGATCACACCATCGACAAGCCGGAAGACTACGACTTCTGGCGCGGCTACCGGGCCGACTTCTGGCCGGGGCCGCAGCTCGGCTGGCATGATATCAATCCCGTCACGCTGGAAACCCGGTACTGCGCGGTTTTCGACGCCGACCGGCCCATGTGGGGCGGCGGCCCGCGCGATTTCTGGCACTACCGGCGCATCTTTTACAAGGGATATTACCCGGCAGGGATGTACCCCAGCGATATTACCCTGGTGAACTGGCCGCAGATTGATTACTGGCTGGGGCCGGTTGTGGGCGTTTCTGAGGCGGAGAAGGCGAAAAACCTGCGCAGTGCGCGCCAGTTGAGCTACTCGCTGCTCTATTGGATGCAGACCGAAGCGCCCCGGCACGACGGCGGCGCGGGCTATCCGGGGCTGCGGCTGCGCAGCGATGTCGTCGGGACGAGCGACGGCCTGGCGAAGTATGTGTATGTGCGCGAGGCGCGCCGCATCAAAGCCGAGTTCACCGTTGCCGAGCAGCACGTCGGCGTCGAGCAGCGCGGCGGGTTGGCCGGCGCAGAAAGCTTCGCGGACAGCGTGGGTGTGGGCAGCTACCGCATCGACCTGCATCCCAGCACCGGCCTGCGCACCTACATCGACATCAGCAGCTATCCTTTCCAAATTCCGTTAGGCGCGCTCATCCCGGTGCGCGTGGAAAATCTGCTGCCGGCGTGCAAGAACCTGGGCGTGACGCACATCACCAACGGCTGTTTCCGTCTGCACCCGGTCGAGTGGAACATCGGCGAGGCGGCGGGCGCGCTGGCGGCGTACTGCCTGGATAAAGGGCTGACGCCGCGCCAGGTGCGCAGCGCCGAAGCGCGCTTACAGGATTTCCAGAGGGTGCTGGTCGATGCGCTCGGCTTTGTGCTGGCGTGGCCGGAGTACGCGCGCATCACGCCGCGTTAAAGCGAATACCCTCGATGTCCGGGCTGGAAGCGAGTGCGGCGTTCTTTTATTTGTCCGACCCTCCCAGTATACTTTGCGTAACATCCAGAATGTGCGAGGGACGATGAGCCAAACTCGACTGCCCGACCGCCGCGAAGTGTTGAGTGGATTTCTCGACCAAGCGTCGGTCAAGCAAGCCAGCACCCAACTCGTGTTGATCGAATGCCAGACCGCCCGGCTGGTTGTTCAGGCACGACAGGCGACACAAGTACTACCGGTCACCTCCGAAGAAGATGAAAGCGATCTGGCTTATTTGACCGCGTTCGGCGCCGTGCGTGCAGCGCGCTGTGCCGTTACCGCCCAGGAACTCGAACAGCACGCGCCTCGGTGGGCACACCTGGTCTCTGGAAGCCCGCGCACCCGCGCCGCTATCGCGCACCTGTTAGGCGAAAAGTATGCGCTCCCGGCGGCGGCGACGCCAAACCTGCGGGCTGTGCTGGGTCTGGATACCGAAGCCGTCCGGCAGGCCTACCGGCAGTTGTACGGCGCCGACCTCGAAACCATCTACCGGCCGGCGCTTTCTCCCTTCAACCGCGTGCGCTGGGCCTGGAATGCGCTCGCCAAGCGGCTGATGAACATGCCGCCGTTCTGGACGGCTTTCGCGCTGACGTTGACCGAAACCGTGGGGGCGGGCATCCTGGCGCTGCCCATTGCGCTGGCCGGTGTCGGGCCGCTGGCGGGGTTGGCGCTCATTGTGATCCTGGGGTTGGTGAACGTGTTCACCATCGCATTGATCGCCGAATCCCTCGCGCGCAGCGGCACCGTGCGCTTGGGTGGGGGCTTCATCGGATCGGTCGTCGGTGATTACCTGGGCAGCATCGGGTCGGTGGTGCTCTCGATGGGCGTGCTGCTGATTTGCGTGATTGCGCTCATAGCCTACCTCATCGGGTTCGGCTCTACTCTCGAAGATGCTACCTCCCTGCCGGCGGAACTTTGGGTTTTGCTGTTGTTTGGGGTTCAATTCTACTTCCTGCGTCGTGAATCCCTTGGGGCTACCGTCGCGTCGGCGCTCGTCGTTGGCCTGACCAATATTGTGTTGGTTTTGCTGCTCTCGGCGCTGGCCTTGCCTTACGTTAAGCCGGAGTACCTGACCTATGGTCCTTTCCGCGAGGGCTTTGTCTTTGATGCTTCCATCTTGAGGCTGATCTTCGGCGTGCTGCTCGCGGCGTTCTTCGGGCACCTCTCGATCAGCAATTGTGCGCACACCGTGCTGCAACAGAATGGCGGCGCGCGCGCGTTGATCTGGGGGAGCGCGAGCGGTATTGGGGTAGCGGTGTTGCTGTACGGCGTTTGGACGGTATGCGTCAACGGTGCAGTTGCGCCGGAAATCCTCGGCGCCGAAGCGGGCACGGCGCTTACCCCGCTGGCGGCGGTGGCCGGCCCGGTCGTCCACCTCCTAGGTGGAATTTTCGTCGTACTGGCAATGGGGATGGCCTCGATCCATTTCTCGTTGGGGCTGTTCAACTTAACGCGCGAGTGGCTGCCGGCCGAGTTCCGCCCGGTGATTCTGCTGTCCCGGCGGGGCCAATTGTACTTTCGACCGCATGGGTTGCACAGAGACCGTTTTAGTGCCGTTTTGTCCTATCTGGGGCTTGAAGACAACCGGGCGCGTTTCCGGGTGGATGTACAAGTAAACGGCATCCATCACTGCATTGAGCGGGCCGTAACCGAATCGTGGGACCTTCGTGAGATGCTGCCAACCCTGCCGCGTCTGGCATTTGAGATATCTGTTCTCGACCGGAGCGCCGAGAGTGTCCGCGTGCAGATCGCTTCGCGTATGGCCGTGTCGTATCAGGAGAAACGAAGCGCCGTTGGGCTGCACATGGCCGACATTCTCACGCTGCCCGACCTGCTGCGGCAGTTGTTGAACTGGCTTGTTAACCAGGGGGAGGCGCGCCTTCCTGAAATCGCCGCCCATCTCCAGGTAGAAGAACAAATGACGCAGAACGTCCTAGACGAACTGACCGGCATGGGGTTCGTGCGCGTGGTCTGGGAGGCGGACGGCCGGCGCTACCGGCCCAATTTCGCCGCCCGCCAGGATCGCAGCGGCGCCACGGCGCTTTTGGACAAGTTGGATCCCCCCAGCACAGCGCCGACGCCGGGCGTTGCGCCGCGCCTGGAGGCGCGGCCTTGGGAGAATTTACTGAGCGCGCGGGGGCGGTACTGGTTGGCTCTGATCCCGGTCACACTCGTCTTCCTGTTCACCGAGACTCTGTTGTTGAGTGAGAGTGAATCGTTTTCCGAACCGTTGAGCTTCCTCGGCGTGGTTGTGATATCGCTGCTCGCTGGGATTTTCCCGGTGCTGCTCCTGGCGGCGAGCCGGCAGAAAGGCGAGTTCGTGCCGGAGACAGTTTACCGGTTCCTGGCAAACCGGGCGCTTTTGGGGGGCGTCTACCTGGTTTCGCTGACCAGCCTGTTTTTGCACGCGCTGGTGATCTGGGAGAGCACCGGGCCGCGTCTCGTAGCCCTAGCGACAGGCTTGTTCGCCATCGGGTTTACTTACTTCATCTGGCGCCGGGGAGGGTTTGCGCCGCGCGCGGCCCTCGTCTTGACCGAGAAAGCCGGTGAGAGGGGTGAAACGAGCCTGCGCTTTACAGCGGTCGTCGGTGGACGACCGGCCCCGGTCACAGTGCGCCTGTACTATGCGGATGGACATGAGCAAATTCTGCATGCCACGGCGGGTGTCCTCCCCGACCGGGCATCGCTGGCGCGCGCCGTGTTCGAGTTGCCAGCCACGACCGCCCGCGACGTGAAAGTGTGGGCCAGGTGTGTCACGCCGGAAAAAGCGACGGGCATACCGGCATGGTTGACGGTGCGGCACGGCAGCGAGGAAACCGATTGGGGCAGCTTGGAACCGGTTGGCGGTCCGGTGACAGTGCTGCTGCGCGGCGCGAGGACATCGCTGACGTTTACGTTCAACATTGAAGGAGTTCATATACCGTGAGGCAGCAGCTTAGTCTAAACGGCGCGTGGGATTTCCAGATCGACCCGCAGAACGCGCTGACACTTGAACACATCACCGAGTGGCGCACCGTCCAGGTGCCCGGCCCGTGGCAGGCGCAGTTTGACGATTTACATCTGACCGCCGGCGTGGGCTGGTACCGCCGGTCGATAGACATCCCCGCCGGTTGGGAAGGGCGCGCCGTGTACCTGTGCTTCGATGCCGTGGACTACTACGCCGAGGTATGGATTAACGGGCGGCACGCCGGCGACCACGAAGGCGGCTACCTGCCGTTTGAATTCGAGGTGTCGGCGCTGCTGAAGTACGGCGCGGCGAATGAAATCGTTGTGCGCGTCGTTGATCCCGGCGGCGGCCATGTACATTTCGGTATGAGCGACGCCGGCGACATCTTCCCTGAGTTCCCGTTCAAAGAGATTCCGCACGGTAAGCAGTCCTGGTACGGGCCGGTCGGCGGCTTGTGGCAGCCGGCGCGCCTGGAGGCGCGCAGCACGCCGTTCATCCGACAGGTGCATGTGACACCGGACGGGCTGAGCGGCAAGGTCACGGCGTCGGTGTGGCTCACCGGCGGCATCGCACAGTTGAAAGCACGCTGTCTCGCGCCGGGCGGCGAAGCGGTCGCCGAGATGGAAGCCGGCGCAGCCGGCGAAAAGGTTGATTTGAGCTTCACCATTGCGAACCCGTCGATCTGGGATTTAGGCTCGCCCGTGCTGTACACGCTGGAGGTTGATCTCCTGGACGGCGGCGGCGCGGTCATCGACCGGCAAACGGTGCGCTTCGGCATCCGCACTTTCGAGGCGCGCGGCGGCAAGCTGTGGCTCAATGGGCGCCCCTTCTACATGCGCGGCGCGCTCGACCAGGATTACTACCCCGGCGGCATTTACACGCCGCCGTCACTGGAATACCTGCGCGACCAGTTCCGCAAGGGCAAGGCGCTGGGCTTGAATTTGCTGCGCTGCCACATCAAAGCGCCCGACCCGCGCTACCTGCAAGCCGCCGACGAGGTGGGGCTGCTCATCTGGGTAGATGTGCCTAATTGGGACGTGCTGACCGAGGCGGCCAGGCGGCGCGCCCGCGCCACGTTCGCGGGGATGGTGGCGCGCGACTGGAACCATCCTTCGCTGGTCATGTGGGCGCTGGTCAACGAGAACTGGGGCACCGATTTGCCCGGCTCGGCGGGTGACCGCCAATGGCTGCTCGACGAGTTCGCGTGGGCGCGTAAGCTCGACCCGCACCGTGTGATCGTGGATAACTCGGCGTGTTTTCACAACTTCCACATGCAGACCCAGGTCGATGACTACCACTTCTACGCCGCGATGCCCGACAGCATGGACAAATGGCAGGACTTCGTGACGGACTTCGCCGGTCGCGCCGGCTTCACCTTCAGCCCGCACGGCGACGGCGTGCGCACCGGCGACGAGCCGCTCGTCGTGTCGGAGTTCGGCAACTGGGGGCTGCCGGACCTTGCGCCGCTGAAGGAAGCGTATGGCGGCAAAGAACCGTGGTGGTTCGAGACCGGCGGCGAGTACAACGTGGTGATGCCACGCGGCGCAGAGGAGCGCTTCAACGCGCTGGGACTAGACCGAATCTTCGGCGACTGGTCCGGCCTGGCGGGGGCGGCGCAGTGGGCGCAGTACCGTGCGCTCAAACACGAGATCGAGGTCATGCGCGCCGCGCCGTCGATCCAGGGCTACGTCATCACCGAGTTCACCGACCTGCACTGGGAAAGCAACGGCCTGATGGATATGGCGCGCAACCCGCGCGTCTTCGCGGAGGTATTCCCCGCCGTCAACGCCGACACGATCATCATCCCGCGCTGGGAGCGCCAGACCTTCTGGGCCGGCGAAACGGCCACTTTCGAGCTATTCATCTCACATTATGGCGCGGAGCCGCTCGAAGGCGCGGTGCTGCGCTGGGTGCTAGAAGAAACCGAATTGAGCGGCGCTTTCGAGCCGGTGACGGCGCCGCCGGGCGAAGTGGTACGGGTGGGTACGCTCACGCTGCCAATGCCGGCAGTTGGCGAAGTCGTGCATACCCGGCTCAATTTCCGGCTCGAACTGCCGGACGGCGGCGCGGCGGCGCAGAATACGCAAGCGCTGAGCGTGCTCCCGGAGACCGCGCGGCGCGCCATCTCGCCGCGCGCCGTCTGGACCGGCGACGCCGGCCTCCGTGCGTGGCTGGATGCGCGCGGCTATCTACCCGGAGACGCGGGCGCGCTGCACATCGTGACGCAGTTGGACGACGCGACGCGGCGGCAGGTCGAAGCGGGCGGGCGCGCGCTGGTGTGCGTGGCTGGAGGCGGCGAAGCAGCCGGGCTGCCGGTCGTAGCGCGTGAAGGCACAATTCGCACCGGCGACTGGGCCGGGGGTTTTGGCTGGGTACAGCCGGGTTTCACACGCCTGGCGCGGGGGAAACTGATCGACTTCGCGTGGCGCGAAGTGATCCCCCGCTACGTCATCACCGGCGCGCCGGCCCAGGATACACTGGCCGGCATGTTCATCGGCTGGCTGCACGCGCCGGGGGCCTACGCGGTGCGCGTGCCACTGGGCAAGGGTATGCTCACCGTGACGACCTTCCCGGTGCTGCCGCCGGGCGAAACACCGGCGCAGACGGTGCTGCTCCACGATTTGATCGAGGCGGCTTGGGGCGCTTCGTCTTCGTGAAGCAGTAGAGAATAGCTTTGGCGCAGTTGGGATCGTGGGTCTCTTATTCTGAGAACAAGTACTCCTGCGCATCACAGATCGGGCGGTAGCCGATTGCCTGGTAAATGTGGTTAGACGTCGGGTTCGCCAGGTCGGTATAGAGAGAACAGAACTTGTACCCGCCGTCGAGAAGAAGCTGACTCAGCGCGGCCACGCAAGCACTGGCGTAGCCTTTGCGGCGCTTCTCCGGCGGCGTGTACACCGGGCCGATGCTGATCCCGTTGAGCGTCGGGCGGGTGGCGCCGGCCATTGAGACTGCCTCGCCATCGTCCCATACGTAGAGGCCGCACGCGCCGGCCGCGTCAAGCTGTTGGGCAAAGCTGCGCTCGGCCTGCACCGTGTCGATTTCCGTTCCCACCGCCTCGTGGTTGAACGCCTTGAACCATTCGACGATGACCGGCCGGTCGCGCTCGACAATGCGGCGCAGCCGGCCGCCGACGCCGGTTACCGGCGCGACCCTGCCCAAGCGAAAAATCCGCATGGCATAGCCGGGACGGTAGAATTGGCCGGTAAGCTGCCGCCACCGGTCGGCGAAGGCTTTGCTCACCGCCGACGGTGCGTTGACGCCGGGGATCGTGCCATAAGTCTCGTAGACATCCTGGACGATCACCGCTATTCCGTCCACCCGTGCAGTCATGGGAAGCACGAGATTGCGGGGCGGTGTGCGCAGCGCCATAAGCTCGATTTCGCCGTCCTGCTCCACCGTCGCCATGTAAGGCGGGTCGTCGCCGTAGCGATTGGGGTCTTCCGCGAGCGCGCCGGCCAGTCCCAGGGGTAAGTTGTTTTCGGCTTCATAGGTCAGCAAGTACGACTTGACGCGAGCATAGAATTCCTGGGGATCGTTAAAGCGTCGGAGCTTCATGGCATCATCCTCCCGCCGGGAAACGGGAACCCCTCAACGCGAGATGAGGGGTATTCGGCTTGCGCGCCGGCCGGAACACCGGCCGGTGGATAGGGCTGTCCGGCTATCTTACCCGCAACTATGCACTTCGGTCAAAAGAGACGCCATCGTGAACGCTCTATTCCTCAACTGCGAAGGCGTCGATTGCCGGTAGATAAACCTTGTCATAGAGCGCGGTGAAGTCCTCCGACCAAGCTTGCAGCGCGACGACGTGCGAGCCGTTGCCGACCGGCGCGATGGCTACGGCAACCGTGACGCCTTGTGCCGAGAACTCATACAACGACCAAACCAGCTCGTTGGCCGCGCGTTCGCCCAGCTTCTCCGGCGTCTCAACGCCCAGACTCCCGGCGATGTTTGCGATGACCGCGCCGGGGTCAGACTCGTCGGGCGCGCTGTCGAAGACAAGCGCCGCTTGATCGATTGCCGTCTCTTGGCGCGCGTAGACCCCCGGCGCCACCTCGGTCCATTCTTCCGGCGCCACCGAACTGAAACCCCGCTCTTCGACGGTGAACGGCGCCAGTGTGATCGCGTCGCTGCCCTCGACCGGCAGGTCGAAAGCTACCTCCGGCATCTCGGCGACGCACGAGGCGTCAGGTGGGGTGGTGGGATCGTCGAGAAACGCGGTGATGAGACTGCGACTACACGGGTCAATCGCCAGGGAGCCGAGGCCGTGCGCGACGCCGGGAAACTCGAAGTAATAGCCGTTCTCCAGGTAGCTTGCGACCAGTTCGGCATATTCTGACGGTGTAACCGGGTCGAATTCGCCGCCCAGCGCCAGCGTTGGGATGTCGCTGACCAACGGCGCCTTGATGGATGGGTCGGCCTCTTCGACCGGCCAGCCGGCACAGATGCCAAATATGCCGTACTCAATGGTGATTTCCGGGTCGGTCTGCCCGCGCAGCGGCTCAGGCACCGAGTCCAGAACGGCCAGAAGATCCTCCGGGGTGCGACCAATCAGGTCGTCAGTACACATTACCGAGGGCATGACGCCCCGGCTCACCAGGTCGAACAGCGACAGGCTGATGCCGGTCAGTTGTGTCATCAGTTCGTAATCGCCGCCGGACATGTCGAAGATCGCCTGGGGCAGCACGGGCAGCATCTCGGTCACGTATAGAAAGATGGTCAGGTTGGAGACCACCCGGTCCCCGCTCAACAGCACATCATAGCTCTGACCATCTACGGGGTTGGTGACGGTGAGCAAGACCGGCTCGGCGTTCAGTTGGTCGATCACCTCGAACAAGGTGTTCTCCAGATCGGGATAGGCGCCGTTGCAGGCTTCGTCGGCGGCACAGGCATCCACGAGCCGCAGGATATCGTTCACCGCCGTCATCGGTACGTCTACCCAGAGACTCTTTTCAAGCGGCAGCACCGACGCAATGACCACGCTGCGGATGCCCGCCGGGTAGTCGCGCATCACGTGCTGCGCCAACAACGAACCGTAAGAGCCGCCGAGCAGGTTTACTTGTTCGTAGCCCAGCGCGACCCGGATGGCGTCCACGTCGGCGGCGTTTTGAACATTGGTGTAAGCCGCCAGGTTGTGTCCTTCGCTCACCAGCCGGTCCCGGCAGGCCATGAAGGCGTCGAAGCGCGCCTGGGCGGCGGCGTTGGCATCCGGTTCGTCCAGGGTATCGAGCGATGCCTGCAAAAACTCCGGGCACTCCAGCGCCGGCTCGGAGAGGCCGACGCCGCGCTGGTCGAAGACGATGAAATCGCGGTTGGGGGCGAGCGGCGCGAAAACCTGTGCGAGTCTAGGCGCGTTAGCCGCGCACCGCTCGCCAGGGCCGCCGCAGAGCAGGATCACAGGGTCCGGCTGGTGTGTCTCGCCTTCCTCATCCTTGAACACGGCGACCGCGAGGCGGATGGTGGGACCCCCCGGCGTGTTGTGATCTTCCGGTACGGCGACATAGCCGCACGTCACCGTCTGGCCTTCCGGCACGATAAACGGGCAGTCGGTCGGTTCAAAGACCGGGATCGCTTCCTGCGCGGCTGTCGGTACGGGCACATTCGAACCAAGCAGCACAACGAGCAGCAAAGTCACGGCGAACGAATGCTTTTTCATGGTTATTCCCCTCTACCCACTGGTTTCTCCGAGGGAGTGTATGGAGAACAAGCCGGCGGGTGAATACCCGAAAGTATTATTGGGGAATGATTTGTCGGTCCGCGCTGCGACCGGTGCGCCGGGTCGGGTTGGTGGAGGCGCACGAGCAGCGCTGAGAACGTGTGTTACTCAATTACTGCGCCCCTTAGCTCGAGCTTTTCGGCAAAGTGGCATGCCACATAGTGACCGCGCTCGGCGTCGATCTGGCGCAGCGGCGGCGTTTCGTGCTCGCAGCGGTCTTCTGCATACCGGCAGCGCGGATGGAAGTAGCAGCCCGACGGCGGGTTTGACGGGTCGGCGACCTCGCCTTCTAGGTGGATGCGCCGGTCCCGGTCGCGCTGCCGGGGATTGAAAATGGGCACCGCCGACATTAACGCCTCGGTATAAGGATGTTGGGGATTGATGTAAATATCCAGGCCCTCCGCTACTTCGACTACTTTGCCGACATACATGACTATCACACGGTCGCAGATGTGGCGAATCACGCTGAGGTCATGCGAGATGAACAGGTAAGTGAGGTTGAAATCGGCCTGAAGCTCCTCCATTAAATTAAGAATCTGCGCGCGAATCGACACGTCCAGCGCCGACACCGCTTCATCCGCGACGATCAGACACGGGTTGGTTACCATGGCGCGCGCCACCACCACACGCTGGCGCTCGCCGCCGCTGAAGGCGTGCGGGTAGCGCTTCATATACTCCGGGCGCAGCCCAACGCGCCGCAGCAGGTAGCCCACGCGCTCCTCCATCTCGGCGCGCGTACCCATCTTATTAACGTGCAGCGCTTCGCTGACGTTCTCAAAAACGCTCATGCGGGGGTTGAGCGAAGAGTAGGGGTCTTGAAAGATCATGCGAATCTCTTTGCGGTACGGGCGGAGTTCTTCACCTTGCAGCATTGACAGATCAACTACCGCACCGTCAGCTTTGCGAAAGAGCATCTCGCCGTCGGTGGGCTGGTAGCCGCGCACGATGCAGCGCCCGACGGTCGTCTTGCCACAGCCGCTCTCGCCCACCAGTCCCAATGTCTCGCCGGCGCGGATGGTAAAGCTCACGTCATCTACCGCTTTTGTGTAGCCGATCACCCGCCCAAAGAGGCCCTGCGTGATGGGAAAGTACATCTTTAGATGGTTTATTTCCAAGAGATTCTGGTCGTCCGCCATATTTTTGCCGTTGCCAGGCGTCACTTGTCTAGCCATGCTGTAGAGCCTCGGTTTCTTGAATATTTTCGTACAGGAGACAGCGCACCGTGTGACCCGGCGCAAGCTCTGTAACCGACGGGACGATGCGATTGCACGCTTCGATGCGCCGCGAGCAGCGCGGGTGGAAGGTACAGCCGGACGGACGGCGGTACGGGCTAGGGACCATGCCCTTGATCGGGTCCAGTTCGTCGCGCTGCATCGCAATCTTAGGAATGGACCGCAGCAGCGCTTGGGTGTAGGGGTGTTGAGGCGCGTTAAAAATGGTATCGACGCTGGCGCGCTCGACGATACGGCCCAGGTACATCACCGCTACATCGTCCGCAATCTCCGCCACGACGCCCAGATCGTGCGTGATGAACATCAAAGTCATGTTGTCCTGCCGCTGGAGATCGAGCATCAGGTCGAGAATCTGTGCTTGCGTGGTCACGTCGAGCGCGGTAGTCGGTTCGTCGGCGATGAGCATCGTGGGGTTACACGAGAGCGCCATCGCAATCATGGCGCGCTGGCGCATCCCACCGCTTAGCCGGAACGGATATTCATCCACCAGGCGATCCGGCTTGGGAATGCCCACACGCTGCAACATCTCAATGGCCCGGTCCCTGGCCTCGGGCTTCAAGACGTTCTCGTGCAGCAAGACGCTTTCCATGATCTGGTCGCCGACCGTGTGCATCAGGCTGAGCGAAGTCATCGGTTCCTGGAAAATCATTGCGATTTCCTTTCCCCGGATATCCCGGATCGCAGAACCTTTCGGGTCAAGCTGCGCCAGGTCTATCGTGCCGTTCGTGGAGCTTCGAAAGTGCATCTCGCCCGACACGAGCCGGCCGGGGTTGGCGATAAGGCGCAAAAACGCCCGGCAGGTTACGCTTTTGCCGCAGCCGCTCTCCCCCACCAGGCACAGCGTCTTGCCGCGCTCAATTGCCAGATCGACGCCATCGACCGCCTTCACCACGCCCTCGTCGGTGAAGAAGTGAATTTTTAAATCAATTACGTCAAGTAGTATATCGCCCATCGAATTCCTCTCAACGTTTCGCCGGTTGTTAATAGGGGTCGGCGGCGTCGCGCAGCCCATCGCCCAGGAAGTTGAACGCCAACACCACGATGATAACCGCCAGCGCCGGGTAGAGCAGCCACGGGTAGATGGCGATCACGGCGACCTTCTGGGTCTCTTGCAGCATCACGCCCCAACTCACGACTGGCGGGCGCAGCCCCACGCCGAGGAAGCTCAGCGCCGTCTCCGCCAGGATCATGCCCGGCAGCAGCAGGGTGAGCGAAGCAATGACGTGGCTGTAGAATGACGGCAGCATGTGCCGGAAGATCAGGCGCATGCCGGGCGCCCCGTCCAGGCGGGCGGCCAGGATAAAATCATCCTCGCGTAGCGACAAGAACTTGCCACGCACCACGCGCGCCAGGCCGGTCCAGGTGGTGAGCGCGAGCAAGATAGTAATAATGAAATAGACGTCTAGTGCGGACCAATCCAGCGGGACGACCGCCGCAATCGCCAGCCAGACCGGCAGCATGGGGATGGACATCATAATCTCGATCAGGCGCTGGATGATGTTATCGACTGCGCCGCCTAACAAACCAGACAGCCCCCCCAACACAATGCCCAGCATCATGCTGATGAACACCCCCACCAGCCCGACACTCAACGAGATGCGGGCGCTGTAAATGATACGGCTGAAGACGTCGCGCCCGCTCTTGTCGGCGCCCATCAGGTAAAACGGGTCGTCCTGATCCAGTGGGCCGATTAGATGAATATCGGTTTCAATGAGGCCCAAAATCTTGTACGGCTCGCCGCTGACAAACAGACCGATCGGGATAATCGTCTCCTCATCAACCAGCCAGGTCTTCTTATACGATTTGGGGTCGCGCTCGAACTTATAGCCATATACAAATGGCGCAAGCTGGCCGTCCCGGATCAGATGGATTTGTTGGGGCGGCGCGTAAACGTAGTTTTTGTCGTACCAGGTGAACAGCTTCGGCGCGAAGAACTCGGCGCCCAGCGCGAGGATGTAAAAGAAGATCACCACAGCGCCGCCGGCCATCGCCAGTTGGTGCTTGCGGAATTTCCACCACATGAGCTGCCACTGAGTAGCCACTTCAAGCTTGAGATCGTCGTCGGCTTCCGCTCCCCAGGTCGGCTCTAATTCGGGTTGTTGTGCTACTGCATCCATGTCGTGCTCCCTGAAAGACTATTGTAAGCGGATGCGCGGGTCGAGCCACGCCAGCAGCAGGTCAGAAACGAATGTGCCGACAACCGTCAACGTGCTTAAGACCAGGATGAAGCCGGCGGACAGGTACATATCCTGCTGCATCAACGACTCTAAAATGATCGGGCCGGAGGTGGGAAGGTTCAGTACGATGGAGACGATAACCTCGCCGCCCACGAGAGTGGGCAGCGTCCAGCCGACGGTGCTGATGAACGGGTTCAAGGCATGGCGCACCGGGTACTTCCACAACAGCCGAAGCTCCGACAGCCCTTTGGCGCGCGCCGTCTCGACATAAGGTTTGTTGAGTTCGTCGAGCAAATTGGCGCGCATGGTGCGAATCAGCGAGGCGGTGCCGGCCATGCCGACGATGATGACGGGAATCCAGAGATGCTTAAGCATGTCTAAAACCTTCGCCAGGCTCCAGGGCGCATCCGCGAACTCCGGTGAGAACAGCCCGATCAGCGCTTGGCCGGAAAACTTATAGCTTAAAAACATCAAAATCAGCGCCAATAAAAAGTTTGGGACCGCCAGACCGATAAACCCGACGAATGTAAACAGGTAATCGCTCAGTGAGTATTTGTTGACGGCAGAATAGATGCCCGTCGGCAGCGCGACGACCCATATGAACAGCACCGAAAAGAGCGAGATGGTGAAGGTCATCGGCAGCCGTTCAAAAATCAATTCAATGGCGTCGCGCTTATAGGTAAACGAATAGCCAAAGTCGCCCTCAAAAATGATCTTGCCGATCCATGTGGCATATTGGACGTAGACCGGTTGGTCGAGGCCGTACTGCGCCCGCAGCTGCGCTTCGACTTCCGGCGGCACCTCTCGCGCGCCGCCGGAAAGCATCTGCGAGACCATCTTGGTCGCAAAGTCGCCCGGCGGCAGTTGGATGAGGATAAAGGATATAAGCGAAATCACCCAGACGGTGAACAGCATATAGGCAAACCGGCGCGCGATATATCTCCACATGAGCTTTGTTCCTCATGTCTAATGAACAGACTCAACGTAGCATGTTTTTACCTCATCCCCTGACCACTCTCCGCAGAAGGAGGAACCCGCGACTCGGCGGCTTCGGGTCATGGAGAGGGACTTGTACACATTGGCGTGTGGGAATGAGGCGCGGCTAATTCGCTTCGTTCTCTTCATGACCCTCGCCGCCGGCCCCTCTCCCGCCGGGAGAGGGGCGCTTCGCGGAGGTAAAAAAGGGTAAAGATTAAATAACCTTACTCTTTAAGGAACCATTGTTCGGGGTACTTGATCTTCTGGACGCCTTCGATCCAGCCGGCGATCCATTCGTCGGGCATGTTGCCGATGCGCTCGTGATAGGGCTGGTAACCGAGGCCGGGGCGGGAGATGCCGATGACCCAGAATTCATCCGCCGACATCTGGAGGATTTCCTGCATCTTGGCGACCTGCTCGTCCTGGGTGGTGGCGCCGAGCACTTCGACCTCGAACTTCGTGCGATAGTCTTTCGCCCAGTCCGGCGGTTCGACCTGCGTCGAGTCGGAGGAGTTGACGCGCCACGCAAACCAACCGTTACCGAATATGCCGAAGTACTCCATCGGGATATGGTAGCGCGGGTCCAGGATGGCGGTGATGCCGGCGCCGCCCTCGCCTGTGTAGAGGGCCATGTCCATGGTGTTGGCCCGCTTGTTCTCGACAAACTGGGTGTTGGGCATGGAGTTCATGATAACCTCGACGCCCACTTCGGCCCAGTAGCCGGTCAGCAGTTCGGCGACCTGTTCCCAGTTGCTACTGTAGGAGAGGTCGTTGGAGACCAACAGCACGATGGAGAAGCGGTTGCCGTCCGGGCCAAGGCGGAAGCCTTCGTCGTCTTTGTCGGGCAGCACTTTGTCCAGGTATTCATTCGCCAGGTCCACGTCGTACTCGACGTACTGGGTCGCAAGCTGTTCGCTGTACAGCGGCGAGCTTTCCAGTGGGCCGACCTGCGCCGGTGTGCCCTGGCCGTTGTGCACGATCTCGATGATCTCTGCACGGTTGATGGCGTAGGACATGCCGATGCGGAAGTCCTTATTGGCGAAGATTTCGGCCTTCACCGGGTCGGCGACGGTGCGGTTGAAGTGGATGGAGTTGCTGTTGGCGCCGTCGGAGATGGCCGTGCTGATCTTAATCGGCTTGCCTTCGTCCACCGCTTCGAAGTAGATGACGCGGTTCTCGTCTCCGGGGTCCTTCACATAGTCGAGGTCGCCGTTGAGCATGGCGAAGGTGCGGCCTTCACCATCCTGGTAGGAGATGCCGAGAATGGTGTCGATGTAGGGCAATTGGTTGCCTTCGGTGTCCACTTTCCAATAGTAGGGGTTGCGTTCCATGAGGATTTGTGTGCCGGTGCCCAGCGGCTCCTTGATGATCCACGGGAACAGCAGCGGGCGGTCCGGCTCCAGGAAGTAGTTGTTCGTGTCATCGGTGGGGCCGCTGGCCTTCTTGTTGAACAGACCCACCCAGTCTTCGACGCCTTCTTCAGCCTCGATCAGCGCGTCGATGTCGGGGTTATAGTCGACGTGGAACTGCGTCAGGTAGTGCTTGGGGAACCAGGTGAGGTGGCGGCCCGCCCAAGTCGCAAGGTTATAGAGGAAAGTGCCCTGCGGCTCGGCGAAGATGAGCTTGACGGTGTAGTCGTCGATCTTTTCGGCCCTGAATTCGTCGGCGCGCGTGGTGGGCAGCCAGTCGGCGACCGGGCCGGCGGTGTTGATTTCTTCGTTGAAGAGCACATCTTCAACGTAGAACATGATGTCGTCGGCGGTGAACGGTGCGCCGTCCGACCACTTCATTCCTTTGCGCAGGTGGAAGGTGTACTCGCGCACGTCGTCGCTGACTTCCCAACTCTCCGCGATGTTAGGATCGACGCCGGAGAAGTCGGGCTTCCAGATGACCAGGTTCTCCCAGCCGACGACATACCACATGCCGCCCCAGCCGGGGTTGGAACCGACGAAGCCCATGCGGAATTGACCGCCGTAGGTGCCGACTTCGTTGAATGGCACAACGACTGCCGGGTTCTCCGGCAGACGCTCGGCAACCGGCGGCAGTTCGCCGGCCGCGACCCTTTCGGCCAGCATAGGCGACTCGCCGTATTCGTCGTCTTGTGCGACGATCTGTGTCGCCGGAGCGATGACCATCGCCATGACGGTCATCAAGAATAGAATGCGCCTAAACATGTCAAAACCTCCTTGAGAGTGATGAAAAAATTTGGGCGAAATATTTTGCGCCCGTGCGAACGCCTCGCGCTGCTTACTTATTGTTCTGTTCTGGTCTAGTCCCTCCTTGCAATCACCGTCCTTAAAAAAGGCGCACCGGTTAACGGTGCGCAGGAAAACTGACAGATTCTCTAACGATTATTTCTGTGCTCAGCATGGTCGTCACACTGATCTTGTTCAGGCGCTCCTGGTGGTTGGAAAGATGACGCACCGCCAGCGCTCCCATCAATGCCCGGTCTACTTTCATGGTGGTCAAAGGTGGGTGCGTCAACCGGGCGTGCGCGATATCGTCGAACCCCACGACGGATAAATCTTCCGGCACATGCCGGCCCAAATCGCGCGCCGCCTTGATAACGCCGCTGCCCAAAACGTCATTACAAGCAAAGACCGCCGTCACCTCCGGCGAGTCGATTAACAATTGCTGGGCCGTGTAGTAACCCGCCTCGAAGGTCCATAGGTTGTACTTTTCGATGTCGCTCTCGGTGAGATAACAAGGTAGATTGTGCGCTTGAACAGCGGACATATAGCCCTGGCGCCGTTGGGGCGCGGCAGGGTGCGAAGCCACCGGTTTGGAACATCCCCCTACGACGGCGATTCGTTCGTGGCCTTGCTTAATCAAATAGCTCACAGCCTTAAATGCGCCGTCGGTATTGTCGATAACTACGTTATCCAGATCATAACCGGATGCATAGGCGTCAATTAACACAATCGGTTTCGCGGCCCATTCGTCGGGTATGGGCACAATATCCCGCTTGATGAAGAGGCCGACGAGCAGCAGCCCATCGACCGAATTATCATCCAAGGTATCGGGCCACGTCTGGGCGCAGCCATAATGATCAACCGAGATGCTGGTATACAACATGTTCAAGCTCAAACGTTGGCACTCTTCCTCGATTGCGTTCAATATGTCGTAGTAAAACGGGTCAATTTGCGAGAGAGGGCCTGGGTCGCGCTTCATCACCACGCCGATGGTAGAAACAGAAGAGGAGAAAGGCGCTGCAATACGAATTTGCCGCCTGTAACCGAGATCAGCCGCCGCGCGCAGTACACGTGCGCGTGTATCGGGTAGAACATTGTGTTTGTTGTTGAGCGCACGTGAGGCGGTACCGAGAGCGACACCCGCACGCTCTGCAACATCGCGCAACGATGGTCGTTTTACCACAGTTTATGCTTCCGGGTTTGGGTCAAATGTACTTGATTGAATATGTTCCATGAACATTTTCATATTAAAATCAATTTGAAGATTTGTCAATGATTTCAAACCTGGACGCAGGGCTGAATCGTTTGCTCTGCGCTCGCCGTGGTGATCGAGAAGCATGGGAGCGAATCGGCGCCAACCGGGTAAAAGCCCTTTACTCGTTCCAGTCCATAGCTTTAACCAGAACCTCTTGCATGGCGTAGTAAGCCGGTTGAGGCCGGTAATGCTCGTCGAAAATCTGCGGGTGATCTCCGTCGTCGAGATCGGCGTACTTATCGGTGCCCCCCCGGACCAGCAAGGCCGTGCAAGCACCGGCTTCCAGGCAAGTTTTCAAGACATCGGCGTAGACCCCGGCTTGCAGCTTCAGCACACCCGCCGAGCCGCCCGGTGTGGTCACGTCCATCTCGATCACGTGAGCTTGCAGCCCCAACGCGCCGAGGCGTTCGATGTTCGGGCCGAGCGCGACCGTAGATGTGTGCAGATCGGCGCGCATCTCCAGGCTCACGCCGTGAATGGGGACGCCGCGCTCAACCCACTCTTTCACCGACTCGTACACAGCCTCGGCCTTAGCGTTTATTCCGTCAACGCCATAGTCGCTGTAGAACAATAGCGCGTCAGGGTCGGCCTTGTGCGCCCATTGGAAAGCCAGGTCGATGTATTCCGGGCCGATCAAATCGTACCAAATGCTTTGGCGTAGCGCGCCATCGTCGTCAATCGCCTCGCTGACCACATCCCACGCCGCAACTCGACCTTTGTAGCGTGTGACTATGGCTGTGACGTAATCGTGCAAAATGTCGATGGCCTCCTCGCGTGTGAAGTCGCCCGCTGTGATCCAAGCAGGCACCGCGTCGTGCCAGACCAGTCTATGACCACGCACCGCCATGTCGTGAGATTCGGCAAATTCAACAGCGGCGTCGGCGCCATCAAAGTCAAAAACGCCCGGTTCGGGCTGCACGGCGCTTAGCTTCGTTTCGTGTTCGAGTGCCAGCATATTGAATTCGCGCGCCAGAATTTCGGTGTACTGCGCATCGCCCGCGATCAAACCGGACTGCGCCGCCGCGCCGATGTAAAAGCCTTGCGCGGCGGCGAGCGTGCGCAGCGCTGCGGCCTCGATCGTTTCGCCTTCTAGCGCTTTGCGCAGTCCGTAGTAAGCCGGTTTGGGCTGGTAATCCTCGTCGAAAATCAATGGACGGTCGTTGACTTCGCCCAAGTTAACCCGAATCCAGGTATGCTGGTCCGTGAAACCCCAGGTGAGCAGGGCGGTGCAGGCTTTGGCCTCCAAACAGACGGTGAGCGCATGGTAGTAAATCTGGGCCTGCTCCGCGAAGGCAGCATCGGTGTTTATACCTCCGGTTCTGACATCCATCTCGGTGATGTGAACCTGTAAGCCCAATGCACCCAGCCGCTCGATGTTCTCGGCGACGCTCGCGGTGCTCAGACCGCCGCTTTCGCGGAAGGTTCCAAGGCGAATGTGCATTTGCAGGCCCACGCCGTGGATGGGCACGCCGCGCTCAATCATCCCCTTCACCAGGTCATAGACGGCATCGGATTTGGCATTCATATCTTCGGCGTTATAGTCGTTGTAGAACAGCAGCGCATCGGGGTCGGCCTCGTGCGCCCATTGGAAGGCCAGGTCGATGTACTCTGGACCGATTAAATCATACCAGACGGTTTCTCGCATGCCGGTGCCGTCGATTGCTTCGTTGACCACATCCCATGCCATGATCCGGCCCTTGTAGCGCGAGACTACGGCGGTGATGTAATCGTGTAGGATGTCGATGGCCTTTTCACGTGTGAAGTCGCCTTTTTCGACCCAACTCGGCGTCGCGCTGTGCCAGATGAGCGTATGGCCGCGCACGGCCATTCCATTCGCCTCTGCAAACTCGACCATTGCATCGGTGGGACCGAAGTTAAACGCACCCGGCGCAGGTTGGATAACCGCCATTTTCATCTCGTATTCGCCGACGAGCATATTGAACTCGCGCGCCAGAGTTTCAGCATACCGGGGCTCGCTGGCGATGAAGCGCGATTGCACCGCTGCGCCGATGTAAAAGTCGTGCTTGTCGGCAAGCGCGCGCAGTGAGCCATCCCCATCGTTCTGGGCATGGAGCGGCAAGCCGGCGACCGGGATGAGGAGCGCAATGACGGCGATCACTGTAAGCTCCTGGATCGCACGCGCACACATCCGGCGCTCAGACCGACGGAACCTTACCCAGGCAACCACTTGGGGTGGTCCTCCGGTTTTTTTAGCCATATCAAGGATTCCTTTCTATGTTTTTGTGGGTAAAATCGCACACCTATTGTACACCCTTGAGGCTCCGGCAGCAGCCTTATCCGGTCAATCCGTCCAGGTTCGCCAGTGTCGTCGCCAACTCGCCGCCGATGCAGAGCGGAAATCAGGCTCCCTCCTCTGAAAATAAACTTTTACCTCACCCCCGCCGCGCGCGGTGTAAACTTGCGCCAACGCCAACTCGGCGCGGCGCGGCCCGGCGACGATGAGCCACCAGGGGTTGAAGACCGGCTTGCCATCGGCGTCCAAGACACCAATACGCACCAGGATAAAAGGATGCTGGTGCATGGGACAATTCTTTTTGCCCCGCATCTGTCAATAGCCGCCCGACTATGGCTCTCCCGCACTTTTCGTGCCAAGTTGAGGGACATAGCGATATATTTATGGGTCAATGACTTAGAGAAAGAGGCGTCTTTGGA
>JAFGMM010000189.1 GCA_016927535.1 Anaerolineae bacterium
GCAGTTGCCTTCGGCTTGTGGTTCGTCGGACCAACGCCCACAGGAGACTTTCACTCCCCAATCATCGCCCATGCCGGGCGTACAACTGAAGCGCAACCCTAACCCACAGGTTGCGCTTCAACGGTACGAAAGGATTCAAGAGCCGATTGGCTAGGCTCAACCGCCCATGGTTCGTTGGAGGACGGCACGGTAGACGAAGTACAGGATGACGCCGGCGATGGCGGTCGCGATGGCCGCCACGATAGCCCAGACGAGCGAATCAGCGATGCCGAACGGAGCTGGCGTCTCGATTCCGGCCTCAGATGCAACTTTTATCAGCTCGTTGGTATAGGCCGAAAGAAAGACATAGGGAACGAGCCAAGTTATCAGGAAGACGACGATCACGGCTACGATCAGACCGTAGCGGAGCAGGCGCAATCGCCCCTCAATATCGCCTTGGCTGACAAACTCCATGGGGTTTTTCGTCTCTTCGGACATTTAGCATCCCTCCTACAGAGATAGTTAGAAGCGCAATACGGTTGGTGAAAGCTTTTTTCGATTATTGCTCCCTCCTAACATGATGCATACCGCCAAATGGCACACTGGAGATGGGGTATGCGCGCGTCCTATATTGAATGGCATTATATGTCTACCCCGGCTAATATGCAAGCAAATAAGGCGACACCCTATCTTAAGGATGTCGCCCTGCCGTCGCCGTTCGCAAGAAAGATCGTAGGAGTGTTCTAGAACATCCCGACGATCTTGCCCGTCTCCAGGTCGATGTCGATGTTCATGAAGGCCGGGTAGGTTGCCAGGCCGGGCATGGTGCTCATCGCGCCCAGCAGCGGGTAGATGAAGCCCGCGCCCACGCTGGCGCGCACCTCGCGCACCGGTATAGTATAGCCCTTCGGCACACCCTTCAGGCTCGGATCGTGGCTGAGGCTCAGGTGCGTCTTCGCCATACAGATCGGCAGATTACCAAAGCCGGCCTTCTCATACTTGGCGACTTGCTCCTCGGCCAGCGGCTCGTAGGTCACACCGTCGGCGCCGTAGATCTCCGCGGCGATGTACTCGATTTTTTGTTTGATGCCCCAGTCGAGCGGGTAGAGAAAATCGAAGCTGCTGGGCTGCTCACACGCGCCGACCACGGCCTCGGCCAGAGCGCCCGCGCCCTTACCGCCTTCGGCCCAGTGCGTGCTCTTGATCGCCGCATAGGCGCCCTGTCCTTCGGCGTACCGGCGCACCATTTCCATCTCGGCATCGGTGTCGTCGGCGAAGCCGTTGACGCATACCACAACCGGGACGCCGAAGCGCAGCACGTTCTTGATGTGCACGCCCAGGTTACCCAGCCCCTTCTCCAGCAGTCCCAGGTTTTCTTGGGTGTAGGCCTCGTCCAGCGGCGCGCCAGGCGTGACCTTCGGGCCGCCGCCGTGCATCTTCAGCGCGCGCACCGTGGCGACCAGCACGACCGCGTTCGGGATCAAACCGGAGTAGCGGCACTTGATGTCAAAGAACTTTTCCATGCCGATGTCGGCGCCAAAGCCGCTCTCGGTGACGACGTAATCGGCCACCTTGAGCGCGATCTGGTCGGCGACGATGGACGAGTTGCCATGCGCGATGTTGGCAAACGGCCCGGCGTGTACGAAGGCCGGCTGCCCTTCGAGCGTCTGCATGAGGGTGGGCATGAGCGCGTCCTTTAACAGCACGGTCACCGCGCCGGCCACGCCGATTTGCTCCAGGTTGACCGGGGTGCCCTTCTTATCCAGACCGATGACGACCCGGCCCACGCGCTCGCGCAGGTCTTTAAGGCTGGTAGCGAGCGCCAGGATTGCCATTAACTCGGAAGCGACCGTGATGTCGAAGCCGGTCGCACGCGGGAAGACCGGGCTGGGCGAGCCATCCGCGAGCTTGTCGTCATTAAAGCCGACCTTGATACTGCGCAGGGTGCGGTCGCACACATCGACCACACGGTTCCAGGTGATCGTGGCCGGGTCGATGTCGATGCGGGTCACGCCGCGCCGCTTCAGCGCTTCGTCGCTCTGGCGGCTCTCGTGATACATGCGCGTATCGATGGCCGCCGCGACCAAGTTATGCGCGATGCTGATCGCATGGATATCGCCGGTCAGGTGCAGGTTGAAGTCTTCCATCGGGATAATCTGACTGTAGCCGCCGCCGGCAGCGCCGCCCTTGATGTTGAAGGTAGGCCCCATACTGGGCTGGCGGATGCAGGCCATCACGCTTTTACCCAACACCGTGCCAAGCGCCTGGGTCAGGCCAAGCGTGGTGGTGGTCTTACCCTCACCCAGCGGGGTAGGCGTAATGGCCGTCACGTCGATGTATTTGCCCTGTGGGCGGTCGGCAAACTTTTTCAGTACATCCAGGTGGACTTTAGCTTTGAATTTACCCTGGAGGTCCAGGTCGTCCTCGACCAAATCGATTTTTCGTGCGATTTCGAGGATCGGGCGCAGGTCTGCGGCTTGGGCAATCTCGATGTCACTTGGAACGGGCATAGTCGTTTCACTCCCTATGTGGTTATGTTATGTAAATGCAACGAAATGAGGCAGGGCATAGTGGGCCAAGATTATACTAAAGACTCGGGGTAAAATCCGCTAGTGACAAGCTTCCACTACCGATATGACGAATAGCCACTTATACCAGACGTGCAAAGCGGCGACCGGGGGGGATTAGGTCGCCGCTTCGCTGCACTAAGGTTTTAAAGAGGCTTGCTACGTTAATTAAGGAGGAGAAAATCAACGCTGTCGCTTTGCTTCACTTAGCTACCATTAAGATAGCATAGTCTCCAAATTCTGTATATAGGAATCAAGTCCCTGAGAAAAGGGGGCTATTCGTGTGATGCAACCGGTAAAACAAAGCAGCGACCTGGGGGGATTAGGTCGCTGCTTTGCTGCACTACGTTACAAGGAGGAGAAATTCCAATGTCGTCGCTTTGCTTCACTTCACTGTCCATAGAATACCACGCTCGCCGGGTGCCGTATATAGGAAGGAGGTCCGTGGGAACAAAGAGCTATCCACGCAGCGCGACCGGCAAATCGGGATAGGGGGACGGAAACGCCCCCCTCCCACACCACCGGACATGCGGGTCCGCATCCGGCGGTTCGGTCAAGTCTGA
>JAFGMM010000190.1 GCA_016927535.1 Anaerolineae bacterium
CTCTCCCACGAGGGGCGAGGGGCTTACCGGCGCATGGAGTTGCTGCTTTTTGTGGCATTTTGGGTTAGCGCGCATCTGACTCCCCTCACCCCTTGAGGGAGAGGGGACGGGGGTGAGGGGGAGCAGGCGCTTAAGTTGATGTGCATGGGCGGGTTTCAAACCCGCCCCTACCCCCAGATGTGGTGGTTTGACAAAAATTGTACCCATTACCTGATTATTTTTTCAAAGTCCATCAAACCGGCCCCTACAACCCGCCGAGGGTACCGCACGCCCCAGGGGATGAAGGGTAGCTGTTATGAAAAATGATAACGCACACTGGATCGCCTCCGGCGCGCAGTGGATCAGCAAAGCCGGCTGCCGTGACGAGTCGAACCTGTATCTTGAGTTCGCGCGCCGCTTCGACTGCGCCGCGCCGAACGCGCTGACGCTGGATATCACGGCGGTCACGCAGTACCGCGCCGCCGTGAATGACCGGGTGATCGGGCGCGGGCCGGCGGTCTCTGACCGGTCGTTGTACTACTTCGACCGCTACACCCTGGGGCCGGACTTGCTGCGCAGGGGCACGAATCTGCTCACGGTGCTGTTGTTCCACGATGGGCGCTGCACCGAAACGACCCAGGGCTTCGAGTACGGCGAACCCGGCCTGTTGGCGCATCTCTACGGGGAAGGCGCGGCGCTCGTGAGTGATGCGTCGTGGCGCGTGCGGCGCGCGCCGGTGTACGCTCCGTGTGCGAGCATGGTCAGCAAGTGGGGAAGCTACAAAGAATATTACCACGGCGAGCGCGAGGACGATTGGCAGTCGCCGGCCTTTGACCATTCAAGCTGGGAAGCGGCAGTCGAAGCGGCGGAGGCGGTGTCGCCGGGCTTTGTACAGAACCTCGTCCTGCTCGATCTGCCGCCGCTCGAAGCCTTCGACGTTGCGCCGCAGCGCATCATCGATGTGTCGGCCAATCTCGGCGATGTGCAGCTTGCCGGGCCAGACGTGCCGGCGCCGTATACCGGGCAGCCTATCACCGTCGCGCCGGGCGAACCGGGCGCGATGCCTTCCGTGACCTTCGATTTCGGCAGGATGGTCGTCGGCTATCCTGAGATTAAAATCGAGGCGGCGGGCGCGGGCTGTATCTACGAGGTATGGTATGGCGAAACCCTGGAGATGGCCCGGCTCGATGTGGTGCGACCGCCGGCGCGCGGGGTATGGCGGGCGTTTCAGCGGCGCGCCTTCCGGTTTCTAAAAGTGAGTTTCATCGCTCTCGAAGGGCCGGTCACACTGGAGCGCGTGATACAGCATAACGTGTGGTATGCCTACGACGCGCGCGGCGCGATGACCGGCTCGGATGCGCGTATTAACCGGATGATCGAAGTCTCAAAGTACACGGTGCGCGCCAACAGCTCGTATCACTACGAAGACTGCCCGGTGCGCGAGCAGGCGCTCTGGGTGCTGGATACGCGCCTGATGGCCTGGATTAACGCCTATCACTTCGGCAGCCCGGCGCTTACCGAGAAGTGTATCCGGCAGCACTTCGCGCTTCAACGCGCGGATGGGTCGGTTGCTGCCTGTGGGCCGAAACAGAACGCCATGTTCCACCTGGACTACTGCCTGCACCTGGCGGCGGCGCTCCGGGAGTATTACCAGTACACGGGCGATGTGGCCTTTGTCCGTGAGCTTTACCCGTATCTCCGCAAGCTTCACGGCTTCATAAAGAGCTTCCAGGATACGGACGGCCTGCTCGACAGCGACCGGCAGGACCGCACCCCGCCGTTTCTCGATTGGAGCTTTCACATCGAGAAGGCGGGCAAAACCACCATCTTAAACGCTTTTTACAAGCGCTATTTGGAGGATGTCTCGGCGCTCGCCGGCCTGTGCGGCGATGCGGCGCTTGCTGAGAGCGCCGTGCAAGAGGCGGCGGTGGTTAAAGACGCGATCAACGCACGGCTGTTCGACGTGGAGGCCAGGCTCTACCGCGATGCCTGGCGAGCCGGCGCGCCGCTGCCTATCATCTCGCAGCAGGCAAACATGGCGGCGATTTACGCAGACGTTGCGCCGCCGGAGGCCGTCGAGTTGATCCTGGCGCGCGTGTGGGATGCCGGCGCTTATCCCAGGCCGTTCGCGCCGGCGTTCTACTTCATCGTGTTCGAGGCGCTGGCAAGGGCCGGGCGTTATGATGCGATCTGGCGAACGCTGCACGACTATTGGGGCGCGATGCTCGACCGGGGCGCTCGGACGTGGTGGGAGGTCTTCGATCCCGGCGCGCCGGCGTGGGCTTATCCACACACCTTTCTCGGCAATACACCCACCTATGAACTGGATTGGATCCCGGTATCCACCTGTCACGGCTGGAGCGGCATCCCGGCTTATGCGGTTCCGCGCTACTTGCTCGGCGTGGACCTTTCGCAGCTTTACCGCGACACGATCACGATTGAGCCGGGTCTACCGGGCTTGTTCGAGAAGATGGACTACACGCTGCCGGTTCGCGGCGGGCTGCTGCGGCTGGCCTATCGCGGCGACGGCGCCCGGTACGAAATCGATGTCCTGGAGCGGCCGGCCGGCGTTGAGCTTGTTCTGTAAGAGGACGCAGAATGAACCGCGAATAACGCTGGTAGCGTGAGTAAAGATTGTCGGCGTCATGGGAGCAAGAGTAAGACGCGATGCATTGTCTACTGCGCCATCAAGTCGTTGACGGTTGAAACAATCTTACTCCCCGCGCACTTCGCGCGTGAAGGGCACGAAGCGCACGCCGCCCAGGTTCAGCGCCGTGAAGTTGTCGCCTTCGCGCGTGTACAGCCACAGCGATTGGTAGCCGCCCGGCGGTCCTACCGGGATGACCAGCCGCCCGCTGTCTGCCAGTTGGTTGAGGAGCGGCTGCGGCACGTGGTCGGGCGCGGCGGTGACGATGATCGCGTCGAACGGCGCGTACTCCTCCCAGCCGAAGTAGCCGTCGGCGTGCTTGACGTTGATCGTGTCGTAGCCCAAGCGCCGGAAATCCTCCGTGGCGCGCTCGGCCAGCGCGCCGACGATCTCAATCGTGTACACGTCATCGACGACCTCGGCGAGCACCGCCGCCTGGTAGCCGGAGCCGGCGCCGATTTCCAGCACGCGCTCGCCGGGCGTCAGGTCCAGCGCCTCGGTCATCCACGCGACGACGAAGGGTTGCGAGATGGTCTGCCCGTAGCCGATGGGCAGCGGGTGGTCGTTGTACGCCTGGCCTTGATACTCCATCGGGACGAACTCATGGCGTGGCACGGTGCGCATGGCGCGCAGCACATCCGAGTCAACGACGCCGCGCGCTTCGATCTGGATATCGACCATCGCGTCGCGCTCGTCGGCGCGCGGCCAGGGTGTGGGCGTAGGCTCAGCCTGCGCGGCGCGCGTGGCCTCGACTGCCGGGGCAAGCGTTTCGGTCAGTCCGGTAAGCTGCGGTATGCAGCCGGTTAACGCCGCCAGTGCGACCAGAACGGACGACAGGACTTTAAAGGGGCGGTTCATCGGGGGCACCTCCTTAAGGGTTGTACGAAGGTCCACCCCCATTATACCGCTACATCGCCGCCCGCTCGACGGCAGCCATCACATCCTTGAGCACCGGCTTGTTCTTGAAGTAAAGCACCTCGTTCGGTATGCGCTCCAGGCGCGCGCCGGTCAGGTTCACGCCTTCGTAGACCAGCAGGATCAGGTCACGGCGGTTGGCGGCGCGCACTTTGGCGAGTTTGCGCTGCAAGTACTGGGGGTGCCAGAAGCCCATAATCTCGATCAACGCGCGCCGCCCGTCCTTCTTGTGCGTGACGGCGAAATCGGGAATCATCACCGTATCGCCCAGCAAGATCACTTCGTCGTGCCGGCTCAGCGCCCACTGCCCGCGCGCGTCGCCGAACTTGTCGTAAAACTCCGCTGCGAAGCTGGCCTCCAGGCGGGAGTCGTACTCGGCGCTGCGCTTGAAGTGCGAGCGGAGCGGACTGGTGGGGTCGAGTTCGTAGACGAGTTTTTCGTCGAAACCGGGCGGCTGCACGCTGGCGGTCATGCGCCACTGCTTGCACAGGAACAGCGCCGGCAGAAACGCCGCGAACTGCCGCCCATAGCGCTTGGTCGATTTGACGAACGGCGATATCGGCCCGTCGAGCGCCACGTGATAGCCGCGCTCTCTTTCTTCTTCTTGTCCTTTAATAGGCGTCGCCCAGAACATCAGCTTGAACAACTTCATGTAGCGCCAGAAATCTTTGAAGGTGTCGTAGATGTCAACCTGCATCCCATCACACCAGTAGAGCGCGGCGCGCGCCAGTTCCAGGTTATAGCGCCCGATCAGATCCACCGGCTGCCAATCCGGGCCGGGGTCGGTCATCAGGTATTCCGCCGGGCGGTCGGCGTAGAGCCAGCGCTCGATCTGTTCCGGCGCGGCGTCGATTTCCATCGCAGCGGTTCGCACGATCTCGTCGCGCGCCCTGGGATGGAACAGGTCGGGGCGCTCAAAGGCCGGCCCGTGACCGAACAGCGCGGCGCGCAGTTCGTCCGGCGCGATAGGCGTCTCGACCGGTGTAAAGACTGCTCCATCGCGCAGCACCTTCGCCAGCCCCCGAATGACGATGTAATCGAGCCGGTCGCCCTCGTAGACTTCGAGTGCGTCGTCGAGCGCGCCCTGCGGCGCGCCGGTGTGCTCTCGAAAGAGCTTGGTAAGGTCGGCGGCGGTTTGCTGTGCGGCGGCGTCGCGCTCGCTCAGCATCTTGATTTGCAGCTTACCCGCGCGCGCGCGCAGGCGCGGCTTTACCAGGTCGCCAGTGAGCATGGGGAATCACCGTCAGTGTTAGGTTAGTCTCCAACTGCTTCGGTTATACCACGCCATTTCGCCCCGGCCCAATCGCAATCGTCTAGGTCCAGGCGGCGCACCGCCGGGATCAAGTATCCGCCCAGGCAGACTGTCGTGCCTATCAGCGATGTGCACAAGAACATCAGCCCCATACCGGCGCCTGGCCCGGTCCCTACCAGACTGCCGAATACAGACGCCAGCGCGCCGCCGGGCATCATCGCCGGCCCGAAGAGCCGGTCGGCCAGCGGCCCTGCGAGCAGGTAGCCGATGGGATATGGCATTTGCTGCAACATCCCTTTGGCCGCAAACACCCGGCCCTGCACGTCCGGCTCGACCTTGCTCTGCCAGATTGCCCGGTCCGACGAGACGATCAGCGGGATGAAAACCGCCGAGACGAAGCCCGCGCCGATCCAGACCGGCAAGCTTTGCCCAACTCCGAACATGAGGTCGCCGAACAGGAAGGACAGCGCGCCGCCCAGCAGCACGCCGTGAACCCGGCGCTTCGGGCCGCCCCACGCGCTCACCAGCGCGCCGCCGATGACGCCCGCCGCGCCCAGCACCGATTGCACGCCCGCCAGGGCAAGCTCATCGTTGCCGCTGCGTGCCAGGATCATCGCAGGCAGCACGCCGAAGTAGGTCAGCGACGCGGCGAAGTTGATCCCCATGAATATGAACAGCAGGTACAGCAGCCCGCGCCGCGCGAAGACATACCGGAAGCCGAAGCGCACTTCTTGCCAGAACTTGCCCCGCGATGCTTGACCTTCTGCGGTGGCCGCCGGGCGCGGGATGCGCGCCTGCGCCAGTGTGAGCGTGGCGATCAGAAACGTCGCAATGTCGATCATCATTACACCCGGCAGCCCGACCGCGACCAGCACCACGCCGGCCAGGGACGGCGCGACTACCTGCGACGACGAGTACGCCAGCGAGCGCAGCCCGTTCACGCGCCCGTACTGCCGTTCCGGGACGAGCGTGGTGATCGCGGCGTTGTAGGCCGGGTGCTGGAACGCCTCGAAAGCGCCGGTTAGCGCTTCGGCGAGGTACAGGTGCCAGATTTGCAGGCCGTCCGCCAGGTACAGCGCCAGCATGCCGACCGTCATCAGCCCGGCGCTCAGGTCGCCGGCCAGCATCACCGTGCGCCGGTCCCACCGGTCCACGACGACCCCGGCGATTGGGCTGAACGCGATGTACAAGATGTACGAGAAGAATCCCAGCAGCGCCAACGTGGTCGCTTCGCCGGTCTGCCGGTAAGCCCAGGTCAGCAGGGCAAAGCGGGTCATCGCCGTGCCGGTCATCGAGACGAGCTGTCCAAACCAGATTGCCAAGAAAGTCTTCATGCCTTTTTCCACTTTGCGTTTTCCTTTTGGGCGGCGGCGACATATTGGCTGATGACTTGGTTTACCTCACCCCCTAGCCCCCTCTCCATGTCATGGAGAGGGGGAACCGGAGCCACCGGAGCGCGGTCTTCTCCCCCTCTCCACCCTGTGGAGAGGGGGGCGGGGGGTGAGGTGTCAGTCAAAGAGTCGCCGCTACCTCCTTTTGAAGTTCGTAACGTAATCGAGGCGACAAAAAACGGGCGCGGTGTGGTGCGCCCGTTTCGTCAGCTAGTCGTTTTGTTATACTTACGCTAATAGCTCATGGGCGCACTGATAGTAGGGTGTGCGGGATCAGCCATCAGAACAACCGATTCGGGGAAAATGCCGTACATCGACCTATCAATCCTTTCACAGACCGGCGCCATTATAGCGCCGATGACTTTGACAAGCAATCACTCGGATCGGGATTTGCGGCTCTGCGCCTTGCGCTCGTCCACGGTGTCGCGCACGATGACGTGAAACAGCGCCGCCTGCCGGTTGCCGACCTTGCGCAGCACCCGGCCCAGGCGCTGGATGTATTGGCGCGTGTCCTTGCCGAAGCCGCCCAGGATGATGGCGACCTTCGCCTCCGGCACGTCTACGCCTTCGTCGAGCACCTTGGAAGTGACAATCGCGCGGTACTTCCCAGCCTGGAAGCCCTCAAGAATGTGCTTGCGCTCGGCGGTTTTGGTCTCGTGCGTCAGCGCCGGGATAAGGTGCGCGCGTGCGATATCATACGCGACGGCGTTGGTCTCGGTGAAGATCAATATCTGCTCGATATCGTACTCGCGCAGCAGCTTCGCCAGCGCCCGGCGTTTGCCCGCGCAGCCGGCCAGCAGCTTGGTGATGCGCTGCCGGGCGAGCAGCGCGCGGCGCGCCCCCGCGTCAAAAGCGCTCAGGCGCATCAGTTCCCTATACCAGTCCGCGCCGTGCGTCTTCTGGAGATTCCGAGAGCGAAAGAACCCGGCGTAAATGGCGTAGTCGGCGTCGTACTGCGCGCGCTCGTCCGGCGTCAGGTCCACACGCACGCGCTCGGTGCGGTACTCGGCCAGGCGCTCGCCAGTCAGGTCGTCGATGTATTTCTCGTAGACAATCGGGCCGATCAGTTCTACGACATTCCAGCGCTCGTCTTGCTGCTCGTGCGCTTCGGGATAGGTCGCCGTGAGACCCAGGCGGCACGGCGCCGGCGCCATCAGCGCGGTCTCGCCCCAACTCGGCGCCGGCAGGTGGTGCACCTCATCGAAGATGATAAGCTCGAAGTGGTCGCCGTAGTCGGCGATCAGGTCGCCGGACGAGTGGTAGGTCGTGACGGTGATCGGCTCGATTTTCTTCTCGCCGCCGTAGTACACGCCGATATCGATCTCGAAAGCGTTGACCAAGCGTGCATACCACTGGTGCAGCAGGTCGATGGTGGGCGCGATGATCACCGCCGACCGGCCGGCGCGGTGGATGGCGTGGATGGCGACGAAGGTCTTGCCGGCGCCGGTGGGCAGGACGATGCTGCCGCGCCGCCGCGCCGCGTCCCAGGCGTCGAGCGCTTCGACCTGGTAGTCGTGCGGTTCGCGGTCGTCGTGCAGCGTCAGGTCGAGGCGCTGCCAGTGGGGAACGCTGTCGCGGATGGCCTGCGCGTTGATCCAGGGGAGCACATCGGCGTAGTGGTAGGCTTCGCAGCGCCACTTCGCTTTCTCCCATCTGAAGGCGCTATGTACGGCGGCATCCTGCCCGATGTCTTCAAGGACGAGCGTGCCGCCCTGGAACCAAAGATTACTCAAAACCGGCTCCCCGTAAAGTAAAAATGGGTAGTGGCGACTCTTTGACTGATACCTCGCCCCCCGGCCCCCTCTCCACAGGGTGATACTGTTGGCGAAACCGGAAAAGAGCACCGAACCGGGCGGTAGGGGCGGGTCTCAGACCCGCCCATATGCATCAACTTAAGCGCTTTTTCCCCCTCTCCCCCGACCCCTCTCCCTCAAGGGGCGAGGGGAGTCAGACTCGTGC
>JAFGMM010000191.1 GCA_016927535.1 Anaerolineae bacterium
CTTGAGGGAGAGGGGTCGGGGGAGAGGGGGAAAAAAGCGCTTAAGTTGATGCATATGGGGCGGGTTTGAAACCCGCCCCTACCCCAAACCGGCGACCACGCTATCTTGCAGAGCTACCGCGTGGCGCTGCGCGAGAAAATAACCGCTTACTTGCCGCCGATGGTCATCCCCTCGATGCGGATGGTCGGCGCGATGATCGCCCCGAAGAACGGCAGCACACGCGCGTCGCTGCCCACCGCGACGATGTTCTTCAGGATATCGCCCATCGTCGAAGCGATGGTCGCCTCTTTGACCGGGTACGTCAGCTTGCCGTCTTCGATCCATGTGCCGCTGGCACCCACCGAGTATTCGCCGGTGATCGGGCTGACGCCTGCGCCCATCGTGCTGGTGACGTACAGACCTTTTTTCACGCCGGCGATGATATCCTCTTGCGATTGGTTGCCCGGCTGCAGATAGAAATTGCTCAGCGCCAATCTCGGCTTTGAACGGTGCGAGCCGCGCTGTGCATTGCCGGTGGACGACGCGCCGTCGAGCTTGGCCGAGTAGGTATCGTAGATCACGTTTTGCAGCACGCCCTCGTCGATCAGGCGCGTGACCTGGGTCGGCACGCCTTCACCGTCGAAAGGCGCGGAGGCCAGGCCGCCCGGCATGCGCCCGTTGTCGAGAATGGTTACCCGGTCGTTGGCGACTTCTTGGCCCATCTTGTCGAGCAAGAACGAACGCTTGCGCTGCATCGACTCGGCGGTGAGCGCCGCCGAGAGATAGGCGAGAAACTCGGCGGTCACCAGCGGGTCGAGGACGACCGTGCCGACCTGCGTTTCGACCTGCACGGCGTCCAACTGGGCAACCGCGCGCGCGCCGGCTTCGCGTCCGATAGTCTCCGGGTTAACCTCGACCTTCTTGGTGCCGGCGCCGACGCCTATGCCGTTAGTATTGATCCCCTTCTCGTCGCGCGCGATGGCGAAGACGTAGCCGCCGATCACCGAGCGGTCATAAACGCCGGCAAACCCGCGCGAGTTCACCAGGTAGACCGACGTCACATTGTCGAAGTAAATACAGCGGTTGGTCATGATAACACGCGCATCGTAATCCAGCGCGGCCTTTTCGATGCGCTTGGCGAAATCGATCTTTTCTTCGGCGCGCATCTCGGCAATCGCCGGGTCATAGATCGCCAGGTCCTCGCCGTCAAATGGCTGCGGGTCCGGGAGCGCGCGGTTCGGGTCGGGGTCGGCGGCCTCGGCGATAGCAAGCGCGCCCTGCCAGGTACGCTCGACGCCTCCGGGCGAGAAGTCGGAGGTGTAAGCGTAGCCCACACGCCCGCCCTCGGCGATGACGCGCACACCCAAACCCTTGCTGCCCGACTGTGAAAGTTTTTCGACATTGCCCCTGCTAATTTCGATATTGGTCTCTTTGCCGATGTTGATAAAGACCTCGGCTTCGGCGCCGCCGGCGCCGGCCTTCTCGACGATTTCTTTTGCAAACCCCAAGTAGTCCATAGTTTTCCCTTTTGCGTTTTGTATAGTCAAGCCGGCTTGCTGATAGCCAACCGCTAACCGCTAGCCGCCAATCGTCCGACTGCTAACCGCTGCACGCTAAATCCCCATCTGCCCTTGAATCGGTTTGTCGGTGCCGCCGACCGTCATCCTGGGGATGCGGATGGTGGGCTGGCCCACGCTCACGCGCGCCGACTGTCCCTTGCCGCACATACCGAAGCCGGGGTCGAGCGCCAGGTCGCCGCCGATCATGTCGATCTCGCTGAGCACCTTTGGCCCGTTGCCGATGAGCGTCGCACCCTTGACCGGGTAGGTGATCTGGCCCTTTTCGATCATGTAGCCCTCGGTTACGTTGAATACGAAGTCGCCGCGCGCGATCTCCACCTGCCCGCCGCCCATGCTCGCCACATAGATTCCCTTGTCCACCGACGCGACGATCTCCTCCGGGTCGTGCGGGCCGGCGTCGATAAAGGTGTTGGTCATGCGCGGCATAGGCATATGCCGAAAGGATTGACGCCGGCCGTTGCCGGTGCTCTGGCGCCCCGCACGGCGCGCTTCGGTCAGGTCCCACATGAACTCTTTTAGAATGCCGTTTTCGATCAACACCGTGCGTTGGGTGGGCGTGCCCTCGTCATCGAAGCGCATCGTGCCGCGCCGCCCCGGAAGCGAGCCGTCGTCGATGGCGTTGAGGAACTCGGCGCCGACGCGCTGGCCCTGCATGCCGGTGTAAGCCGACGCGCCCTTCGTGATGAAGTCGGCTTCCAGCGGGTGACCACACGCCTCATGAAAGAGCACGCCGCCCCAGCCGTTGCCGATCACGACAGGCATCTCGCCGGCGGGCGCGTCCTTCGCATCAAGCATCTTGACGGCGGTCTCGGCGGCTTTGCGGGCGGCGGCTTCGGGCGAATTCTGGGTAATCAGCTCCAACCCGGTCTGCCCGCCGAAAGCCTCGTAAGCGCGCTGGATGACGCCGTTCTTCTGCGCGATGACCATCACCCGGAACTCGATAATGTTGCGGTCGTCTTCTGCCCATACGCCGTCCGAGTTAAAAATCCAGACCCGGCGGCGCAGGTGGCCGAACCCGGTGATGACCTGCGAGACGTGCGGGCTGCAGCCGCGCGCTATCCCATCAACTTGGCGCAGCATGGCCGCCTTCTCGGCCTCGCTCATGTCGTCATAGGGGCGCTCGAAGCTGTGTTCGATGGGATGCTCGCGCCGGGTGAGGTTCTGGACGGTGGCCTTATTGGTGCTCTTGCCGGCCGCAGAGACGGCTTTCGCCGCTTCGACCAGGCTTTCTTCGCTCAAATCATCGGTGTAAGCGTAGGCGGCCATCTCGCCGTAAAAAACGCGGATGCCCGCGCCCCGGTCGCCGCCGAGCGTGGCATCCTCCACGCGCTGCTCCTCCAGACCGAAGGAGAGGTTAACCCGGTCTTCGACGTAAATCTCGGCGAGGTCGCCGCCGCCGCGCAGGGCTTCATCCAGCACCTTACGGGCCGTTTCGGATGAGATCATAGTGCACTCCTTTTAGTTGTTTCTGGCCGTTCATGAATTATCGACAAAGCAGATACGTCTTGTCGATAATAAGGTCGTTGTGATTGATTATACAGAGTTGGCTTGTGCGGTGCACAAATTGCTTCATTGCGTGATCGGGCATCTACAGGCCGCCATATGTAGGGGCGGGTTTGCAAACCCGCCCCTGCGCCAACCCGCCCACACCACACTATATTGCAAAGCTACCCACTTTACTATCGACCCAGTAATTCCAACATCTTTTCCACCGCCACGTCAAGGACCACGTCCTCATCATCCGCCACGATGAGCGTCTCCTCGGTGCGCGGCACCCACACATTCGGCTCGATGCCCCGACCCTCGATGATAATCTCGCCGTCCAACCCGACCGGGCGCCCGGTCGGGATTTGGAGTGTAAAGCCGGCCGGCAGCGCGTAGCTGCCGCGCCCCACCTCGCCGAAAATGCCGTTGGTCGGATACATGCCCACAACCAGGTCCGCGCGCCCGGTCGAGGCCAGCATGTAGGCGAAGCCTTCGCACGCGCTATAGCAATCCGGCCCGACCAGCAGCGCGACCCGGCCCTCGTACATCCAGTCGCCGGGCAAAATCTGGCGCGGCCCGCCCCGTACCTCGAACTGCCCGGTGTTGTCGTTGTAATATTCGCTCATCCCGATGGTCACCGCTTCATCGAAAAAGTACCCGGCGAACGCCGCCGCCACACCCGACTCGCCGCCGTAGTTATGGCGCACGTCGATGATGACGCCCCGGATATCGTTCGCCCCAAAAGTGCGCAGCGCCCGTTCGAAGACGCGCGCCGCCAAGTTGTTGTCGTCGCTGAACGAGCTTACGGTGATGTAACCCACACCCGAATCGAGTACGTCGAATTCGACCGGCAGCGCCCACGGATCGACGCCGTAAGAGAGCGCCCCGCGCTCCCAGCTTGCAAGCTCAAAGCTCGCCGTCACGTCAACCGTATGAGCCGCGCCGCCCGCGTCTACGTACTCGACTGCGACGACCGTGCCGATGGGCGCGCGCACCACTTCGTTAAGCTGGTTCAGACGGCGCGCGTGGGCGCTTGAGAAAGGGCCAAACCACGACTGCACCGCATCCACCGCGTCGAGAATCGGCACGCCGTCGAAGCGCACGATTTCGTCGCCGGTTTCGATGCCGGCCTGCGCCGCCGGGCCGTCCGGCGTGACGAAGGTCGCAATCACGCGCCCGTCGTCCAGGTCGCGGAGCACCATCCCCAGTCCGCCGCTCAGCCCGCGCTGAAACTGCACAACCATCGCATCCGAGAAGCGGAAGCCGATATGCCCATCCGGAATCGACCAGAGCAGGTCGCGCATGGCGAACTGGAAAGCGTCGGCGTCGTTGTTCGCCTCGGCTTCGGCGATGCGCGGCGCAAACTGCGCGTGGAGCGCGTCCCAATCGACGCCGGTTAACTCGGTGAAGGGATACTCGCGCGAAGCCTTCGTAAAGAACGCCTCGAACGCCTCGGTAAAGCTCATGTCCGAGTAATCTTTCAAGGCCACCGCGCCCTCGTAGAGCGTCATCGCCGGCTCGGCTTCCTTCCAGATTCGGAACGGCTCTTCGTCCATATCGACGATGTTCCAGCCGGCCGAGATCGCAATGACCGGGTCGTCATCGGTGAAGAGCAGGCCGTCGTCGCCGAAGCCGGTCGGGAAACCCTGTTCGTCGTCCGGCGCCCACACGAGATAAATGCCGCCGACCACCTCGGTTTCGTCCTCCGGGTCGAGTCGCATCGAGCTTAACGCCGTGGACCAGCCGAAGCCCTCGCGCGAGTCGAGGAAGGGATCGTCGAACGTATTGGCCCACATCGCCACGGCGAACACCTGCACGCCGGCGTCGGCCTCGCCGTCGTTGTCCACATCGACAAAAGTCCCCTCCGGGCGCGCCGGCAGATGGATTGCGAACTGCGGCGCTTCGAGCAAATCGCCGAAGATCGGGCCGATGGTCTGAGACAGGATCGGGAACCGGAACTGCCTATCACGCGCCACAAAGCCCGCCTGATCCTCCAGCATAACATACGGCTCGGCGATGGCGTTCCAAAGCCCCCGGTTCGTGACCGTAAAGCTCCCCCGCACGATAACCGGCTCCTCGTCGATATCGTTCTGCGCGAAAGCAGGGGCGGCAGTAAGCAGCACCACCACGACCCAGCCCAGCACAACCGGCCTGTACATTCTCCTCATGTCTATCTCCTTTTAGCTATGCGAAAAGCGGCCTACTGTACGCCTTACTCAAATTCCGCCGGGTCGGTGATGAACCGGACATCATCCAGCCACAGGGTCGCCTGGCCCAGCATCCCCTGCCCGACACGGAACTCCAGCGTATCGACGGCAAGCGAAGGATCAAACGGCTCGCGGCTCCCGTAGAGAAAATCCTCCCACTTAAGCGCCGAGCGCGTCCATTCTTCATCGCCGGCCCGAACACGCGCGAGGTAGCTCTGGTCGCCCACCGTCAGCACGGCGTTCGCCGCCAGATCCAGGTCCATCTTCCATGCAAAGCCGATCCCAAGCGCATCCTCCGGGATTTCGCTGATTGCGTGGGAGAGCGGGGCTTGGTTCGCCCGGCAGATATCATCACAGAATCCCTTCAGCGCACCCGCACTGCCGCCGTAGCCCGGCTCGTCTATACTGAGCTGCCACAGATCACCCTGCCATGCTTCAAGCCCGCCCTGCTCAAAATCGTCCGGCAATGGCTGGGCGGCGGCAGGCGCGGCACTCTCCGAGGCTTCCTCGGTTGCCGCCTCGGTAGCCGCTTCGGTCGCCTCTTCAGTCGCTTCTTCGGTTGCCGCTTCGGTGACCGTTTCGGTCGCTTCTTCGGTCACTTCCTCGGTCGGCTCTACTGTGGCTTCTTCGGTCGGCTCAAGCGTAGGAGTCGGCGTGGACGCCGGCTGGCATCCCAGCAAACCGACGGTGATAAACGCAATCAACAATGCAGTGACAGCGTGCCGTGTGTTCATGTCCCCCTCCCTATCGACAGGCTAGAATGATAATCAAAATATAAACAAATATTGTAAAATTCACAATTTCAGCGCCACGCGGAGCCGTGCGCTGCGGCTGCGCGGATTGCGCACGACCTCCGCCGCGCCGGGCACGACCGGCTTGCGCGTGACCAGTTCGAGCACGGCGCGGTGATCGCAAGTACAGACCGGCTGGCGCGGCGGGCAGATGCAGCCGGTGGACTCGCGCTTGAACATCTGCTTGACCAGGCGATCTTCGAGCGAATGGAACGAAATCACCGCCAGCACGCCGCCCGGCTTGAGCAGACCAATCGCCGCGCCCAGGCCCTTTTCCAGCGCGCTCAGTTCGTCGTTGACCGCGACCCGAAGCGCCTGGAACGTGCGGGTAGCCGGGTGGATTCCCCCTTTGCCCTTCTTGCGCGGCGTGACCGCTTCGATCACCGATGCCAGTTCGGTCGTTGTCTGGAGCGGGCGGCGCTCGACGATGCGCCGGGCGATAGCACGGGCGCGCGGCTCCTCGCCGTACTCATAGAGGATATCGGCGAGCGCGTCGGCGGTGAGCGTGTTCACCAGGTCGGCGGCGGTCGGCCCCTGCGAGCGGTCGAAGCGCATGTCGAGCGGGCCTTCGCGCCGGAACGAGAAGCCGCGCCCGGCCTCGTCCACGTCCAGCGACGAAAGACCCAGATCGAACAACACCCCATCGACCGCCGCAAAGCCGTGCGCCGGCGCCACCTCGGCCACTGCCGCGAAGTTAGCATGGACAAAGGTTGCCTGGCGGTCGAAGCGGGCCAAGCGTTCCCGTGCGACGGCGAGCGTATCGGCGTCGGCGTCCAGGCCCAACACGAGCGCGCCGGCCTCCAGGAGGCCGGCAGTATGCCCGCCCGCGCCCAACGTCGCGTCGATGTAAAGGCTGCCGGGCTGCGGGTCGAGGTGAGCGAGGATTTCGGCGTAAAGGACCGGTACGTGAGGTTCGATCATAGCTTTATTATAGCCGAACCCCATATTATGCTATACTCTGTATGCACAGTCTGTCCGACTACACGAAGAACGTTAACGGCCATGCCCGGTAAAATTCTCGTCTCCGGCCTCATCAACTTTGAAATCACCGCGCGCGTCGATGGCTTCCCCATCCCTTACACGCCGGTGCGCTATCCCTTCTTCGGCGTCAACAGTGGCTCTCCCGCACTTTTCGTGCCAAGTTGAGGGACATAGCGATATATTTATGGGTCAATGACTTAGAGAAAGAGGCGTCTTTGGAC
>JAFGMM010000192.1 GCA_016927535.1 Anaerolineae bacterium
CACAGACTCGCTGCTTTTTGTGGTGTATGGGCTAGCACGAGTCTGACTCCCCTCGCCCCTTGAGGGAGAGGGGTCGGGGGAGAGGGGAAAAAAGCGCTTAAGTTGATGCGCATGGGGCCGGTTTGAAACCGACCCTGGGCGGGTCTGAGACCCGCCCCTACCGCCCGGTTCGGCGCTCTTTTCCGGTTTCGCCAACGGTATCACGGCGTGGCGAGGGGGAAGCGTGCGCAGCGCGCGGGGGTGAGGTAAAACAACGTTAGAACGAACCAGCCCTCACCGGCGCGGCGTCTTTGTTGAAAGCCGGGGCGGTCATCGCTATGATTGGTGGTCACCGGAGACGACGCAACAAAAAGGATGGTTTGAATGGATGCCTTTACATTAACTGTCAATGGCGAGACTTACACGGTCGATGTGGCCTCTGATACGCCCTTGCTCTGGGTGCTCCGCGACGCACTGGGCTTGACGGGGACCAAGTACAGCTGCGGCATCGGCGTATGCGGCGCTTGCACCGTCCTCCTGGACGGTGAACCGGTCCGGTCGTGCAGCATACCGGTATCAGCCGTCGGCGACCGCGCGGTGACGACGATAGAGGGGCTTTCGCCCGACGGCGCGCACCTGCACCCGGTGCAGCAGGCCTGGATCGAGGAACAGGCGCCGCAGTGCGGGTACTGCCAGCCCGGCCAGATCATGAACGCGGTAGCGCTCCTGGCGAAAAACCCTAACCCCACCGACGCGGAAATCGACGCCGCCATGCGTAATGTGCTCTGCCGCTGTGGAACGTACCAGCGGATTCGCCGCGCCATTCACCGCGTGGCTAAGGGAGGATGACATCATGCAACCCGATACGAGTATGAGCCGGCGTGATTTTCTCAAGCTTTCGGCGCTCGCGGGCCTGGCGCTCGGCTTTCGCCTGCCCGATAGGGTCCGCGCCGGGCAAGACACCGGCGCGGCGGCTTCGTTCGAACCGAACGCCTATATTCAGATCGACACCGACGGCGTTGTGACCGTCATGGTTCACCGTTCCGAGATGGGACAGGGCGTGCAGACTGCAATCCCCATGATCGTCGCGGAAGAACTGGATGCGGACTGGACGAAAATCCGCGCCGTGCAGTCGCCCGCCGATTCGGTCTACGGCAACCAGGTGACCGGCGGCAGCGTGAGCATCAGCGGCTCCTATAACACGCTGCGCGCCGCCGGGGCGGTCGCCCGCGCCATGTTGGTCGCCGCCGCCGCGCAGACCTGGGCGGTTGCGCCGGAGACCTGCCGCACCGAGAACGGCGTGGTGATCCACGAACCGAGCGGGCAGCAGTTGACTTACGGTGAATTGGCCGAGGCCGCCGCCGCGCTGCCTGTGCCACAGGCGCGCGACCTGACGCTTAAGAACCCGCAGGACTTTCAGATCATCGGCGCGCGGCTGGGGCATCTCCCCAACCGCGACATTGTGACCGGCGGCGCGGTCTACGGCAGCGACGTACAACTGCCCGGCATGTTGTATGCGGCGGTGGCGCGCTGCCCGGTGTTCGGCGGCAGGGTCGCCGGATACGACGCGAGCGCCGCCGAAGCGGTCGCGGGCGTCCGGCAGGTCGTCGAAATCGACAGCGGAGTCGCGGTCGTCGCCGAGAGCACATGGGCGGCGCTCCAGGGCTGCCGGGCGCTCGATATCGCCTGGGACGAGGGCGAAAACGCCGGCCTGGACAGCGAGCAGATTCGCGCAATGTTCGCCGAACAGACCGGGCAGCAGCTCGCCAATAGCGCCAATCTCGCGGCGAACGCAGCAGTGCAAATCGAAGCGACCTACGAGGCCCCCTACCTGGCCCACGCCACGATGGAGCCGATGAACGCAACCGCCGACGTGCGCGCCGACCGCTGCGAGGTGTGGGCGCCGACGCAGAGCCGGCAGGACGCCAAGCGGCGCGCGCAGTCCATCACCCGCCTGCCGGTGGACGCGATTAGCGTGCACGTGCCTTTGATCGGGTGCGGCAGCGGGCGGCGGCTCCAGGTGGATTACGTCGTCGAGGCCGTCCAGCTTTCGCAGGCGGTGGGCGCGCCGGTCAAGGTGTTCTGGACGCGCGCGGACGACATCCAACACGACTTCTACCGCCCGGCCAGCTATCACCAACTGCGCGCCGGCCTGGACGCAGCCGGTATGCCGGTGTCGTGGGAGCACTATATCGCCTCGCAGGGCATCGGCAGCCCGGCGGATATCGGGCAGGGCGCGACCATCCCCTACCGGCTGGAGAAGTCGATCAAGTCGCTTCCCGTCCGGCTGCCCATCCCAACCGGCTACTGGCGCGGCGTGTTCAACACCCAGAATGCTTTTGTCAACGAGTGCTTCCTGGATGAGCTGGCGGCGGCGGGCGGCAAAGACCCCTATGAACTGCGGATGGCGCTGCTGCCGGATGGCTCGCCGCTTAAAGCGACGCTGGAGCGCGCCGCCGCCGAAGCCGGCTGGGGGACGCCGCTGCCGGCCGGCCGGGGGCGCGGCGTCGCCTGCCATTCGACCTGGGGCGTGACGCACGTCGCGGCGGTCGCCGAAGTTTCGGTAGAAGCGGGCAAGGTGCGTGTGCACCGCGTGGTGTGTGCGGTGGACTGCGGTACGGTGGTTAACCCGTCGATTGTGGAGGCGCAGATCGAGGGCGGCGTCGTGTTCGGATTGACCGCTGTTCTACACGGGCAGGTCACGATTGAGGATGGGCGCGTGGAACAAGGCAACTTCCACGACTACCCGCTCTGTTCCATCGACGAGATGCCGGCAATCGACGTGCACATCATGCCGAGCGACGCTGCGCCGCAGGGCGTGGGGGAAATGGGGATGCCGCCGGCGGTCCCGGCTGTGATGAATGCGCTGTTCGCCGCGACCGGGAAGCGCATCCGGCGGCTGCCGGTGCGCCCGGAAGATTTTTAGTAAGCGCCTTCAACGCGATTCGCCGCCCGGCAGAATTTTTGAAGGCTCCGAACAGGGAGAGCCGCCGGCGTTAAGGCTAAAGCTCGTAGCGCGCGACCACTTCTTCCATCCGGCGCGCCATCTCCAAAAGCTGCTGGCTGCTTCGCTCGGCCTGGCGCGTGCTGGCGGCGGCCTGCGCGCTGGCCTGTTTGATCGACGCCATCGCCGCTACCAACTGGTCCATGCCGTTGGTCTGCTGGTAGGTGCTGGCCGCGATCTGCGTGGCCGCCTGCGACGCTTCTTCGATCACGCTCGCCAGGTCGCGGATGGCGTCGCCGGCGTGCTTGACCAGGGTCATACCACGCTCGGTGCCCTTGCTGCCCTCCTCGGTGACCATGACGGCGGTGTTGGTGGCCTGCTGGATTTCGCCGAGGATATCGCGCACGCGCGCCGTGGCCTGCCGTGATTGGTCGGCGAGCTGGCGCACTTCCATCGCCACCACGCCGAAGCCCTTGCCATCCTCGCCGGCGCGCGCCGCTTCGATGCTGGCGTTGAGCGCGAGCAGCTTGGATTGGTCGGCGATGTCGTTGACGGTCTGGATGATCTCGCCGATCTGCTGGGTGCGCTCGGAGAGCATCAGGATGTTCGCGGCGATGCTTTCCACGCGCTGCCGGATGACATCCATCCCGTCTATCGTGTCGTCCACTGCCTCCTGACCGGCGCGCGACACATCGACCGACTGCTGCGCGGTTCCGGCCACCATTTGGGCGCGCTCGGCGGTCTGGCGCACGGTGGTGCGCACCTCGTCCACGGTGGTCATGGTCTGCGAGACGGCGCTTTCTTGCTCGCTCGTACTGGCGCTCTGCTGGGTGGTCGCGGCCTGGATTTCGGCGGCGGCCTCCGCGACCTGGGTCGCCATCTCCCGAATCTGGGCGATCATCACGCGCAGGCTCGCCGTCGAATCGTTCAGGCTTTGCCCCAGGATAAACAAGGGATCATCCTTGCCGCCCCGGTCGTGGTCGAGATCCAACTGGAGGCTCAGGTTGCCCCGCCCCACCGCCACCGCATACTCAACATAGTTTTGCACCGTCGTTTCTAAGTATTCGCGCTGCGTCTGCTCGGCGGCGGCGCGCTTCTGAATCTCGGTATTGGCCTGCTCTAGTTCGGTGCGTTGCGCCTCCAACTGTTCGCGCTGCGCCTGCTCGGCGGCGGCGCGCCGCTCGATCTCCAGGCTAGCCAACTGAGATTGGCGCGTGGCCCGTTCCTGATCCAGGATGGTCTGGCGGGCAATCAAGGCGACGATTAACAGCGCGAACGGCCCGATGCCCGCCGCAATCAACTTGACGCCGCCCTCTAACGGAGGAAACGGGCTGGAAGACCAGACATTTACCAAGACAACATCGGCGGCAAAGACCAGAACCGTGACGCCGATCAACCAGCGGCTTTGCCCGGCGTCCAACAATAGGCTGCTCACAATGATGATGAGGATTTGACCGAACGCCACGGCCGGCACCAGTTCCGGCAGGAGAACAGGCGCGACGGCCATCAACAATATCAGTGAAGCAATGATGAGATAAATCCCCGCCGTAGCTTGCTTTCGGCGGAAGAGAAGGGGATACAGCACTGAAGTCACCATCAGCGGCACGACGGAGAGAACAAATGCCGGCAGCTGCGTATACTGGGGGGCGAACAACCACGCTCCCCCCAAGCCAATTGCCGCAATCCCCCCTCCTATCAATAAGTATTTGCTGAAACCTAAAGCAGCCTGCGCCCGGCGCTTAAAAGCTTCGGTCTCGACCAGCGCTTCTTCTTCGGGACTAAACGTCGCTGCGGCGCCCGCTTTTGACCAATCAACTTGCGTAGACGTAACCATCACACACCCTCCGGCAAAAACTCACCTTCCTAATCTATAAGACCTACCGGGTTTCCCAGATTTCTGTGTTGGTCAAAATGATGCTGTACTCCCCCTCTCCCCTAAATCCCCTCTCCCACAAGGGGCGAGGGGACTTTTCCCCGCCG
>JAFGMM010000193.1 GCA_016927535.1 Anaerolineae bacterium
CACAGACTCGCTGCTTTTTGTGGTATATGGGCTAGCACGAGTCTGACTCCCCTCGCCCCTTGAGGGCGAGGGGTCGGGGGAGAGGGGAAAAAAGCGCTTAAGTTGATGCATATGGGCGGGTTTGAAACCCACCCCTACCCCCAGATGTGGCGGTTCGACAAAAATTGTACCCATTACCTGATTGTTTTTTCAAAGTCCATCAGTCGTGGGCTATCGAGTCACAACCCGGCTCAGCGAGAAAAGTCTATCGCTGCGAAAGATCGAGATGACAAAGCGGTTAGACGACGACTGAAGTCGTGGGAACCAACCGCGTTACCCCTAATGAGGGACACACCCGAGGCCCGCTGGGCGCTTTCCACCTGGCATTTTTTTACCTCTGCTCTACAAAAATTTGTCACCAATTACCTATAGACACCTTCTCGAAAAATCACTATGTTGACATCATATCAAATTACGACTCTCAGATAGTTAACAAAACATTAGACCAGTATTAAGAAATTCCCTTGTTTGTCTTGGATGCAGTACCCCGGAGGTCCTATACCATGTCTGAAACCTATCTCGTCACCGGCGGCGCGGGCTTCATCGGCAGCCACATCGTCGATGCACTCGTCGCCCAGGGCGCAGCCGTGCGCGTGATCGACAACTTCTCGACCGGCAAGCACGAAAACCTCGCCGAAAGCCTCTCACACATCACCCTCATCGAGGGCGATATCACCGACCCCGACGCCGTGCGCCGCGCCGTGGCGGGCGTCGATTACGTGATCCACCAGGCCGCGCTGCCCTCGGTATCGCGCTCGGTCGTGGACCCGCTCAGCTCGAACGACGCCAACACCAACGGCACGCTCAACGTCCTGCTCGCCGCCCGCGACGCCGGGGTTAAGCGCGTGGTCTACGCCGCTTCGTCCTCGGCCTACGGCAACATCACCGCCGAGTACAAGGTCGAGACCATGCCGCCCGACCCGCTCTCGCCCTACGCGGTCGCCAAGCTCGCCGGCGAGTACTACTGCCGGGTATTTTACCTCGTCTATGGGCTGGAGACCGTCGCGCTGCGCTACTTCAATGTCTTTGGCCCGCGCCAGGACCCCGCATCCCAGTATGCCGCCGTGATCCCGCTTTTCATCACCAAGATGCTCGGCGGCGAGCCGCCCACCATCGACGGCGACGGCCTGCAAACCCGCGACTTCACCTACATCGATAACGTGGCGCAGGCCAATCTGCTGGCCTGCCGCGCGCCGGGCATCGCCGGCGAACTGTTCAATTCGGCCTGCGGCGGGCAGCACAGCGTCTTGGGCCTGGTCGAGATCATCAACAAAGCGCTGGGGACCGATATCAAGCCGGTCTTCGGGCCGCCGCGCGTCGGCGATGTGCGAGATTCGCGCGCCGATATCTCGAAAGCCGAGCGCATGATGAACTACAAACCGGCGGTCGAGTTTGCGGAGGGCATGGCGCGCACCGTCGCATGGTACCGGGAACAGGCCGGGTAGAAGCGATTCACCACAGGTCGCTCTGTTGGGTTGGGCACCCCGGCGGGACGCCCAACCCAACGGGTCTTTTCACAAGATCACCGGGCAAGTCCGGCTTGTGAGCAACCGGCGTTTGGCGTAAGATGGAGGGGGAAAACGACGCCTTCTTCACAGAAAACTCTCAGAGATTCTCCGTGCTTCCGGTATCTCTGTGGTGATTTTATGGTTTTATAAAAAGTTAATCGCCAAGCGCCGATCCATTTGATTGCTGAGAGCCAGCCATGAAAGTTCTTCACATTTGCAAGATGACCGGCGTCGCCGGGGCCGAAACGCACCTGCTGTACCTGCTCGATGAGCTGCGCAAAACCGGCCTCGATGCGGAGGTGGTCGCGCTTACCGAGCCGGGCAACCCGGTCGAGACGTTTTTCGAGCAGGCCGAAGCGCACAGCATCCCGGCGCGCCGTGAAGTCATTCGCGCCGCCCTCGACCCCACGCTGCCCGGCAGACTGCGCCGCCTGATCCACGCCGGCGGGTATGATATCGTGCATACCCACCTCATCCACGCCGACCTGCACGGCGCGCTGGCGGTGTTGGGCAGCGACCGCCCGCACCTGGTAACCAGCCGCCACAACGACGACCGCTTCCGCCACACCTGGCCGTCGCGCGTGCTCAACCGCTGGCTGTGGCAGCGCGTTGACCACGGCATCGCGGTCTCGAACTGGGTGCGCAGCTTCTCCATCACCGAGGAGGGCGCGCCGCGCGAGCGCATCACCACCGTACACTACGGCCTGGACCCCGGCGAACTGCCCGCGCCGCCTGACCCGCGCACGGGCGCCGGCAGCCCGCGCGAAGCCCTCGCCGCCCGGCTGGGGATCAAACCCAGCGACGCGCTGCTGGGCACGGTCTGCCGCCTGGTGCCGCAGAAGGGTATCGATCACGCGCTGCGCGCCTTCTGGTACGTCGCCAAGGCCTTCCCGACCGCCCACTTCGTCGTCACCGGCGACGGGCCGGAGCGCCCCAGGCTCGAAGAACTGGCGCGCGGCCTGGAGATGGACCCGCGCGTCCACTTCCTGGGCTGGCGCGACAAGCCCTATGACATCATCGCCGCGCTCGACGGGCTGGTCGTGCCGTCGCAGTGGGAGGGGTTCGGTATGGTGCTGCTGGAAGCGATGGCGCTCCGCGTGCCCATCATCGCCAGCCGGGTGAGCGCCATCCCGGAGGTCATCGTCGATGGGCAGACCGGCATCCTGGTCACCCCCGGCGACGAAGACGCGCTGGCCTCGGCCATCTCGCTCTTTTTAGAAGACCCCTACCTGGCCCAAGAGATGGGCAGCGCCGGCCGCGAACGGCTCGAGTCGCACTTCACGCTGTCGCACATGGTCGAAGGCGTGCGCGCGGTATACGATACGGTCCTGGCATGAAAATTATCCAAATCGTCGCCCGGCTCAATGTCGGCGGGGTGGCGGTGCAGGTCATCCTCGCCGACGAGCAGTTCCGCGCGCGTGGCCTCAAGAGCCGGGTCGTGTGCGGGCAGGTCGGGCCGGACGAGGGCGACATGAGCTACCTGGCCGCCGAGAAAGGGACCGCGCCGCACGTCATCCCGGAGTTGGGCCGCGCACTCTCACCGGCGCGCGACCTGGCGACCCTGGTCAAACTGTGGCGGCTGCTCCGCCGCGAGCGCCCCGACGTAGTACACACCCACACCGCCAAGGCCGGCTTCGTGGGGCGGCTGGCGGCGCGCCTGGCCGGCGTGCCGGTGGTGGTGCACACCTTCCACGGGCACGTGTTTCGCGGCTACTTTGGGCCGGCTAAGACGCGCTTCTTCATCGCGCTGGAGCAGTTCGGCGCGCGCCTCGCCGACCGCATCGTCACCCTCACCGAAGGATTAAAGCGCGAACTGGTCGGGTATGGCATCGCGCCGGCGGCGAAGTTCGCCGTGATCCCGCTGGGCCTGGAGCTTGCGCCGCTGGCCGCGCTGCCGCGTCACGGCGGGGCGCTGCGCCGCGAGCTGGGCCTGGATGCTTCGACGCCGCTGGTGGGCGCGGTGGGGCGCTTGGCGCCGGTGAAGCATCTCGACCTGCTGCTCGATGCAGCGGCCTGCATCGACGTGCAGAAGCTTCGCAGCCCGCTGCATATCGCGCTTGCCGGCGACGGCGAGTGCCGCCCGGCGTTGGAGGCGCAGGCGCGCGCCCTGGGCATCGTGGAGCGGGTGCACTTCCTGGGCTGGCGCGATACACGCGCCCTCCCCGCCGTCTACGGCGACCTGGACGTGCTGGTGATGAGTTCGCATAACGAGGGCATGCCGGTTAGTATTATCGAGGCGATGGCGGCGGGGGTGCCGGTGGTCGCAACGGCGGTCGGCGGCGTGCCCGACCTGGTAACCGACGGGCAGACCGGCGCGCTGGTCCCGCCGGACGACGCGGGCGCGCTGGCCGGGGCGGTGACGCGCGTCCTCACCGAGCCGGCGCCGGCGCAGCGCATGGCCGACGCCGCGCGCCGCGATGTATTGGAGCGGTTCAGCCCGGCGCGGCTGGCGGATGATTTGACGGCGCTGTACACGGCGCTGCTGGAGCGTGCATGACAGGCACGGACGACAAAACTAAAACTCTCTGGGACGGCAGCCATATATTAGAGGCGGAAGCATCGGTTTCGGCGCTGGGCGCAGCCGTAGAGTACAACCTCGCGGCGCGGGCGCGCTACTTCGCCGCCGACCCCGATTACACCGTCATCGAGACCGACAACTGCTTTCGCATCACCGGGCCGCGCATCTACCGCGTGCTGCTGGCGAACTTCCCGCCGGATGCCGTCGAGGCCGGCGTTCAAACGATCATCAGCGACGCGCGCCGCCGCCCGCGCTACGTGACGTGGGTGGTGGGGCCGCTGGCCGGCGCGACAAACTTGGTCGCGCACCTGAAGCGCCAGGGGTTCATGATCGACATGCAAGAGCCGGGCATGGGCGCCATGCTGGCCCCAATGATGGCGGCTCCCCCGCCGCCGGTGGCCGGACTGCGCATCGTGCGCGCGTCCACCTCCGACCTGAACGGGATCGACCGGTTCAACCGTGTCGCCGAAGCCTGCTTCAAACGCCCGATCTCGCTGGGCCGGCAGATACGCGGTCTGGCGCATACCATCGGCGCGGATAACCCGCACCTGGACCACATGCGCTTTTTCGTCGGCTACCTGGACGACCGGCCGGTCGCGACCGCCAGCACGATGATCGGCGGGGGCGTGGTCGGGCTGTACACGGTGGGTGTGCTGCCGGCGGTGCGCAGCAGGGGCATCGGCACACAGATAACCTATCACGCGCTGCGCGACGCCTACGATGCGGGTTTGCAGGCAGCAGTCCTGCACGCCTCGGCGCAGGGATACGGCGTCTATGCGCGGATGGGTTTCTGCGCGACCGGGCAGCTTACCTGGCTATCGACTTCGTGGCATTCGCTGGTGAACGGGCTGTTCGGGCCGGGATAAGCACTCGCCAAAGACCAGAACACGCACATTCTGGCGACCGCGCAAGTTTTCAACAAAGTTATCATTCCCAACCAATCTTAAAAAGTCGTTATCAGTAGCGCCTGTGGATAAGTGTACAGACCGGCGCATCCCGGCGTTCTGCCCCCAGTTCTGGGGGAAAGGCCGGTTTCTGCGCCCATCGGTGGCGCTGAGTCCGGCGCTGACTTTTCTAAAGGTTAGCACCGTACATGTCCACAGTTTCCCCAGGCGAGTTTGTGATGCAAAAAATGTGCGCCGGCCCTCCCCTATATATGGGGTCTGCTCTGCTGCACGCGCCAATCTGTAAGGTTGGGGTTGTCGAGCCGGGCGGGAAACCGGCAAGTTTTTCCACAGAAGCGGCGAGTTATCCACAGGCTGGATGGGGGTTATACACAGGCAGAGGGCCGGAAACCTTACCGCCGGTAAGTTTTTTACAAACCTTTCACCAACCGCCACGTTGCGCAGCGCCCAGATATGGGGGTGAACACCAAAAAGGCGACGGTCCTGTTCTCACAGGATACACGTCGCCCCGGCGGGGTGGTCGGGTCAGCGGTGCGCGAGCGGTCGGCTAACCGTACAACCCCTGGTATAGTTGCTCTTTGATGCTGACGATCTGGCGGCGCAGCAGTTCGTCTTGCTCGACCAGCGTCGCAATCTTGTCGCAGCCGTGCATCACCGTCGTGTGGTCGCGGCCTCCCAATACCTGCCCGATCTGGGGCAGCGAGGCCTCGGTTTCCTGGCGCGCGATGAACATCGCAATCTGGCGGGGGAGCGCTACGCTGCGCGTCCGGCTGCGCCCGGTGAGCCGTTCGACGTCGATCCCGAAGTGCGCCGCCACCGTCTTGACCACCTTTTCCGGCGTGAGGTTGTGGTGGCGCGGCGCGACGTCGGCCAGTGCGCCCTCGACCATCTCGACCGTGATCGGCTGGCCGGTAAGCTGCGCGTAGGCGACCAGCCGCGTCAGCGTGCCCTCCAACTCGCGGATGTTGGTCTGGACGCGCTCGGCGATGAGATTCATCGCTTCGGGCGGCACCTCGACGCTGCGCTGCTTGGCCTTGGCCTGCAAGATCGCCAGGCGCATCTCGAAATCGGGCGGCTGGATATCGGCGAGCATACCCCACTCGAAGCGCGAGCGCAGCCGCTCCTCCAGCGTGACCATCGCGCGCGGCGGGCGGTCGCTGGTCATCACGATCTGGCGGTCGTTGCCGTGCAGCGCGTTGAAGGTGTGGAAAAATTCTTCCTGCGTGCTCTCCTTGCCGGCGATGAACTGCACATCGTCCACCAGCAGCACATCAATCGTGCGGTATTTGTCGCGGAGTTCTTGCTGGGTGTGGGTGCGGATGGCGTGGATCAGGTCGTTGGTGAATTCTTCGGAGGTGACGTAGAGCACGCTCAAGCTCTGGTCCTGGCAGGCGTTGCCGATGGCCTGAAGCAGGTGAGTCTTGCCCAGCCCGACGCCGCCGTACAGGAAAAGCGGGTTGTAGGCGCGCCCTGGGTGCTCGGAGACCGCCAAGGCAGCGGCGTGCGCAAGCCGGTTGCTGCTGCCGACCACGAAGGTCTCGAACCGGTAGCGCCGGTTGAGCTGGGTTTCGGCGCGGGTCGGCTCCGGGTCGCCGGCGTGCCCGTTCGATCTCGACGGGCCGTGCGTGCCGTTTGTCCGGGCCGGCGGGTCGCTGGGCTGCGACGGGTCGTCATTTGCCTCGTTCAGCGCCGCCGGCGCCCAGAGCGTGAAGCCGACTTCGACGGGCTGGTCGAGGATATCGGTCAGCGCACGCTCGATGGTGGGGCGAAGGCGCTGCTCAAGCCAATCTTTGGCATAAGCATTGCGCACGCCGATAGTAAAGCGGTTCTCGTGGAACGCCAGCACCTCGGTGCCGTGCAGCCAGGTCTCGTAGGTGCCTTTGTTCATCTGTAACTGAAGTTGGCCCAGGGTAGCGAGCCAAGCGTCTTGGGGGTCCATAATCTTTACCTACATAATTGAATACAATGCCAACGTTACAACGGTGCCGTGTACAGAATGTTAGCCGTCTATGTAGTTTGCCTATATTGGTCTTTTTGTTACTTACCAAACACAGCGACGCGGCTTAGCGTCGCAAGAGCCGGCTCCATCTTAGGGCCGACCGGCGGTGTGCAAGTGAGGAAGTGCCCCCTGGTGTAACATGTTCCCATTCTATCAGATGCCGGGCCAAGACTCAACCTTTTTATGTCAAGTTTAGCTTAAAGTGTTCCGAACTTTAAACATGTTAAGGGTTTGAGGTTCGTTAGATATCAGACGATGAAATAACCTGGTAACGTGACATTGAAAGGCGCGTGAATACCCCCCACTTGTTGGGGTAGGGATGGGTTGACCGGCTTTCTTTGGCGTGGATCATTTGTTCTGATGGGCTTGGTGAAGAAATGTTAAAAATATAACGAGATGAAATTTCTTTAACAAAAGCCTGTGATTACCCGGATTCTGAGAATAGAAGCGCCGGCGAACCGGAGTCGGCTGGTGGTTTTTGGGTGTGTAAGCGCGGCTGACGAGAAGACTGAATCACGGGTGCGCAGGTATGCAGGCACATGCAATAACATGCAGATATCTGCGTCACAGTGCATAACCATGCAGGCGCCTGCACTACCGGATTCTTGCGATTTTAGACGTTGGATTTTTCTAAGGAAGTTTTAACTGGCGCACATCCTCGAACTCGATCTTGGCGCCGCCGGCCTCGTACTCGGCGACGAAGTGCACCAGGGCGTAGCGGATCAACGCATTGCGTGAGATGCCGTTCGCTTCGGCGATGGCGGCCAGCGCGTCCCATTCGGACTGCCGCATGGCGATGCCCCGCGACACCGATTTGTCTTTGGTCTTGTCTTCGGTTCCCGGTTCCAGGGCAGCGCCGGCCTCCGGCTCGGTCCGCGAGAAGAAGACGTTCTCTAACCCCTTACGGGCTTCGCGTTTCTTGCCCATTGTTCTACCTTTTCGGCTAATTCGCGGTAGGCGAGCGACGTAGGGTTATCGGGCGCGTAGATCGTGACCGGCTGGCACAGGCTCGCGGCTTCGGCGGCGCGCACCGAGCGCGGCACGATCCCCAGCACCGGCAGCCCGACCTGTTTGATGACCTCCAGGGCGTCGCGGTGGTGGACCAGCCGCCGGTCGAAGAAGGTCAGCAGGCAGCCGATGACCTCAAGCTCGCGGTTCAACTCGGCGCGGATTTGCTCCACGCTGTCCAGGAACAGGTTCAGCCCGCGCAGGTCTTGCGCGGTCGGCTGGGTGGGGCACAGCACCCCGTGCGACGCCACCAGCGCGTTGACCGTGAGCAGGCCAAGGCTGGGCTGGCAGTCGATCAAAATCACGTCGTACCGGCCGGCTACCGGCGCCAGCGCCTTCTTCATCACGTTCTCGCGGCCCAGGCGCGCGGTCAGGCCCAATTCCGACGCGGCCAACGCCAGGTCGGCCGGCGCCAGATCGAAGTTAGCGCCGAGTTCCTGGATGATGTCGGTTATCGCCAGCGCGCCGGGCGACGCGCCTCCCATCACTTCCGCCAGGCTGGCGCCCGCCGCGTCGCCGACGCCGCAGGCCGACGTAAGGCTGCTCTGGGGGTCGGCATCGACCATCAGCACCCGGTAGCCGTGCTCGGCCAGCACAGCGCCCAGCGCGTGGGCGGTGGCGCTTTTGCCCACCCCTCCCTTGAAGTTACAAATGCTGAGGATTTTGGCTTCGTTTGTGTTCATAATGGGGCAAGGTTAGCGATATCCGGCGGGATTGTCAATAGCCTGCAAGCTCATGCATTGATATGCATGTAGATGCAGGTATATGTATAGAGATGCATATCCATGCACGCGGCGACGGTGGACGCACCGGCGCTGTGGACTCGCAGGCGGCCCGTGGCGGGCTTTTGAGTGCGCCGCCATAGCGAACCCCTGCGCAGGCGATGCGCGGCGCAGCGGGCCGCTGGCGAGTCCACAGCGGGTAGCCAGGCGTTGACTCAGAGCCAAATCAACGATAAGACTCGGATGCCGCCGGCGCGCCTCCCTATCGCTGTGACGGGATATTAAGCTGTGGACTCGCAGGCGGCCCGTGGCGGGCTTTTGAGTGTGCAGCCATGGTGAAACCCCTGCGCGGGCGGTGCGCGGCGCAGCGGGCCGCTGGCGAGTCCGCAGGGCGTATGCTGCGCGGGCGGCGGACTTACCGGCGGCGCTGCATCTCTCTCAAGTTTTTGCTGCATAGACATGCATAAAACTGCACACCTATGCGCCTCGCTGCATGTGTGCGATCTTGACAAACCTTCACAAGAGCGGATTTGACCGTATACCTGAAACGCTCATAATATCGTTATACGTGGCGTGACGTGGGAAAGGTGTAGTGTGATGCCCCAGCTATTGACTCGTATGGACGACGCCGGGTGGCTCACCCCGGCGATTGCCGAAGTGTTAGCGCCGCTGCCGCCCCGCCCCTTCGACGACGCTGCCGTCGCCGAGCAGGCCCGGGCGATTGAGCGCGCCGCCGCCGAAGCCCAGGTACCGGTGAGGATCATGGGACGCGGCGCGCTGCCCTCGCATACGATGTTCGTCGTGCAGCCCGGCGAGGTCGGGCGGCTCCGCAACCGGCGCGAGGTGACGCTCGACCAGGTGCGCGAGGCGCTCCCCAAACTGGCGGAGGCGCTCGACGCCGAGGTCGATATTCTGCCGCACCTGGACCGCGCCCCGGATGCCTTCGGCTTGCTGGTCCGGTACGCCGAACACCGCCCGCTGGTGCTGCGCAGCCTGTTAATGCAGCCGGGCTTCCAGGAGAGCGCCGCGCCGACGACCCTGGCGCTCGGTATAAATTTGCAGCAGGTGGTGGTCGCACGTGACCTGGTCGCGCTGAGGCATCTGTTGATCCTGGGGGCCGGCGCGCCCAAGACGCACTACATCCACAGTTTGTTAGTGACTCTACTGCTGTTCAACACGCCCGCCGAGTTGCAGCTTGCGCTGGTGGGCGGCGACCCGGCGGGCTTCCAGCCGTATCTGGGGATGCCGCACCTGGTGGGCCGCCCGCTCAGTGGGTTGGAGGCCGGGCGCGTCGCCTTGCAGCGGATGGCGAAGGAGGTCAACCGGCGCGAGGCGCTGTTCAAGGATGCCGGCGCCGACGACCTGGAGGCCTATAACGCCCGGCTGCGCGCCTCCGGGGCGGCGACTCTGCCGCGTACCCTGTTGGTGATCGACCCGGTTTCCGATCCCGAATGGACCGCCGATCCGCAGGGATGGGCGCCGGCGCTGGGTCACTACCTGGACCGGGGCGCGCGCACCGGCATGCACGCGCTGGTGACCGCCCAGGCCGGCGCCGCGCTGCCGCCCGGCATGCTCGACCTGTTCGGCGCGCGCCTGGTGCTGCGCTCGGCGGGCGGTGAGCTGGCCGGGTTGGACCTCGCGGACGTGCCGCTGAAGTTCGTCGATGCGCTGCTGGTGGAGGGCGACCAGGCGAAAGCGACCCCGGTGGGGCAGTGCGCCGCGCCGTCTGATGATATCGCTTCGCTCAAGGGCTACTGGCAGCAGGCCGCCCAGAAACATACCGCCGCCGCGCCGGCCGGCGCGCCCGATATTGGCGCGGTGAGCGGCGCCGGGCTGACGGGCGAGCCGGAGGGCATCGTCACCGACATCAGCGGCGATATCGTCCGCCCGGCCTCCGAAATGGAGGTGCTGCAAGACGTGATCTTGCCGCGGGCGCGCGCGCTGGCGGCGTACCTGGGCTGGCTCAGCGCCGGGCCGCTGCGCGATATCCTGGGCGTGAACGAGCGCCAGGCCGAGACCATCATGCGCCAACTGCGCGAAGAAGGGCTGCTGGAGCCGAAGCTTGCCCCGGCGCTGCGCTTCCGGCGTTTGAGCGAGCCGCCGGAGACCGGGCCGGCGGAGTGATGCTCCTCTCTATGTTCGCTGCATAAAGCCGCATAGATAAGCAGAGCGACGCATCTCTATGCATAAACATGCAGGCATATGCACAGACCTGCCTAGCGCAGCAGCGCCAATGTTTGCAGCGTGATGAGATTGCGCAGCGTGTGGCCCCACACCCGTTCGTCCCCGCTGAATGACATCCAGCGGTCGCCCGGCCCGTGGATGTTCAGCCGGCGCTCGCCTTTGTACGTCAGGTGCAGGTGGTCGTCGGTCAGGCCGTAATTCGGCAGCGCGCGCGACGCCAGCCAGTAGTTGATAACCGGTATCCCCTCGTCGCGTGCGACATCCAGGATGATCGTGTTGAATTGCAGCGACTCGGCCCAGTAGCGGTATTCGTCGCCGGGGAAGGTGGTCAGCACCGGCACAATGCCCCGGTTAATGGTCTCCGCCACCACCTGCCGCAGGTAGGTATTGAAGGCCTCCGGCCCGTAAACCGTCACATCCATCGTGCCCAGCATGATAATCGAGATGCCCGGCTTCACGACGCGGTACTCGCACGCCAGCGGCGACTCGCCGGGCTGGCAGTGGGCGGGGTCGGCCCAGGTTGGGTCGAGCACGGCGGCGGCGGTGAAGCTGGTCTCGGCGGCGAGGCTGGCGTTCTCGAACGAGTTGAGCACGCCGGGGCGCGGCGCGGTCGCCGAGAAGTAGTCGATGGTCGATTGCAGGTAGCTGTACGGCCCAAGCTCGTATTCATTCACGCCCAGCGGGTGCAGAAAACCCAGGTGGTCGGTGTGGCAGTCGCCTACCTTCGAGAACACGTCGCGCCGCATGCCGAGCTGCGCGCCGCGCTGCATGATCTGCCGGGCGCGCGCGCTGATGGCGGCCGGCACGGCAGGCACGCCGTACAGCCGCGCGACCATCGCATCGACCGATGCGCCGCTCGGCTGGTACGGCGGCGGCTGGACGGGCGCGGGCGGCGCGGCGGGCTGGGCGCTGTTTTGATTGTTCTGCTGCGCCGGCGCGCTGTTTTGCTCCGCCGGCGCCGCCGCGACCGCGGCCGGCGTCGCCGACGGTGAAGCCGTGGGCTGCGCGCCGATCACGGCCAGGGCCATAACGCCGGTCCCGGCGTCGAGCGTGATATCCGTCGCCCTGATCCAGCCGCGCACGGCGGGGTCGTCGGCCCGGTACACCAGCAGCCACGTCCCGGCCTCGTTGCGCCCCTCGATCCACAGCCGGGTGTCGTGCGGGATCGTCGCAGAGGCCGGCTGCGACGTGCCCGGCGCGGGGTACAAGTCGATGGTGAGCAGCGCGCTGTCCGGGTCGATTACGGAGAGGTCGGTCAGACTCGTGCCTTCGTTGAGCGTGATATCGCTTGCCGTGATCCAGCCGCGCGCGGTCTGGTCGCTCGTGTGCACCAGCAGCCACGCCGAGTCTGCGCTGCGCCCTTCGATCACGAGCGGCGCGCCGGGCGCGACGGTCGCCGCCGCCGGGTAATCCGCGCCTGGCCCTTCTAACAGTGTGATGTCCGTCTCGGCTGCCGGGGTCGGGTCGGGCACGGTGCTGATGACCGGCAGCGCGTACAGGCCGTTCCGGGCGGTGAGCGCGGAGTGACGCTGCTCGACCCAGCCGCGCAGTGCGCCGTCGTTTGTGTGGACCAGCAGCCACGTTCCCGGAAAGTTCCGCCCATCGATTACGAGCCACGTGTTGCGCGGCAGCGCGGCGATGAGCGCCCAGTGGATGCCCGGCCCGGCGTAGAGCTTCAAGTAGTCGGCGCTCATATCGGACGCCGGCGCACTGACGACCGGCAGATCGGCCAAGCGCTGCCCTTCCTCCAACTTAAGCCGGCTGCGCTCTGCCCAACCGTACCCGCCGCCCGCCGTCTTGAGGAGCAGCCATGTCCCGGTCATGTTGCGCCCCTCCAGCGTGAAGGCGTCGCCCGGTGGGAGGGCGGCGATGGGGTCGGCGGCGTCGGGCGTCTCGTACAGGCTGACCGGCGATGCGGGCGATTCATCCTGCGCGTATACACCGGCGCCGGCTGCGCCGGTGAGTAAGACGATCAAAATGATGCGTGTGAGGGTTCTATGCAGCATAACAGCGCCCCTCTAAACTTTGCCGGGTCTTAACTTATTTTATGCCTATTCTGCAATTGTCATCATCGCGCGTAGAGCAAACGTAGGGTGAGCGCACAGAGAGCGCCTGGAAAACTCTCCGCGCCCTCTGTGTCTCTGTGGTAAATGCTTCTCCTATCCTACTGCCCCGGCACTTCGCCCGGCGCGACCTGGATGACCGCCTGCCACGGCAGGTAGTGGCTGGTGAAGATATCGGTGCGCAGCAGCCGCCCATCTTGATAGACCAGGCGGCGCACGGTCACGTCCGCGCCGTTGACCGCGTAATCGACCTGGCGGCGCTGACCGGACCGGAGCGCCGCGTTGACCTCGTAGACGGGCGGGCCGTGCGGCGTCACGTTGCTGGTGAACGGCCCTTCTTTGACGATCTCGCGGTTCATGCCGGTGCTGTAGAACTTAAAGGTCAGGGTGGCTTTGGCGGCGTTGAAGTAAGTCTCGATGAGCAGGTAGTATGGCGTGTCGTTGATGAACTTCAAATCGACCAGCGGCTCGAAAACGGTCGCGTCCATGCCGGCGCCTTCGCCGGTTTCGTAGTAGCTGACGCGGTAGCCGTGCGGGTAGCGCTCGGTGACCGGGTAGCCGGCGTAGAACGCCGCCTGGAACGCGGTAGTGCTGACCTGGCACACGCCGCCGCCCACGCCCGTAACGGTGCGCCCGTTGTAGATGATTAACCCTTCCTCGAAGCCGGTTTCGGCGCTCACATCGCCCAGGTATTGATTAAACGAGAACTCCTGCCCCGGCGCGACCACCAGGCCGTGGAAGCGGCTGGCGGCGACTTCGATGTTGGTCATGCGCACGGCGGACGAGCCGGAGAAATAGGTCGTGGCCTGCGCCACCCGTTCGGTGATGCCCAGGTCGGCGGCGGACGCCCCGCTGTGCACGGTCGGGATGATCTCGGTGAAGATGAGCGGGACTTCGTGTAGTCCGGCGAACGACGCCTGGCTGATCGCGGCGAGCGTGGCATCGACGTTAAGCTGCCGCCCGTTCACGCTGTCGAGGATCGGCGTGAGCGTGCCGGCGGCGTCATCGAAGACGAAGCGCGCGTCGGCGGTCTCGACCGCCAGCGCCGGCGCCAGGTTTTCGAGATAGAGGCGGATGGCCTCCGGGTTGAGCCGGGCTTCGAGGTGGGCGCCGTCGGCGTCGGGCACTTCGTCGATAACCAGCATGTCCAGCATCGCCTGGGTGGAGACGATCCAGGGCTGTTCGGGGTCGCCGGGTTTGGGGTTCTTGATGTAGAGCTTGAGCGGCGCGGCGAGCAGCTTGTTGATATCTTCGGCGACTGCGGTAGTGTCCCAGATGTGCGGCGAGGTTTCTTCGACGACGAGCGGGATTTCGGCGCCGTTCAGGTTGAGCACTTCGGCGCGGATCAGGTCGAGCGTGGGCCGGATCAGCAGTTCGCGCCCGACCACGCTGCCGGCGGCGGCGGCGCGCATCGAGTCACGGTCGATGTGGACGGCGGCGTTCTGCATGGTCTTGTCGATCTGCCGGGCGATATCGCGCAGCATGACGGCGGCGCGGGTTTCGTCGTAGACCACGCGCGGCGGCACCGGTGCGCCGTTGAGCCAGGCGTCAAGCTGCTGCTGGAGGTCGATGAACAGGTTGCCGGTCCGCCCCACCAGGTAAGCGGCGTCGGCGGTGTAAGCGGCGTCGAGCGAAACGCCCAGGTCGGCGGCGCTGACCTGCCAGTAGCGGTCGCCGTCGCGGAAGGTGAAGACGGCGGTCTCCGGGTAGGTGAAGGTGATCGAGAGGTTGCTGAAGGCGTCCTGGGGGGCGACGCCGCCCAGGTCCATGCCCTGCGACGAAACGCCGGGGTAGATCAACCCTTCGTACTGCAACTGGTAGAAGCCGACCACGCCGGCCATAATGAAAAAAAACATCGCTGCGCCGGACGCCGCCAGGATCGGCAGACGCAGCAGCCACGGGCTGAGCGTCCGGCGCGGGGCCGGCGGCGCCCAACTGACGTCAGGGTTTTCATGAGTGGACATAGTGCTTTTGATTCATGGGGGCGGTTTAATCGTGCAATGGCTTTGTGAGCATCATAGCATTACTATTTTTTAGATGCAAAAGATGCGCCGGGTCTTACTTCCGGGCGTGCTCGAGGCGGGTTGTTTTGCCTTTATGCTGTTGGCGAGTCGTCATGGGAGCAGATTTTAACCACGAATAACACGAATAGTCACGAATGGGGACATAAAAATACGTTTTTGCTTATTCGTGTGCATTTGTGTTTATTCGTGGTTCAATTCTTTTTGTCTTAGTCAGACACACGGCGTGATTTGAATCTCAAACTCATGGATAAGGTACTTTATGAACCGTTGCCGCATGTACCGAGTCGTGTTATAATGCCCGCCGAAGCGCCGCCCGTGGGGGGCGGGGTGTTTATTTGTGTAAGCGAGGTGACCGATAGGCACAGGACAGTATCGCGTTAACGAGCAAATTCGTGTCCGCGAGGTGCGTCTTATCGATGAAAACAACTCCAATTTGGGGATCGTTTCGACGCGCGAAGCGCTGCAAATGGCAGAGGACCGGGGCTTTGATCTCGTGGAAGTTTCGCCGAACGCCCGGCCCCCGGTCTGCAAGATTATGGATTTTGGCAAGTTCCTGTACGAAAAGTCTAAGAAAGAACGCGAGGCGCGTAAGTCTCAGAAGCAGATTGAGATTAAAGAAATCCGGCTGCGCCCTAAGACGACCGATCACCACCGTGATTTGAAAGTGCGCAGTGCGCGTAAGTGGTTGGAAGAGGGCAAGAAGGTTCGGGTGCGCATCCGCTTTCGCGGGCGCGAGATCACCTACCCGGAGATCGCGCGGGAGTTGCTCGAAAGTATTGCAGCGGATTTGACCGATATCGGTGCGGTCGAACAGGTACCCACCATGGAGGGCCGCACGATGTTGATGATGCTTGCGCCTGCCGAGAAAAAGTAATCGCCTTGCTGTAAACAAAACGGCTTTTGGCCTTTAGCAATTAGCGGTTAGCCAGATCACGTAAGCGGCCCCGGCTTGTGAGTCCGTTGTGAATGGCCTGGAGGTTGCCCAGAGCTAGAAGTTAATTGCTAGAAACCAAAAGCTTATGTTTGAGGAGTACAAGCCTGTGGGAAAGAAATATAAGATCAAAACGCACAAAGCAACCGCTAAGCGCTTCCGCTACAGCGGATCCGGGAAGCTGCTGCGCACCAAAGGCGGTAAGAGCCACCTCCGGCGCCGCCGCTCGAAGCGCGCGCGCCGCCTGCTCGACCAGACCTTGGTCGTGGAAAGCGCCCAGGACCGCAAGCGTGTGCAGCGCCTGGCGCCTTATCTGAAGAAATACAAATCCAACCCGCCGGCATAGGCGCGGGGTGGACAAAGGGAGAGACGATCATGCCAAGAGTCAAGGGCGGTCCCACTACTCGCCGCCGTCACAAGAAAGTGCTCAGGATTACTAAAGGGCAGAAAGGCACCAAGAGTAAGCTCTTCCGGCGTGCCAACGAAGCCATGATGAAATCGCTGTGGTATGCCTACCGGGACCGGCGCCAGCGCCGCCGCGACCTGCGCCGGCTCTGGATTACGCGCATCAATGCCGCGTCGCGCCAGCACGGCGTGAGCTACAGTCGTTTCATTTACGGTCTCAAGCAGGCGAATGTTGAGTTGGACCGCAAGACTCTATCTGACATTGCGGTGCGCGATGCCGAAGGTTTTGCCCGGCTGGTCGAAGTCGCCACGCACGCCGGCTGATCTACACTGCTGCTCTTAGTTTTATGAAATGAAAAGGGTCACATATCGTGACCTTTTTTTGTTGTAAAATGAACGGCGCGGGTCTGGGAGGGTGTGAGCGAAGGTTGTCAGTGAGTTGCTATACTTCACCCCCTACATCCCCCTCACCATGTCATGGCGAGGGGGATTTCCAGAGCCACGCGCGACGATCCCGGTTCCCCCTCCACTGCTCTCACCCGGTTCGGGGGATGGGCCGGTAGCGCCGTAGGACAAAGCGGTATGGGTTTCTTGTGCGGATTGGCGCCCAGATATGGCCGTTGAGGAGCGCAGCGTCCCCGCCGGTAGAGCGGGTCTCAAATCCGCCCCTACACCAAGCCGTCGATCACGCTTACTGTGGAGCTACCGCCGGGCCGGTCGTCATCAAAAATATATTTACGATAAGTGTTGCATGTATTTGGTGGTCTTGTTCTTAACGGTTCACAACTTGGCTGTTTACACATCCTGTGTTATTCTTGGCTGGTGGAGCGGGTTGTCGAGTGCCTTTGGGCCTTCAGGATTTCTCGTGAGCTTCAGATGCGCCGCCGGCGCGTCTCTACCAATTGTCCTGCCTGGAACGGCGTTCTGGAGTTGGGGAGACGCCTGTTTGCCGTGGGAATCCCTGACCAGGCGCGCCTTCACGGCGGTTTGTTGCGCGCCTGGGCGCCGGTGGGCGGCCCCGATTAGCAGAAAACAGAGAGGTCTTCATGGCGCTGGCCCTGGTTGTCGATGACGACCGAGAATTCCAAAAGCTGATGGGACATATCTTGGCCGGGGTGTGTGACGTGCAGGGGGCCGGCACTGTCGATGAAGCGCGCCATCTGATGCGGCGGACCCACGTCGATGTGATTTTGCTCGACATCCGTCTGCCCGGCGCGCTGGGCTGGGACCTGCTGGCCGAGATGCGGAACCGCCGGGACTCCCCACCGGTCATCGTGATTACCGCCGACGCGCGCGCTTCCGTCAGCGCCCAGGCCGACGATATGGGGGCCGTCTACACCTTCTTCAAACCCATCGTGCCCAGCAAAGTTCGCAAGTTGGTCAAAGCAGCCATCGAGTAAAGGCCGGTATCAGTGTTGGGTGCTGCCGCGCTCTAGCCCGACCAGCAACACCCGCAGGTTGTCGTAGTCTTCCAGGATGCGTCCCGCCCCCCGCGCCACGCAGGTCATCGAGTCCTCGGCAAGCCATACCCGGATGTTGGTCTCGTCGGCGACGCGCTCGACGAGCGCCTGCAACTGCGACCCGCCCCCGGCCATGCAGATGCCGGTCTCCATCAGGTCGGCGATCAATTCCGGCGGCGTCTCGTCCAGCGCATCTTTGATTGCGCTGACCACGATTTCCACCGAAGGCGCCAGCGCCTCGCGCAGTTCAATCGACGATACTTCTACCGCTTCGGGCAGCCCGGTGACGAGGTTGCGCCCGCGCAGGGTCATCGTGCGTTCTTCGGGCAAGGGGAAGGCCGAGCCGATCTCGATCTTGGCGCGCTCGGCCATGCGCTCGCCGACGAGCAGGTTATATTTGTTGCGCATATAGGCGATGATATCTTCGTCCATCTCGTCGCCGGCCACCCGGATCGAGCGGTTAATGACGATGCCGCCCATCGAGAACACCGCGACCTCGGTCGTGCCGCCGCCGATATCGACGACCATGGTCCCGCGCGCTTCCATGATCGGCAGGCCGGCGCCGATGGCTGCCGCCGTCGGCTCCTCGATCAGGAATGCCTGGCGCGCCCCGGCGTTCAACGTCGCCTGGTAGACGGCGCGCTTTTCCACCTCGGTCACACCGCTGGGGATGCCGACCACGACGCGCGGGCGCGGGATGGGGACAAAGGAGTGTTGGTGGGCCTTCTGGATGAAGTAATTGAGCATTTCCTCGGTGATCTCGAACTCCGAGATCACCCCATCGCGCAGCGGGCGGATGGCGACGATGTTCGAGGGCGTCCGGCCCACCATCTGGCGCGCTTCGGCGCCGACCGCGAGCACGCGGCGCGAACGCTTTTCGACCGCCACCCACGACGGCTCGTTGATAACAATGCCTTTGTTTCGCACACTGACCAGGGTGTTTGCCGTGCCCAGGTCGATGCCGATATCCAATGAAAACAGGCCCATCAGCCAGTCAAGTGGGCTTATCACGTCAGGGCGATCTCCTTACAGACCACAGCCGAGGAATAGGAGCCCTCTCCTCGGCTGGCATGGCACGGCGACCGGGAGGGGGGTCGCCTACGGCAAAATGTTTCCAGTAATTGTACATGGCCGTCTGCTACACGCAACATTTTACAGGCGAGGCTTCCGCCAAGTCCAGAATCTCCCCCGCGCCGCATGACGAGGGGGACAGAGGGGGTGAGGTAAAAAAGCGCATCGACTTTGCAAAAGCCTTGATTTCGCCGGGCCATCAGGGCCGCTTGACATGCGCCGAATCGAGCGGGAGGCAGATCTGAATCAGCGTCCCCTCGCCGGGCACACTGCGCATGTAAAACTCGCCGTTCACCGTCTTGGCGCGCTCGCGCAGGTTAATCATGCCCAGGCTCTGGGACTCGCGGTCCAGGTAGGTTTCCATCGTCATCTCGTAGTCGAAGCCCTTGCCGTCGTCCTGCACTTCGAAGATCACGGCGTCGGCCTGGAGGTGCAGCCGAATCCAGATATGAGTAGCTTCGGCGTGTTTACGGGCGTTATTGACTCCCTCTATGGCGATGTTGTAGAAGGCGTCTTTAGCCTGCCGGCTAATCATGGCTTCGGCGGACGGATCGACTCGTACGATCACGTTCTGGTTGTAGGTGTCGTGCGCCGTCTCGGCGAGGTTTCGCAGCGCGCCGCCGAACCCCAGGGATTCGATGGCCGGGTTCAGGGCGTTGAGGAAGCCGCGGATCTCTTTGATCGCCCGGCGGGTCAGGTCTTCAACGTCGAAAAGCTCCTGGGGGACGCTCTCCGGCTGTTTCTTGAGCATCATCTGAATCAGGTTGAGGCGCATGGCGACCGCCGAGATGGTTTGGGTGGGGCCGTCGTGCAGGTCGCGGGCAAGCGAGGCGTGCGCCTCCTTATCGACCTGTACGATGCGGTCCTTTTCCTCTTGCAGGTTGTTGTAGAGGGTGGTGTTGCGCATGGCGACGGTCGATTGGGCGCTGATCGCTCTGAACAGCTCGATTTGCGCTTGGTCGAACCCGTCGGCTGGCTCGGTTGCCAGCAGGATGACCCCCTGTTCGGGGTCGGCGCGCAGGGGCAGGCAGAGGATCGATTGGCAGGGCTGAAACGTCTTGAAATGCCAGAGCTCAGGGTCGTCGCGCGCTTCTTTGAGGAACACCGGCTCGTTCTCGTGCCGCAGCGCCAGCGCGATTGCGCCGCGCTGCCCCGGCGTTTTACGCTCTCGGTCGTCGGGGTGCAGCCCGCGCTCGGCGACCACGGCGAACTGGTTTTCTTTGGCGATCAACATACACCCGACGATCTGGGCGTTTTCGGCGTCGGTGGTGAGGCCGGTCCGCGCCAGCTCCAGGGCGGCGTCCAAGACGCTACGCAAATTCAGGCTGACGCCCAGCGTGGAGGTGATCTCGAACGCGGCGCGCGTGCGGTTGCGCGCCGCGCGCAGCGCCAACACCTCCTGCTCGACTGTGCTGAGCGGCGACCCAACGACGCGCAACTGCCGGTACATTCGCCAGCCGGTCAGGCCGGCGGTGAGCAGCGCGAACCCCCCGATCCCATAAACGGGCAGCGCTTCGGCGGCGGGTGCGCCGGCGCCGGCTTGGCCGGCGACGACATAGATCAGCACTGCCGCCAGACCGGTCGCCAGGGTCGTCAGGATGCCGCCGAGCCAACCGAAGCGTATCCAGCCGGTGAGCACCGGCAGCAGCCCGCCGACCAACAGCATCAACGGATCGGCGCCCGACGCGAAAAAGAGCGCGGCAGCCAGTACCACATCCAGCGCCAGGCTCATGACCGCGAAGCCCGTGTGCCATTCGTCGGGCCAGGCCCAGGCGATGGCGAGCAAGAATATGTTGTACGCCACGCCGCCGAGCGCCGCGACCAGCAGGGTCGAGCCGCCGGCGACCAGCACGGCCCACAGCAGCGCTGCGATCAGCAGCAGCCACCGGAGCGAAAACAGGAGGCGGTCGATGCGCGGGCTGGCGACCTGGACCTGCACCTCGCGCGAGTTGGCCGAGTTGCGCTGCCAGCGCCGGCGCAGCACCTCGAGCTGGCGGCTTATCCGGCGCTCCTCGTCGTCGTCCTTCACCTTGACGTGTTTCGAATCGAGGGGGACGAAGGTTCGGATGATGGTTCCCTGGAGCGTGTCTCGGATGTCCAGAACGCCCTGGATGAGGCTGGCCCGGTCTTGCAGGCTGTCGGCTTCTAGTTGGGTCCGCGTAAAGTGATTCTCTGCCGCCAGGATTTCCAGGACCACGGCCTCCGGCTGGCGCTGGAGGCTCAACCGGACCGGCTTCGACGTGTCGAGCTTGCGCAGCAGGTTGAGGGTTTCGTAGCCGACGTAGAACAGGGTGTTCTTGGCCTGTTCGGTCAGGATGGCTTCGGTTTCCTCTTGGATCTCCAGGCTGATCTGCTGGTTGTAGGTGTCTTTCATCTTGTCGGCAAGCTGCCGCAGCGCCTCGACCAACCCCTGCGATTCCAGGACCAGGGGGCGCAGCGCAAAGAGGAAGTGGCGGATTTCTTTGACGCCCTGGCGCGTCATCGCCTCGGTCGCGACTAATTTATCCGGGACCTTCTCCGGCCGGCGTTCCAGCGTCAGGCGGATCAGGTTGGTTTGCGTCGCCACCTCGACCGCCGTTTGGGTGGGGCCTTGTTCCAGGTCTTTAGAAAGCTGTTCGCGCGCTTTTTTATCGACCTGCATGATGCGGTCTTTTTCGATCTGCAAGTCTAAGTAGAGCCGCGCGTTTTTCAGCGCGATGGTCGCCTGGGTGCCGAGCGCGGTGAACAGTTCGATCTCCTCCTCGGCGAAGGCGTTGCGCTTGTCGGTTCCCAGCACCAGCACGCCGAAGCGGTCGTAGGTGGTGCTGAGCGGGACGCAAAGCGCCGACCGGCAGCTTTTGAGCGCGATGAACGCGCGCAGTTCGGGGTCGTCGCCGGGGTTGCTCAGGGTGATGGGCTTGGTCTGAGTTGGAGCCAGACATTCCGCCAGGACACCCTCCCGGGCCGGCAGCCGTACTTCGTTGTCGCGCCGGATCAAGCCGCGCGCCGCCTCGACGTACAGTTCATTCCGGTTCACCTTATCGACGAGCAGGACGAAGCGCACCAGTTTATCGACTTTGCTCAGGCTGCTGGCGCTGACATCCAACATGTTATCCAGCACGAGACGGTAGTCCAGGGAGCCGGTGAGCCGCGAGGTCATGTCGAAGGTGGTGCGCGCACGCTGGCGGGCGATGCGTAGCTGGATGGCCTCCTGTTCCACGGCGCGCGTCGATGGCCCGACCGCGCGCAGCAGCCGTTGCAGCCGGCGGGCGCCGACCCCGGCGGTCAGCAGCGCCAGGATGCCAATGCCGTAGAGCAGAATGGTCTTGGCGTCTATGGGATCCGCGCCGGCGGCGTAGAGCAGGACGTCGGCGAGGCCGAGCGCAGCGGTTGCGAACAGCCCGCCCACCCGCTCGAAGCGCACCCACGCCACGATTACCGGGAACACGCCCCCCATGACCATTGCCAGCGGCGCTGCGCCGGCAGCGATGAAGACCCACACGCCGTAGATGACATCGAGGGCCAACGTCGTCAGGGCGTAGCCGGCGCGCCACTTATCCGGCACGACCCGCGCCGCGACGAAGGTCAGGCCGGCGTATAGTGCGCCGCCGATGGCGACCGCCGGCAGAAAGGTTTCGCCGCCGGCCGGAGACGCTACCAAGAAGAACCAGAGCGCTGTCCCCACGGCCGGCAGCCAGCGGAGGACGGCAAGCGATTTATCAACGGGCAGACTCACGGCTTCGACTTTCAAGACCGGCTTCACTTCCGTTCCGTCACAAACAAACAAATAAAAAGCACCGTAACAACCCTTGCCAGGCAGGGTACGGTGCGGCGACGTTACAATTGAGGTGGTGGGCGCGAAGGGACTCGAACCCCTGACCTCACGGATGTGAACCGTGCGCTCTAACCAGCTGAGCTACGCGCCCTCAATTGACCGAGCATTATAGCACCTGGAACCCGGTATAGCAAGAAGTTGCGAGATTGATATAATCCGACTGCTTCGTTAGCATATAGTTTAATCGATTCAGTGCGATTCACAAATACCTTTTGGGTCTTGCGATGAACAATTCTGTGCAATCTCGTACTCGCCGGGTCGCAAATGAGACCTTCACGGTCGAAGTGCGCCGCGACGGCCGGCTGCGCAAAACCGTGCGCTGGTCGCTGCATGACCGGCGCGTGGTCGTCCGCGCCCCTAGTTTCATGGACGACGCCGCGATTGACAAGGTGCTCGACGAGGACATCATCCCCCGGATCGTCAAGCAGCGCCGCCGCGCCCAGCGCCAGAACGACGACGAACTCCAAGCGCGCGCCGAATACCTCAACTGCACGTACTTCGGCGGCGAATTGCGCTGGCACACGATCCGGTGGGTGGGCAATATGCGTAAGCGCCTGGGCAGCTTTACCAGCGGCGGCGCTACCGACGGCGACATCCGCATCAGCGACCGGATGAAGCGCTGGCCGGCTTATGTCGTCGATTACGTCATCGCGCATGAGATGGTGCACCGCCTCTACCCCAACCACAGCGCCGAGTTCTGGCTTTACCTGGATCGCTACATCCTCACCGAGCGGGCGCGCGGCTTCATCGAGGGCGTCGCGTTCGCCGCCGGCGAAGACCCGGAGGAGTGGCTGTAGGATTAATGGCGCTACCAAGCTTTGACGGGGATATCGAACAGCTTTAGCTTGATGTCGGCGTCCACGCCCGGCGCGGCGATGCGCACGCCGTCCCACCACCGGTAGACCGCCATGTACAGCGCGAAGGTCGCCTCGAAGGTCGGGTAGGGCACGGCAAGGGTGCGCTCCTCGATGTAGAACCGGCCCGGCTCCCACCGGCTGGTTTCTTTAGGGATGATCTCGGCGCCGATGGGGTTGGGGTTGATGGTCTGCGGCGGGCCGTCGGTCTGGGCGACGAGTCCGTCGCGCCCGATCAAATAAAACCCGATGCTGTAGTCATCGCTCGGCGGCGCATCGACCGACCACCACAATTGCAGGTGGATCGTCTCGCCCTCGCGCCAGACGGCCGGCGCGCTCCGGTCCAGGATGTCGGCGCCGTGGAAGCGCAGCCCGTTCTCGAATAGAATCCCTTCGATATCGGGCGGCGCTTCTTGTAGCCGGAACAGAAAGTCCGGCGGGCCGAAGAATGTGCGCGGCACGTGGTCCTCCCAGATGCGCGCCTCAAGCGCCCGGTCGTGCGCGCCGTTCTGCTTCACGTACCAGATCCGGCGGTGCCCCTCCGGGCTATCGACGAACTCAAGCCCGCCGTTGGGGAAGTACGCCTGCGCGAAGTAGTTCCATTCGTATCCGGCGCGGCACGCACCGCTCGCTTTGCAGTTCGGGTCGATCAGGATCACGTCGCCGGCCCTGATGTGCTTCGCCAGCCACGCGAGGTTTTGCTCGATGGGGATGAGGCGCTGGAAGCTGTATTGGTCGATAGGGATCGACCAGAACGCCGCGACGACGAACAGCGCCGCCGCCGTCAGCGCGCCGGCGCGCGGCAAGTATGCCAGCCCCCAACCCAGCCACAGCGCAATCGCCAGCATCGCCCACCAGGTATAGCGCGGCGCGAAGAAGCCGAGTTGGTCGTTGAAGACGTAGATCAACGCCGGGGCGACGAACATCCAGGCCAACAGCGCGAGCAGTTCCAAGTAGCGCGGGCGTGCCCGCAGCCACAGCAGCGCCGCCGCGAGAATAAACAGCGCCGCCCACCCGACGAACAAATACCCGGCGTATTTCTCGAACAGGTCGAGCATGGCGGCGGGGAAGGGCGCGAGCGGGTTGGCGCGCGCCTTGATCGCGGCGCTGTTGGTCGTGCCCAGCTTATCGACGATCAGGGGCAGCGCCGGGACGACCGCGATCAATCCCGGCAGCCACCAGCGCCACACCGCGCGGCGGTATACGGCCAGGGTGTACAGGCCGATGAGCGCGAAGCCGAAGGCGCTGGTCAGGTGGATGTGAAACATAAACAGCATCGCCAGGCCCAGCGGCGCGGCGCGGCGCAGCGTGGGCCGCGCAAAGTAGCGCATCGCCAGCCAGAACACCAGCGGCAAGAGCGCGATCGCGATCACATACGAGCGCACCAGCATGCTCTTGAAGATGGCGAAGCCCAGCGCGCTGTATGCCAGCATAGCGAGGAGGGCAGCGCGGTTTCCCCTCACCCCTGGCCCCCGCTTCGCAGCCACAAGGGGAGAGGGGAAGACTCGCGGCTCTGCTTCCGGCCCCCTTTCCCCCCTTGTGAGGGAAAGGGCTGGGGATAGGGGGGAATATGCGAGGGTATGCGCCGCCCGGTAGCTGAACGCCGCGCCGAGCAGGAAGACCAGGATGGACGAGTAGCGCATGACGAACGGGTGAATCCCGGCGAGCGCGCCCCACGCGCCCAGCAGCAGCATATTCAACGGCGGCCATTCGGGCGGCGACCACCGGATGATCTCCGCCGGCGCGCCGAAGGTCTGCCAGACCATCCAGGTCTCGTCGGAGTTCATCTCCCACGTGGGCGTGCGCAGCATGCGGCTGGCAAAGAGGATCGCCAGGACCAGGGCAAGCCCCAACACGCGGTAGGTTTTAGCCGGCGCACTCGCAGCCCGGTCGTCCATGCTTATCCCGGTTTGGTCTAATAGCTGCCGGACGCGCCGCGCGGCGCATTGCTGAGCACCACGCCCACCAGCCGCACCTGGACTCGCTCCAGCGCGGCTTTGGCGCGGGCGGCGTCGTCGCGGCGGGTGCGCCCGGCCCGCACCACCAGCAGCGCGCCATCGACCTTCGCGCCCAGCAGCACCGCATCGGTGACCGCCAGGATCGGCGGCGTGTCGAAGATCACGATATCGGCCTGCGCCTTCAGCGCGTCGATGACGGCCTCCATGCGCTTGCTGCCGAGCAGGTCGGCGGGGTTAGGCGGGATGTCGCCGCCGGGCAGCAGGCACAGGCCGGCCACGCCGGTATCGAGCAGGGGCGGCGCTTGCAGCGCGTCGTCTTCGAGCATCATCGCGGTCAGGCCGCGCGTGTTATCGACGCCCCAGAGCGTATGCTGTTCGGGCCGGCGCAGGTCGCAGTCGGCCAGGATGGTACGCCGCCCGCCCTGCGCCATCGTCACGGCGAGGTTGGCGGCGGTGACGCTCTTGTCGGCGTCGGCGGTCGGCGCGCTGACCACCAGGGTATGCAGCGCCCGGTCAACGCTTGAAAAGAGTAAGTTGGTGCGCAGCGTCCGGTAAGCTTCGGCGGACGGCGAGCGCGGGCTGGTTAATGTAATCAGGTTTGCGGTCATGATTTCACCCTTGTTCTATCTTTCGAGTTGAGTTGAGCGAGCCGCCGGCCCGCCCCATATGCATCGACTTTTTAAGAAGCGCAAAGAGAGTAAACCGCGAATAACGCGAAGAGCGCGAATAAAGAAAGGGTAATTTTGCCCCCGCTCTTCGCGCATATTCGTGCGTGTCCGTGTGTATTCGTGGTTCGATTCCTTCTCATTCGCGTTATTCGCGTTATTCGCGGTTAAAACTCTTACCCGTCGCAACCGACGGAACGGTGACCTTAAGATGACCTCGGCTGTGCGGCGGCGCGGTTATGCCGTCTCTTCCGACGGGATTTGCGCCAGCACCGGCGCGCCCAGCGCCCGCTCGATATCTTCGGCGCGCCGCACGACGCCGGCCTGCATGTATTCCAGCGCGAACACGACCACTCCGCCGGCGAACGCGCCCAAGATGGCGCCGGCCAGCAGGTTGACGGCGAGCTTGGGGCTGTATTTGCCGATCTGCGGGATGTCGAGCGGGATGGCGTCGATGCGGTCTTCGCGGCGCACCACCTGGTTTTCGGCGTCTCGCCATTCGACCAGCAGGTTACCCCACGTGGCGACGATATCGTTCGTCTGCGCCAGACAGGCGGTCAGTTCCGATGCGTCGTCTTCCTCGCAGGGCTGGTCGACGTCGATCTGGATGACCAGGCGCGAGACGTCGGTCTGGAAGTGAGCGTAGCTGCGCAGTTCGGCCGGCATCATGTCGAGCTTCAGCCGTTCGATGACCTCGGCGGCGCGCAGGTCCGAGTTAAGCCAGCTTTCGTAGCCGCGTATCAGGCGCGTGGTCGCTTCGGTGAGGCTCAGGTCGTTGCGCGCCGGCTGGATGAACAGCTTGAAGGTCGAGCGGTAGACCGGCGTCTGGATCTGGCTGAAGACAAAAGCAGCAATTGCGGCGAGCACGGCGGTGAGGATGATGATCCAACCGCGCCGGATTGCGATTCGGATGTATTCTGTCAGGTTCATGAATGTCTCCTGTTCTTATGCTTTGGCTCTGTCGCGCGGTATCTCCCCTATTACCTCGAACCCCAGCGCTTCCAACTCCTCCCGTGTGTGGAGCGTCGGGTCCAGGTAAGCGACCAGGAACGCCAGCGCCAGCCCCGCCGCCAACCCCAGCGCTGCCGGCAGCAGCGGCTTGACGATGCGGTCCATGATCGAGGGCGGCACCGCACCTACGCCGATGGTGTCGAGCAGCACCACCGACACCGGCGCGGCGGCGGTCTGCGGGAAGTAGCTCCCGCCCTCGGTTTGCAGTACGTCCACGGCGGCGTGGGCGATGGGTTCGATCTGCCCGGCGTCGCGCCAGGTGATGTAGACGCCCATCACGCTGCGTTTGTTGTCGGACGCGAACGCGCCGTTAAGCGCGCCCGGCGCCAGTTCCACGCCGTAAGCCGCCGCGAGCCGCGCACGCACCGCTTCGGCAAACGAGGTCGTCTGCACCCAGTGCGTCAGCGCGTTGACCAGGTACTCGGAGGTCAACCAGGGCACGTAGTTCGCGTCTTCGTAAGGGTCGGCGGCGGGCGGCATGGCATCGGGCGCGGGCGGCTGCACCGCCGTAAAGCGCATGCCGACCGTCCACGCGGCGGGCGGCGCTTCGTAGCGGATGAACGCGAAGGCCGCGCTCACGACGACCGGGATCAGCACGAGCCACCACCAGCGCCGGACGATGCGCCAGAGTGCGTAAAGTTCCATCGTTGATTGCTCCTACTCCTCAATCTCGAAATCGACGCCGGTTTTGACGCCGGGCCGGGGCGGGTCGGGGTCGGTGTGGCCCAGCACGTAAGTCGTGCCGGCCCGGATCATGCCGACCTGCATGCGCGTGTACTGGTGCACGCCCAGCAGAACCCAACCAAGCTCAAGGTAAGCGTTGGCCTCCTCGAAGTCTTCGACTTCGACCACTTTTTTAATGCTAACGCACCGGGTGGGATTTTTCACCACGCTCTGCCTTTTCGGTCATGACCCGCGCGACGTACTCGCCGATCTTTTGCTTGAACGCCGACACGTCGAAGCGCCGGGCGTTGGCCGTGATGCGCGCCGGGTCATAGGTGCGCGGGTCGAAGCGTTCGAGCGTCTCGACCAGGCTTTCGAGCGTTTCGTCGAAGAACGCGCCCGTCTCGCCTTCGACCACGGTATCGAGCGCGCCGCCGCCGCGCGAAGCGATCACCGGGCGGCCCGCCGCCTGCGCCTCGACCGGCGTAATGGCGAAGTCCTCCTGTCCCGGCAGGACGAACGCCCGGCAGCGCGCGTACAGCGCCGGTAAATCGGCGTCGGCCACCCGACCGAGAAATTTTACCGTAGGACCCGCCAAAGCCTCCAATCGTTCGCGGTCGCGCCCGGAGCCGCCCACCAGCAGCGGCAGGCTCAGCCGGGTGCAGGCTTCGACGGCGAGGTGTACGCGCTTGTACGGGACCAGGCGGCCCAGGCTGAGGTAATAGTCATCGAAATCAGGCGCGGGGCCGAAGCGCCCGGTATCGACCGGCGGGTGAATGATGGTCGAGCCGCGCCCGTAAGCGCGCCGGATGCGTCCCTGCACCTCCGACGAAATGGCGATGAAGTGGTCGACGCGGTCGGCGGCGGCGCGGTCTTGACGCCGGAGCAGCTTGATGTACGGGCGCAGCGCCGCGCGCAGCGCCGCCGGGACGCGCTCGTTAGCGACGTAATCGTCGAAATCCCAGACATAGCGCGACGGCGTGAGGCAGTAGCAGATGTGCGGCGCGCCGCCGGTGCGCACCCAATGCGCGAAGCCGCTCTTGTTGCTGATGACCAAATCGTAAGCCGACAGGTCGATGCCGCGAAAGGCCAGCGGGTAGAACGGTAAATAGGGCTGGTGGTGTTGGTGGACGAAGGGGAGGCGGTTCATCCAGGTGGTGCGGATGTCCCACGCGCGGTAGGCGGCGGGCATGTGGTCGCGCCAGTAGATGGAAGTGTAGACCGGCGCGGCGGGATACTGCTCGTGCAGCACCTCCATGACGTATTCCGCGCCGCCGCGCTGGTTGAGCCAGTCGTGTACCAGGGCAACGTTCATGTTCTTATTTGTGTTCATAATGGATATATTCAGTGGTAGCGACGACTCTTTGACTGATACCTCACCCCCCGGCCCCCTCTCCATCGCATGGAGAGGGGGAGAAGACCGTGATTCGACGCTTCTGGTCCCCCCTCTCCACATCGTGGAGAGGGGGTTAGGGGGTGAGGTAAACCATGTCATCGGTAAACATGTCACCACTACTTGCTCAGTCGCGCAGGGTCGCCGGGATATCATCATGCCGGCGGGCGCGCGGCTCATAGCCCGCGTCCCAAGGCTTGCACAGTGCGATCACATATTCCTCGTGCATCCGCTCCTCGATCTGCGAGCCGCGCTGTTTGCCGAAGCGCGCCGGCATCATGCGTTTGTTGCGGTCGAGTTCGCGCTCGGCGATGTTCACCAGGTCGAAGCCGACCGCCTTCTGCGCGATCTCGCCCAGGCAGGCGTGCGTCTCGACGTTGACGCCGCGCATGACGGAGGTTCCCACAACCACCACCGCCGCGCCGTCGGGCCGCAGCACGCGGTACATCTCGGCCAGCGCCTGCTTCATCTCGCTGAAATACTTGTGCAGCACACGTCCCTTCTTCGCGTCCGCCGCCGCCAGCCGGTTCACCATGCGCTGCGCATCGGGCGGCAGCGCCAGGAACTCGGCGTCGCTCAGCCGTTCGCCGCCCACGTATTCGCCGCGCAGCTGCGAGAGGTCGTCGATGGGGTGACCGAACCACACCAGCGAGAATTTGTGCGCGCGCATGTAGTCGATGGCGTTAGAGGCGTAAGGCGGCGAGGTGACGATCAGATCGACCGAGTTGGCGCGCAGCGGCAGGCGGCGCGCGTCGCCCTGAATGACCTGCGCGGGAATCCGGCGCGACGGCAGCTCGCGCAGGCTCCGAATGTTCTGCTGCACGCGCCGCGCGAATTGCTCGACGGCGCTGCGCGGCTGCTTGTCGATTACGCGGTGCGGGCGGGTATGCGCCAGGTCGCGCGCCAGCGAGACGCCGCCCGACTTGGTGATGATGATCGACGAAAACGCCAGGTGAAAGAAATCGCGCTGGGCCGGCGGCGCGCATTGTTCGACCGCCAGGAGCAGCGCCATCAGTTCGCGCTGGGTGGCCGGCAGAAACCAGTAGTCGATAAACGCGCGGCTCTTGGCGCCGAAGCGTTGGGCGATGGCGGCGTCGAGCGCGCCCGGCTCCATCAGGGCGAGCGCGGCGGCGGCGGTGATGGCGTCGCCGGTCCGGCGCAGCGCATCCGGCGGGAGCGGCTGCGTCTTGACGCGGCAGTGCAGCAGCGCGAGCGGGTCGATATCGACGCCGACCGCCGCGCACCCGGCGAGGTAAGCTTCGACCAGGGTCGTGCCGGAGCCGACCATCGGGTCAAGCACCACATCGCCGGGGCGCGCGAGTGTCTTGATAAAGGCGCGCGGCAACTGGGGGGGAAACTTGGCCGGGAAGGCGTGGAAGTTGTGGGTGGCATAGCCGGTATCGGCGCCGTGGAACCCCAAATCCCCGCCGGCAGTTTTTGCAAGGGTAGGCCGGGTGTGTCTTTGCATGGCTGCTATGATACTTCATGTTGCGCGCGCGCCCCAAATCGCCGGTTGCTTGACTGCCTGAAGACTACTTTTATCGAAGAATGCTGCAAAACAGTGTGACCGGCAGTTTGGCGTAGGGGCAGGTTTCAAACCTGCCCCATATGCATCAACTTAAGCGCTTTTTTCCCCTCTCCCCCGACCCCTCTCCCTCAAGGGGCGAGGG
>JAFGMM010000194.1 GCA_016927535.1 Anaerolineae bacterium
GATTTACGGCGCGGGGCCAATCGTCTGGCACATGGGCGACACACCCGACGGCCCGCCTATTGCCTTTGGCGACCTGGTGCTGGTGCACGGCGCGGCGCGCGGCCTGATGGCCTATGCCGACCGCGCGCTCGCCTGGGAGCTGCCGGCGGTGAGCCGGATCGCCGGGTACGCGGTCGCCGGCGACGTGATCGCCATCGCCGACCGCGCGGGTATGTTCTGGTTCATCGACGCGGAGGGGCGCGTCATCGACGACGCGGAATTCGAAGCGCCGGCGTCGGTCGCGCCGATGCCGGGCGGTGTGCTGCTGTGCGGCGACGACGGCATCTGGCAGGTCGCGCCGAGCGGCGCGTGGCGCTGGCTGGCCGACGCGCCGGCGGTCCAGGCCGACCACAGCCGCCTGGCGGCCGACCCGGATGGAGACGGCTTCTATCTGTGGACCGGCGGACAGGCGCGGAGCCTCCTCGCCTACGACGCAGCCGGCGCGGTGCGTTGGCAGCGCGCCCTGCCGCGCGACCTGGGCCAAGTGACGCTGGCAATCGACCAAACCTGCCCGCAGCGCCTCATCATTGCGACGGCGCGCGGGTATGTCACGATCTTCAACACCGTCACCGGGAACGCCCTAACCGAGTTCCGGCTGTACAGCGAGATGAGGCTTGCGCCATTTGTCGGGCAGGTCGAAGGCGAGGACCTGCTGTGGCTGCTGCTCGATAACCAACTGGTCACTTTCGACATGACGGCGCTTGCCGGGCCGTGTCAAACGCCGTAAACTTTGCCGCACCAACACTAACAGATGGACTTATGTACCCAACCACAAAGGATGATTAACCTATGAAAGCGATTGTGCTTTGTGCAGGCGAGGGCACGCGCCTCCGCCCGATTACTTTTACCGGCCCCAAGCACTTGATCCCCATCGCCAACAAGCCGATCCTCCTGCATATCATCGACGATATCGTCGCCGCCGGCATTAACCAGGTGGGCATCATCATTAACCGCAAGTGGGAGCAGGCGTTCCGCGATGCGCTGAACGATACCTGCTCCCACTGGGGCATTGACGTAGACTACATTTACCAGGATCAACCGTTGGGCCTGGCGCACGCCGCCGGGACGGCGCGCGGCTTCGTGGGCGACGAGCCGTTTCTGATGTGCCTGGGCGACAACCTGCTTCAGCAGGGCATCAAACCGCTGGTGAACCGCTTCAACGCCGAAAATTTGAACTGCGTTGTCTCGCTATACGAAGTCAAGAATCCGTCGGCGTTCGGCGTGGCCGATTTGAAGGGCCAGCGCATCAGCCGGGTAGTCGAGAAACCCAAAGAGCCGCCGAGCAACTGGGCCATCGTGGGCATGTACGTCTTCGACCCCAACGTCTTCGGCATCATCGACAACCTCAAACCGTCGTGGCGCGGCGAATACGAGATCACCGACGCCATCCAGGGCATGATCGATGCCGGGTTCAACGTCGCGCCGCACTTCATCGAGGGCTGGTGGATGGACACCGGCCAGGCGGCGGATATGATCGAAGCCAACCGCCGTGTGCTGCTGCAAACGCCCGGCAGCCGTGTCACCGACGCCGGCACGATCATCTGGGACGAGGTGCGCCCGGACCTACTGCCCGAAGACACGACGATCCTCAACAGCGAGATTCGCGGGCCGATCATCATCGGCAAGGGCTGCCACATCGAAGACTCGTACATCGGGCCGTTTACCTCCCTCGGCGACGGCGTGCGGGTGGTGCGCAGCGGGATCGAAAACTCCATCCTGCTCGACCACTGCGAAGTGTATCGCTTCAAGCCGCGCCTGGACAAGAGCATCATCGGGCGGCGCGCCAAGCTCACCAGCGCGACCGGTCCCACCGCCACGCTCGGCGTAGCGGACGACAGCGTGATCGAGTTTTAAGGGTGCGTGACGGGGCAATAAGTGGCGAGGCTCAGGGATTGGCGCGAACAATCACTATGTAGTTTAGAAAGTTGGGCGCGTGCTCGTTGGCGCGGCAGCCGCCCAGCGTGACCGTACCGGCGGGGAAATCCTTGCTGTAAAGCTGCATGTAGGTCTCCTCTACCCACTCGCCCTTGATCTCGATGGTGAGCGCTTCGGGCGTGAAGCTTTGCAGCCAGGTGGGGAGTTCGCGCGCGGCGCTCTGGTAAGCGACGTAGATGCGCGCCGGGTGTTGGATGTCGAACCGTAAGAATTCGTCGCCCTGCTCATCCTGGTCGGCGCCGGCGGTGCGGATGGCCGGGAGACCGCTGAGCATCACCGGGCACCGGGTAATCACAAGCTGGCTGTTCACATAGGCCGTCTCGCCGATGCGCAGTGTGTACGGCTCGTAGACGCTGCCGCCGGCGGTGCGAATGTTGGTGATTACGGGGCGGCTCGCCTTGTCGTAGCGGATGGCATAAGGCGACTCGCGGTATTGGTTGGCGACGGTGCCGGCCGCGACCGCCAGCCCGCCCACCACCGACACCAGCGGTTCGACATCCTGCACCTTGCCGGCGCCGAAGATTTCTTCGAGCATGTTGATGAACACCGGCACCAATGAAGTGCCGCCGGTGCGCAGCACCACGTCTAGCGCTGAAGGTTCCATCTCCGCCGCCGCCAGCACTTCGTAGATGCCCGCGCGCACCTTCTCGACCTCGGTCTCGATCATGCGCTCGAACTGCACGCGCGTGATGACCTCGTGAATTCTGATCGCGCCGTACCGGAAGTCTAGCTTGGCGATGATCGACGCGGAGAGCGCACGCTTGACGCGCTCGATCTCGGCAAACAGCTTGTAGCCGACGTTGCGCGTCACCAGCGTCTCCAGCGCGTACACGGCGGACGGGTTGCTGCTGTTGCGCTTGAAGTCGTTGATGCGGCCCATGTGCTGCGGGCGCGAGAGTTCGGGCATGGTCTGCCAGTTGCGCAGCAGGTCAAGCATATCGTGCGGGAAAGGATAGCCGCCCACGGTCGTCCCCTGGCCGAAGTACTTGAGCAGCGCCCCCATGATGCGCGAGTCCAGGTCGTCGCCGCCCACCAGCACGCCGCGCGAGGCGAGAATGCGGGGCGGCTTCGCGCCGCCGAGCCGGGCAATCGTCAGGTCGAGCGTGCCGCCGCCGAAGTCGAAGATCAAACCGGTCTGGCGCGCGGCGCTTGAGATGTGATACAGGTACATCACGCCGACCGGCTCGCGCTCGAAGCAGGCTTTCTCGAAGCCGGCCAGCCGCGCCGCCTTGTAAAGGATTTCCTCGGCGCGCGCGTCGATTTCGGGGTCGTCGGAGAACTTGACCGGGCGGCCCAAGATAATCTCATCACAGGGCTTGCCGAACTGCGCCTCGGCGCCCTGCTTGAGGCGCCCCAACACCAGCGCGATCAACTGGTCGAGCGTGTAGAAACGGTCGAAGATGTAAGTACCTTCATAGTTGGGGTCGCGCAGCGCGGTCTTGATCGACTGGATCAGCCGGCCGTTCGCGGCAGTATCGACCATGACAAACATTTCCTCGTGAACGAGGATGGGGCTGCCGCCGGTGCCGGCGACCAGCATCTCTAAAATGCCCAGACTCTTCTTCTGCCAGCGCACCGGGCGGCCCGTCTCGCGCTCCAGGTACGCTTCGGCGGCGGGCATTCCCGACAGCGCGTTGAATTCGCGGTCGATGTAGATGAGCGACGGCAGCACGTCGTCGTTCTCGTAGCCGGGACTCATCTGCACGGCGATCAAGCGGTCGTCATCAAAGAACGCGACGGCAGAATTCGTGGTGCCAAAGTCAATGCCCAGACGCACAGTCAGCCTCCTTTTTTTTTATATCAATTGAGCAAAGTTGAACGGCGGGCGCACAGTGATGTGAACTTTTCCCGTGCTTCTGTTAGAATGTTCCCCAAGTCAGCGTAGGAAAGACGTTTTCCCGCACCTGCGCCGATGGCGAGACCGTACTCACCAAACACACGAAATTCGAGTGTAACATGGTCAGGTAGTTTGTGTCAAAAAATTCTGATTTTAAAGCCGCGTTTCTCATTGCGCTTCTGCTGTTCACGGTCTACCTGCTGACCTACAGCGGCATCCTGCACAGCACCGATGCCTTCTCGGCGCTCGCCGTCACCGAGAACCTGGTGAGCGGGCGCGCGCCGGATACCCGGCTCGCGGTCTGGCAGCAGTACGGCGTCGAGTACGCCGCCGGGGTGCAAGGCGTCTTCACCGAAGACCACCAACTGCACAGCAAGCGCGGCCTGCTGCACAGCCTGCTGCCGGCGCCGCTGTTCGCGCTGGGCGGCGCGTTCGATGCCGTGATGGGACGCATCTCGACCGCGCTGCTCACGACCGGCATCGCTACGGCGCTGGCCGGCGCGCTGGTCTACCTGACCGGGCGCAAGGCCGGCTACAAAGCAGCGCCGGCGGCGCTGGGCGCGCTGGCCTTCGGGCTGGCGACCGCCGCGTGGCCCTACGCGCGCTATCTGTTCGGCGAGCCGTACATCGGGCTGGGTCTGGCGATGGCGGCATACGGCGTCGGGCGCGCCGAGCGCGGCGAAGACCCGGCATGGCTGGCGCTGGCCGGCGCCGGGTTGGGACTGGGCGCGGGCTTCAACCTGGGCAGTCTGGCGGTGGCGCCGGTCGCGCTCTGGGCGGCGTGGCATGGAAACCGGGAACAGCGCTTTACCCGGCTGACGGCGACGGTTATCCCGCTGGCGGTCGTGCTCGCGCTTATCGGCGGCTTCAATATGGCCCGGTTCGGCTCGCCGCTGGAGACCGGGCGCACGCCCGGCGCCGGCGAATGGTTCAGTGCGCCGCTGGCGATCACCCTGCCGGCGATGGCGCTCAGCCCGGCGCGCGGCGTACTGTGGTACAGCCCGCTGATCTGGCTGGGGTTGGCGTGGGGCGCGCGGGCGCTGATACGGCGCAAACCCTTGCATCGCTACGGGTGGTACATCGCGGCGACCTTCGTGATCTACACGGTGGTGTATGCGGCGTGGTATATGTGGTGGGGCGGCTACGCATGGGGGCCGCGCTTTCTCGTCGCCCTCTCGCCGCTGATCGCGCTGGCGGCGCTGCCGGCGATCAACCAGGCATACGAAAAACGCGGCGGCTGGCGGGCTGCCGTGATTGCCGTGGTGGGCGCAGCAATGGGCGTGCAACTGCTGGGCGTGGCGGTTGACTTCGGCGGTCACGAATTGATGCTCACGCAGCGCTTCGGCTTCGCGGACGCGCAGGACCTGCCCTACCAATACGGCCTGCAACCGCTGTACGATATCGGACTCTCGCCCCTGGTGGCGCACGCGCGGCGGCTGCTCACCGAAGGCGCGAACGATATTAGCTGGTTCACGGCCCAGGGCATCGACTGGGCGGTGCTGATCCCGCTGGGATTGTTCCTGGCGCTGCTGGGCTGGCTGCTCAACCGCACGCTGGCGGGCGGCAGCCTGACGGTCGAACCGGTCGTCGTCTTGAGCGTCCTCGCGGTCGGGTTGAGCGTCTGGGCAATGCTGCGCAACGCCGAGCACCCGCTCAACGCGATGTATGCGCGCCATCCCGACCTGGACGCCGTCGCTGCACAGGCCGCGCCCGGCGACGGCGCGATTATCTATGTGCCGGAACTGACCTTCAGCATCTTGAATCACTATCCGGGGTTTCCGCCGGCGTGGGGGATGCCGCCGCTGGTAGACCCCGACCCACACCTCGAAGCCGCGCTCACAGCGGCGCAGCGCGAACACGACCGGCTGTGGGTGGTGAGCTGGTTCGACCGGCTCGACCCGAACGCCTGGGCCGAGGCGCGCCTGGCCGAAGCGCATTACGCGCTCGACGTGCGCCGCCACCGCGACGACGAGAACAGCTATTGGATCGGCCACTACCTGATGCGGCGCGCCATCGACGAGGAAGACTGGCAGGCGGTGGATTGGGCGCTGCCGGAGGGCATCACGTTGAAAGAGGCCGCCGTCAGCCCGGCGGCGCCGCGTCCCGGCACGATGCTGCGCGTGAGCCTGCGCTGGTCGGCGGCGGAGCAGGTCGAAGGCGATTATGTGATCTTCGTACACGTGGTAGACGGCGAGGGCCGGGTGGTGGCGCAGATCGACCACGCGCCGCAGAACACCTTCCGCCCAACGTGGAATTGGGAGCCAGGCAAGACGGTCACCGACCAGGTAGCGCTGGCGGCGCCGTCCGCGCCGGGCGATTACGCGGTGCGCGTGGGATTGTACGACTGGCGCAAGCCGGCGCAGCCTTTAGAAGGCACGCTGGCCGATGGGCAGAAGACGGATCGAGTCAGGCTGCCGTAAATAGCGCTTGGTATTACATAACCAGGTTATTAATATTACATATATACCTTAGTTAAAAGAGTTATTAATCGTAGGATATTCGCCACTCCATCATGGATACAGGAATAGTGATTCGAAAGCCAACATGCTCGTAACTACTGCTACCAAATCCACGTGTAGCAGACCGTGTGCTATAGTCATTGTTCATAAACCCTCCTCCCCGTACTACATGTGCACCATTAACATTAATATCCGCAGCAACTGGATTTATTGCTCCATCGTTCATCAGTTCATAAGAGTAGGTGTTATAGTAATCAAATATCCACTCCCACACGTTACCAGCCATATCTAAAGCTCCAACCCAACTTGCGCCCCTCGGATAACTGCCCACTGGCGCTTTCAATTGATAGCCATCATTTTGAGTCTCATCGCGGATATCCTCTATATAACAGGTTACATCGCAAAAATTAAGTCTTATACTACCAAAATCAAAGAGATTACCCCAAGGGTATACCCACCCGGCCGGTCCTCTCGCTGCATACTCCCACTGTGCCTCAGTTGGCAAATTACCTCCGATCCAGCTCGCAAACTGGCTTGCTTGCTCCCAAGTAATCCTTGTAATAGGATAATCGGAAAAATTTCGATCAAAATATTCAGTACCTTTTGGAATTGTGCATTCATAGGCTTCAGCGCAAGCCCGATATTGGGCGTTGGTGATCTCCGTCTGACCAATCCAAAAAGCACTCAAGCAGACCCTATGTACAGGCCTTTCGTCTTCGTAACCGTTTTCACTTCCCATCATAAAGCATCCGGCAGGGACATATACGAACGGTATGTTCTTAAACTCTCTTACTACCGGTGTCCATTGTGGATTTGTATTTGCCGGGATGAAAGTCGGCGCAGGGATTACAGTAGGTGTATGAGTTTCAGTAGATGTGGGTGTGTCGGTCGGCTCAGGCGTGTTAGTATTAGTAGACGTGGGTGTGTCGGTCGGCTCAGGTGTGTTAGTATTAGTAGATGTGGGCATGTCGGTCGGCTCGGACGTATCAGTTGGTGTAGGAGATTCGGTCGGCTCAGGTGTGTCGGTGTAAACAAGAGTGGGCGCATCAGTTAGCTCAAGTGTGTCAGTATCCATAGGCCGGGGTGTACCGGTCGGCTCAGAGGTGTCAACAGGTACAGGTGTCTCTGTTAGTTCAGGTGTATCAATTGGCCCAGGCAGATTCGATGTACTTGCAAGAGTGATCGGCAAACCGCCCAAGTCCACGTTAAAAGTAAATCGCCGCCAACCAGGGGGAATCTCGCCAGTTCGCAACAGATAACCGTCTGCCACAATGGTAAACCTGCCTTCGGGGATGCTTCTGATCTCGAATCTGCCTTCTGCATCTGTAATCGCGCGATGATCTACACCACTCGAGTCTGTGAGAATCAAAGTTTTACCTACAACTGGATCGCCATTGCTGTCTATCACATAACCACTCACTGTAGCAGGTTGCGAAATGATAAGATGTACGATTAATAACAAAATACCTGTACCTAATACCGTCAATCCCGCCGTCTGAAAAGTAAGAACCTTAGCCTGAATTAAGGCACCAGTTGCAACAATACCCAGCACTATAGCCGCAATCGCAGGTGTAACTTCTCCTCCTGGCAGCAGTGCTTCGAGCAAAGTAAAAACGCTGCCCATTCCACCTACAACTAAAGCAATAACTGTGATCGCATTCTTTCCGTCTTTCTGCTTGGTAGACATTTCTCCCCCCTTGTCACTGCCAAATCAAGCCAATACGACACCTGTTAGAATACATCCATCCATATCAAAAGACAAGACTATTACAGAAAAACTTCTTTTACTTAACCACTACCTGGAAACAAAAAGACCGACGACTCAACATCATCGGCTCTACATAATGAGCGCGGAAGGACTCGAACCTTCAACCAATGGCTTAAAAGGCCACTGCTCTGCCAATTGAGCTACGCGCCCATGCCCGGTAACGCGGCAAAGTATAGCACGGCCCGCGTGCTGCCGCTACTGTTTGCTTAAAGAGACTACCGGGTCAAATGATCCGGGCCGCCAGCAAAAACGCCACAATGAACATGCACAGCGACCCCACGCCGAAGAGCGCGATCAAAGCGATCATCAATCGGCGGTTGCTCGCCAGCCGGTCCAAACGACCGCCCAGTTCGCCGTCGAACTCGCCGCTCGCGTCCACATCGAACGCTTCGTCGTCGATGTCGAAATCATCGTCGGTAGCCCGAAACGCTGCATCCAGGTCAGATGCGGCCTCGGCGAACGGGTCGTCGTCAAAGAAGACCGCGCCGCTGCCGCTGCGCAGCGCTTGAAGCGCCGTCTGCGCCCGCTCATGGCCGGGGTCGAGCGCAACGACGTTCTCCAAGCAGATCTGTTTCTCCTCGTCTAACTCGACCACCTGCGCCAGCAACCACCACGCCTCGACATTGCCCTCGTCGGACTCAACAATGTCCTCCAGCATAGTACGCGCGGCCTGGCGGTCGCCCTGTTCAAATGCATCCCTGGCTGCTCTAAGCGCTTGTTCACTCACGGCTCTCTCTCACTTTACTTCACGGCTTTACGTCATTCCCCCCAATCACCGACCATGTTGATCTGATCGTTATTGGTGACTTGGTAAAGCGTACCGGTGGCGACTTCCATAATGTAGATCTCCCAACTGCCGGTGCGGTTGGAGCTAAAAGCAATGTACTTGCCGTCGGGCGAGAAGCGCGGCTGCATATCGCGCGCGGTTTCGTCCGTGTCGAGCGGGAACAGCAGGCGCGGCGCAGCGCCGGCCGCGAACACATCGTCGATGATATAGATATCGCTGTCATAGCCATCATAATCGCCTTTATCGTCGATGTTGACGGTCGTGCCCTCGAACACCAAGCTGCGCCCGTTCGGCGACCAGTCGGGCGCGCGCTCGCGGAGCGCGTTGCCGTCGGTCGTCAGGGGCGTGTCATAAGGCTTCTCACGAATCGGCTCCTCGGTGGGCGTGACCAGGCCGGCCGGTGCCTCGGAGGTCGCTTCGAGTACGGGGGTCTCGGTGGGCGGCGCCGGCGTCGCCTCGCCGGCCGCCGCTTGCAGCGTGGCGGCTTCCAACGTCGCAACATAAGCCTGGCCGAAGCCGCCCAGGTCGAGCACGCGCAGATCGACCCCACCCTGCGCGCGGCGGTCGGTCACATAAATGATCTTCGACCCGTCGGGCGACCAGGCGGGCCAGGTGCTGTCGAAGTCGTCGTCGGTCACCTGGACGATGGTCGGCGCGGCGTCGATGGTCTGGAAGGTCATCACGTAAATCTCGTAGTCCGACATACCGGTCGCCTCGATGCGAAATGCGCTGAACGCAAGCTCCAGCTTCCCGGCGGCCGGCGACCACATCGGCTGTTCCTCAGAGGCCAAGTGTATATCCGGCATGTTCAGCGTAATCAGCCGGGCGTTTTCGCCCAGGAAGTCCAACAGGCGGAGGTTGCTGGTGCCGCTGGTGGCGCCCATCTCGTAGACGAGGTACCTGCCATCGGGCGAGAAAGACGGGTTGCGGCCACGGGTGCGCTCATCCTCATTGCCCAGGTTGAACGGCTCGGCGCCGTCGGTCTGAGCATAGTAAATGCCCAGGAAGCGGTCGGCGAAGAAGCGCGGCCCGCTGCCGTAAGCCAGCCGGCCCGGCAAAGCCGGCGGCGTCGGGAAAATCTCGGCGGTGGGCGTGACCTTAATCGTTGGCTCCAGACTGGGCGTCCAGGTAGGCGGCAGCGGCACGGTCGATGTGGGAGGCGGCGGCGTCGGGGTGCTGAGTTCCACCACCTCGGTAGTCCCGGCAGTGTCTCCCCCGGTCGGCGCTGAGCCGCCTCCACCGCCAAGCAGCATCACCAACACCAGGACGATCAGCGCCACGACGAATACACCGCTGAACACGAGAATGCGCGGGTTCAGCCCCCCCGCCCCGGTCTTGCCGCCGCCTTTAACGTCCATGCGCTCGCCCATCTCGATCCGGGTGAGCGCCTGCTTGGCCTTCTCGTTGTTGGGGTTCAGGTACAACACATTCCCCAGGCAGACCCGGCGCTGCTCGTCTGTTTCGACCACCCCCGCCATGTACAGCCAGGCTTTTTCGTTGTTCTTGTCCAGTTCGATGACCTTCTCGAAAAGCTGGCGCGCGGTGCTTTTATCGCCGGCTTTGGCCGCAGCCACGCCCTGCTTCAAGTACATATTAATTCTCTGCTGTTCGCTCACGTTACCTTCCTTACTGTTCTGGTAACCAGGAGGGCGAGGCCGCGCCTCCCAAGAACGACGTGACCTGGACGACCTGCGAGCCGTCGGATGCCATAATAAACACCTGGGAGCGCCGGGCCTCGCGGTCGGAGGCAAAGGCAATCCAGCGCCCATCGGGCGACCAAACCGGGCGGCGGTCGTTCGCCCCGTTATCGCCGTACTGCTCCAATGTCAGCGGGCGCGCATCGGTGCCGTCGGCGCGCATGACGTAGACATCTTCGTCGTCAACCGATTTGCGATTAGAAACAAACACGATCTGCCGTCCATCCGGCGACCAGGCCGGGGACATGCTGGAATACTGGGAATTGGTAAGCTGGACGACCTTTTCCTCGCACTGCCCAAACTGGTCCGTTTCAAAACAATCTGCCGGGACCATGAAAAGCTGCCAATAGCCGCGCACCAGGCGGTCGGAGGCAAAGACGATGGTCTTACCGTCCGGCGACCAGGCCGGCTCGCGGTCGTTCGCCTGGTTGTTGGTGATCGGGATCAAATCGCGCGGCGCGTTGAGCGAAATGATATAAAGCTCGCTGTCCGGCTCGTCGCCGATCACCGCGCTGAAGACGATACTCTGACCGTCCGGCGCCCACGACGGCGTCCCCATCTCGGTCGCGCCGGCATCGGTCAACTGAGTCGCGTCGATCTGCCGGCCGTCGGCGCGGGTCAGATAAAGCTCCGGGGCGCCGCTGCGCATCGATATAAACACGACATCAGCCCCATCTGGCGCGACGGCGGGGTCAATCTCATCGGCGTCGTCCCTGGCAAGCGGGAACAGTTCGTCTTCGGCGCCGTCGGCGCGGATGCGGTAGATATCGCTGCCGGGACGTCCCGACTGCCGGCCCGAAAAGACCAGGTTGTAATAGCTCAACGGAGGCGGCGTCTCGCTCGGCGTCAGCGAAGGGTACAGGGTTTCGGTCGGGCGCGGCGTCCAGGTGGGCGGCACCAGCGTTTCCCGGACGTCATCGGGATCGACGAGCACGACCCGGGTCGGGACGGGCGTGGGCACCGTGGGCAACGGGCCACCTTGCGCACCGCCGCTTTCTCCGCTGCCGACCTGCGCCAGCAGCAACCCGGCGACCACGATCACGACCAACACGCCCAGCGCGCCCAGCGCCAGGATGGGCAGGCGTGCAGGCCGGCGCCGGCCACCGCTGTCATCAAGAGAAGCCTCACGGCGGTCCGGCGCAGCCGGCCGGGATGGCCTGGCGACTTCCTCAAGCCGGGAATCCCAATCCGACGCCCCCCACGACTCGGCAGCGGACGCGCGCGGCGGGGGCGACTTGGGTTTTACGCGCGTGATCCGGGAAGCGGGTTTCGACTCAGACCGGGCAGAACTTGCCAGGCCGGCCTTGAGGCGCGCCAACGCCTTGACGGCGCGCTCGTTGTTCGGGTTGATATCGAGCACGTTCTCCAGGCAAACGCGCCGCTCGTCCGGTGTCTGGACGACCGAGGCCATCCACATCCAGGCCATCTCGTTGCTGTCGTCGATCTCCAATACGCGCTCAAAGATGCGCCGTGCTTTGGCTTTGTTGCCGGCACGCACGGCCTCAATCCCGGTGCGTAATAGAGACTGGATTTCTATGTTAGCCAATGCAATCTCCACGCAAATACATTTCGCGGGTGCATGTATATCTTATACTGACGGTGCATATTGGGCAATGTCGCACTGCCGCGAGACGATTCGAGGGTTTTTCAATTGGGGGTCGAGGAAAAGAAGGCTCATGGCGCGGCAGCGCAGACATCAAGCCCGGCGGCCCGGTCGCAGGTAAATTTTACAGGCCGCCCGAAAGGATCAGAACGCCGAGCACGACAACGACGGCCAGCACCACCAGCAAGATCACGGCCAAGATACCGTAAGTCACAATGCGGCTGTCCCGTTCCGCCGTTGCTTGCTGGAGTTGGTCGAGATAGCGCTTGGCTTTACGGTTACGAGGATTCACTTTCAACGTGGCGCGCAAATACCGCTGCTTGTCCTCCACCGTGTCGGCCACCGACGCCATCCAAAAAAGCGCCTGCTCGTTGCGTTTGTCTTGATCGAGAACTTGTTGAAAAATTACCCGCGCGGTCGCTCTGTTACCTTCTCTCGCGGCCTGCTTTCCCACCTTGAGCAGTTCATCAATCTCTGCGCCTTGCTCTCCCATGACAATTCAGAACCTCCTTATCGGGACTCAAGCAGCATTTGGGCATTTCTGGACCCGAACACCTGATATCTTTATATACAATTTCCGAACAGTCTAGAGGTAATTTGCACTATAAATTTCACGATGACATAGTATAACGCCGGACGCATGTCAAGGCAAGCCTTAGGTTTATATCTCACTTACATCGGCGCTCCGTTGCACAAAGCTCCTGCCCCCGCTACAATTCGCACAGGCGTTCAAGGAGGGAGGTTAACGGTGAAATCAAAATCGCGTTCTCAGTCAGAAGCTAAACTTGAAGCACTGAAGGAACAACTCGCCGCGCAGCTCCTGGAAGACGAAAGCCTGACCGACGAGCTGGACGACGAGGACGCCGACATGCTCATCAAGTGGGGGTTGGCACAGATCGAAGCCCTGGTCGCGCGCGCACACACCGCCGGCAAATCTCCGAAAAGCGCCGCGTCCCGCGAGCAGCACGAAGCCGACCTGGACACGCAGACCAAGCAGATTCGCCAGATCATGAAGCGGATCAATCGCCTGGTAGGGCAGCGCGCCCTGCTTGACCCGGAGGAAATCGAGACAAAATTCGTACAATTGCTGGAGATGAGCACGGCGCTCCCCCTTCCCACACCCGACGAACCGGAAAAAGAGGTCGAAGCGGAACCGGCCCACGCCCTGAGCGCAGCGGAGCTATCCGACGCCGAGATGAGCAGCTCGGAAATCTTGCGCCGCCTGCTGGCGCAGATCACGCCTGGACCGGATGCACAACAAGAGGAGAAGCGCGCCGATGGCCCGACGACAGAGCAGCAGTAAAAAATCGTCTAAGAAAACCGAGCAGCCAACCGGGTGCCGGGGCTGCGTCTCGACCATCCTGGGCATCGCCGTCATCATCATCGTCATCGTCATCAGCCTGCTCACCGGCATCGATCCCAACGAAATCCTCGACATGATCCTCGGCACGGCACCGGCCCCCTCGACCGGCGGCGGCGCGGTGGTGAACACGGTCACGGGCGAGTGGTGGCATCTGTACTTCACCGAACCGGTGAACAGCAACGACCCGGCCCGGCAGGTCAACGGCATCGACCAATACCTTGTCCAGGCCATCGACGGCGCAAGCCAGACAATCGATATCGCCGCCTTCGAGATGAACCTGGACTCGGTGACGGATGCACTGGTGCGCGCCCGGCAGCGCGGCGTGCAGGTACGCATGGTCACCGACGACGAGAGCGGCGTCGAAGACACGGAGACCACGATAGACCGGCTGGTCGATGCCGGGATACCGGTGGTGGACGACCGCCGCAACCCTTACATGCACGACAAGTTTGTGATTATCGACGGCGAACAGGTCTGGACCGGCTCGTGGAACTTCACCCGGAACGGTACTTTCCGTAACAATAACAACGCCATTGCGATCACTTCGCCGGCGCTGGCCGATATCTACACCCGCAAATTCGACAAGATGTTCGAGAACAAGCAGTTCGGCGGCAGCTCACCGTCTTCGGCCGGCTCGGTCGTTATCAACGACACGCCGATACAGGTGTACTTTGCGCCGGAGGACAAGGTGGGCGACAAGATCGCGGCGCTGATCGAAGGCGCGCGTAAAAGCGTGCGGTTCATGGCGTTCTCGTTCACCCATGACAAGATCGGCGCGGCGCTCAACGAACAGGCTTCGGACGGCGTGAAGGTCGAGGGCATCTTCGAGGAGCGCGGCAGCGGGACCGAGTACAGCGAGTTGACCTATCTCTACTGCCAAAATCTGCCGGTGCGCGTGGACGGCAACCCGCGCGTGTTTCACCACAAGGTTTTCATCATCGACGATGAGACGGTCATCACCGGGTCGTTTAACTTCTCCAAGAACGCCGACACCAGCAACGACGAAAACGTGCTCATCATTCAGGACGCCGAAATCGCCGCCCAATACAACGCCGAATTCGACCGGCGCTGGGCCGAGGCCAAAGCGCCGCAAGACATCTCGTGCCGGTGATGACAGAGACGCCGTGACCCGCTTTCCGAAGGAGCAAAGACAATGGCCGACAGACCCAGGGTGCTGGTCACCCGCATGATCCCCGACGCCGGGCTAGACCGCATCCGCGCACACTGCGACGCCGATATCTGGCTCAACGCGCGCCCCATCCCATACGATACCCTGCTCCGGCGCGTCGAAGGCGTCGGCGGCATGGTATGTATGCTCGCAGACCGCATCGACGCCGCCGTGATGGACGCCGCCGGGCCGGGTCTGAAGGTCATCAGCCAATACGCGGTCGGCTTCGACAACATCGACGTAGCGGAGGCGGCCCGGCGCGGCATCCCGGTCGGGCATACGCCCGGCGTCCTGACCGAATCGACCGCCGACATGACCTTTGCCATGATGATGGCTATCGCGCGGCGCGTGCCGGAGGGGATAGAGTACGTGCGCGCCGGCAAGTGGCGCACCTGGGGGCCGACGCTGTTCATGGGCCGCGATATCCACGGCGCGACGCTGGGCATCGTGGGCCTGGGGCGCGTGGGGAAGGCGGTAGCAGAGCGCGCGGCGGGCTTCAAGATGCGCGTGCTGGCCTATGATCCCACCTGCACCGAGGAGGAAGCCGCCGGGGTGGGCGCGGCGCTCGTCTCGCTGGAAGAACTGCTGCGCGCGGCTGATTTCGTCTCGCTGCACGCGCCGCTCACCAGCGAGACGCGCGGCATGATCGACGCCGAGGCGCTGGCAGCGATGAAGCCGGGCGCTTACCTCATCAACACGGCGCGCGGGCAGCTCATCGACCAAGCCGCGCTGACCCAGGCGCTCCAGAATAAGCAAATCGCCGGCGCGGCGCTCGACGTGACCGACCCGGAGCCGGTCTCGGCGCGCGACCCGCTGCTGGCGATGAACAACGTCATCGTGCTGCCGCACATTGCCAGCGCCAGCGTCGCCACGCGCGACCGGATGGCGGTCATGGCGGCGGAGAATCTGCTGGCGGGGTTGAAAGGGAAAGCGCTGCCGAATCCGGTGAGGGATGATTAAAGGTTCTGTATATCAAAACAAATCGGGCTGTGATACGATGGAGCCAACAGAATGGCGGAGAAACACGATGGATGTAACTATAGCGCTTGAAGTGACAGGGACGGTTGATGAGAACGGCCAACTACACCTGGATGAGCCATTAAGCGCTCTCGACCCGGGTCGCGTCCGCGTCATTGTGCTTTCTGAGGGTATGGCCCGTGCGCGCGTCAATACACTGGAAGATTTGATCGCCAAACGAGCCGAATTGACCGAGATTTGTCGGCGGAACGATATTAGTTACTTGGGCGTGTTTGGCTCGTTCGCGCATAACGAAGTAACGTTCACAAGTGATGTTGACCTACTGGTGCACTTCTCCAAAGATAAGAGTCTCTTAGACCTGGTAGGAATCGAAAACGAGTTTACAGAGGTTTTGAGAAGAAAAGTCGATCTGCTGACGGAGGATGCGATCAGTCCGTACTTAAAGGATCGAGTCTTGGCTGAGGTCAAGGTGATCTATGAGAAAGCCGGATGATTCCTTATATCTCCGACACATCTTAGATGCCATTAGCAAGGTCGAAGAATATATCCGGGATGTTGATCGGGCAGCTTTTGAAGCAACCTCCCTCATACAAGATGGCGTCATCCGACAGCAAGAAATTATCGGAGAAGCAGTTAAGAACCTCTCGCCCGAAATACGCGCCCGCTACCCAGAAATACCCTGGAGTAAGATCGCCGGTATGCGCGACAAACTGATCCATCACTACTTCGGCGTAAAAATCACAGCAGTGTGGTCAACCGTTCATAATGATCTGCCTCAACTAAAAGAGACGGTACAGCGTATACTGGCAGACTTCTCTCTGGGCAGCGAGTAACGGGCAACGCCCCACAACGCATTATCTCCCCATTGATGCTATACTGTACACTAATACCCGGTACCCACCGGCGGCCTCGCCCCCACCCGCCGGCGACGAATTAACAGGCAAACGCTATGCTCAAACGGTCTAACGCACTTCTCCGGTTCCTGGAAGCCGGCGCGATGGGATGGTTTCTCGTCCAGGCCGCGCGCTTCCTGACGATGTGGGTCTTTGCACGCACCTCCGGCGCCGATATCGCCGCGCGCCTCTTTGGCCCCGACAGCCCGCTCACCGACACGGTGACCGTCGAAATGGCCGCCGTCGCAGTTGGCGCGCTGGTGCCGCTGCTGGGGCTGCTGTTGCAGCGCTGGAGCGCTGCCTCGATTGGATTGGTCGCGCTTGCCGGCTTCGGCCACGTGATGATGGTCACCGAAGACCCCACCGCCCAGATCATCAGCGCGGCGGGTATGCTGGGCGCGTGCGGGCTTTACTTCACGGTGGTCGCGCGCCACCACGCCGACTACTTCCCGCTGGGGCTGGTCGCCGGTCTGGTGATCGATCAAGTCGTGCGCGCCTTCGGCGACACGCAGGATTTTTCGCTTCATCCCGATTACCTGACCCTGCAAACCATCGCGTCGGTGCTGGCGCTGGGCGCGGCGATTCTCAGCGCGCTGACCCAGGAAGAGGCCGGGCAGCCCAGGCCGGATGCCGAGGAGATTGAGACACCCGAAGCGCCCGGCGACGCCGACGACGAAACCGAGGACTCGACGCCTGAGCAGCCGCCGGCCAAGCAGCCCACCCGCAAGGGCAAGATCACGCTGTGGGGCGGCGTGGCGCTGGGCGCGCTGATGTTCTTAGAGTTGGCGCTGCTGGCCCTGCCGAGCGCCGCCGCGCGCGTGAGCGGCGTCAGCTACGCGGCGCTGCTGCCCTGGCTCATCGGCGCGACCGTGCTCCCCGCGCTGCCGGCGGTGCGCGGGATGGCGCGCCGCTTCATCGGCATCTTCGACGGCGCTTTCCGGGGCTGGCTGTGGTTTTTGTTGATCGGCCTGGCGCTGGTGGTCGGGACGCGGCTGGGCGGCATGGTCGGCGCGGGCGGGATGGTGGCGGCGCAGTTCTTCGCGGCGCTGGCGCTGTGGTGGGTCATCGAGCCGGCGCGCAAAGACGAAAGCGGCTACACCGGGCTGAGCATCGTCATCGCCTGGGCAGTCTTCGCGCTGCTGGCGGCCGGCAACCTGTTCATCTTCGTCTACGGCGCAACGACGAACCCGGTCGTCGCCTCCTTCAAAGGGCTGGGCTGGATCATCTTCATGTTGGCGGCGCTGCTCGGCTGCCTGCCGGTGATCGTGGCGCGGGTGCGCATCCCGTGGCGCGGCGGCTCGTTCCTGGCGACGCTGGGCCTGCTGGTGTTGGGCGGCGGCGCAGTCTACGCGGCGGTGTGGGCCACGCAGCCCTTGATCGCGCAGTCGGTGCCGGGCGCGGCGCAGCTTCGCATCGCCACGCTGAACATCCACAGCGGCTATGACACGCTTTACAATCCGTCGCTCGACGAAATCGCCAACCTCATCCGCGAGACCAGCGTGGACATCGTGCTGCTGCAACAGGTGGACGCGGGCCGCCTCACCAGCAACGGCGTCGATCAGGCGTGGTGGCTGGCACGCACGCTGCGTATGGAGATGGCCTATTACCCGACGAGCGAGTCGGTGTACGGGCTGGCGGTGCTCACGCGCGTGCGCAAGATCGACGAGGACGGCTCGCCGCTGACCAGCCGGAACGAGCAAACCGGCGTGCAGCGCGTGCGCGTCTGCACCGAGATGGTCGGCGACGCCTGCCCGCCCGCCAACATCATCGACATCTACAACACGTGGCTGGGCCTCCCGGAGCGCGACGTCGAACCGGAGGCGACCGACCAGTGGAAGCAAATCAGCGAAGTGCTGCGCTGGGTGCAGCAGAACATCACCGACGCCGGCGTCGCGGCGCCGTGGGTGGCGCTGGGCGGCACGTTCAACGCCACGCCCGACGCGCTGCTCTACGACCAGATGGAAGTTTACGAATACAAAGACCCGTTCGCGGCGCTGATGATCCCACCCGACCAGGCGGTCACCTACTGCCCCGGCGCGTGTCTGGCGCGCTTCGACTACGTGTGGCTGCGGAACCTGACCCCGCAGGTGGCGGCGGCGGTCCCCCGGATCGACGCGGGCACGGATTTGCTCTCGTTCCCGTCCACGCACCGTATGGCGGTGGTGGAGGTGCGGCTGGAGCGGGGAACCGGCGAGGCGACCGGCCAGTAACCGGTAACCGGGTAACCGGCTTGATGTTCCTCACGCCCGTCCAATCTGGTATGATTGGAGTGTTACAGGCTGCACCGGTCCTGAAAGGTTTGCTGATAGGCAAGCGAGACCGGAACAAGTTCCAAATCTACCTTATACATATGCAAGGACGAGAAAACGATGCGTGTCTACATTTCGGTTGACCTGGAAGGCATCGCGTGTGTGGCGACCACGAAAGATGCCTGGTCGGATGGGAATAACTACGAACTGGCGCGCCGGCTGATGACCGGCGAGGCTAACGCCGCGATTCAAGGCGCGTTCGACGGCGGCGCGACCGAGGTCGTGGTCGCCGATTCGCACGGCCCGATGGATAACCTGATCCCAGAGGACCTGCACGAGGATGCATGGATCATCCGGGGGCAGAACCGCGCCGCCTGCATGATGGAGGGCGTCGAAAGCGGCGACTTCGGCGCGGTGATGCTCGTCGGCTATCACGCGATGGCCGGCACCTGGGGAGGTGGCCTGGCGCACAGCTTCAGCGGCGACGTGGCGCAGATGCGCCTGAACGGCATCGCGGTCGGCGAGATGGGGTTCAACACGGCTTACGCGGGGCACTTCGGCGCGCCGCTCGCCCTGGTCGCCGGCGACGACCGGCTCGCGGCAGAGGTCGAAGCGCTTGCGCCCTGGGCCGAGCGCGTGATCGTGAAGCACGGCATCAATCGCATCGCCTCGCGCAACCTCGCGCCGAAGAAGGCGCGCGCATTGATTCAGGCGCGCGCTAAGGTCGCGGTCGAGCGCGCCGCCAGGGGCGAGATGAAGCCGCTCCGGTTGGAGTCGCCGGTTCGCCTCGAAGTCGCCTTCCAGACGCCCCAGCACGCCGACCGCGCGGCAGTCGTGCCTGGCGCCGAACGGCTCGACGGCACGACGCTCGTTTATACCGGCGCGGATATGGTCGAGATCAATCGCGCGTGGATGGCGATGATGCGCTTGTCGTAGCTGCATCTTTGTTCTATTTGTTTTACAGAGGATGAAGATTCAACCACGAATAGCACGAATAAACACGAATTAGGAATCTTAATTCGCGCGATTAGCGCTATTCGTGGTTAAAAATCTTATTTCCAAAGGAGGCCAATCAATGGAATACCGGCAGTTGGGCCGTACCGATATGAAAGTCTCGGTCATCAGCTTCGGCGCGTGGGCCATCGGCGGCACGTGGGGACCGGTGAAAGATGAGGAGAGCATCACCGCGCTGCATACCGCCATCGACATGGGCGTCAACTTCATCGACACCGCCGACGTCTACGGCGACGGGCGCAGCGAGAAGTTGATCGCGCAGGTGCTCAAAGAGCGCTCCGAAACGGTTTACGTGGCGACCAAAGCGGGCCGCCGCCTGAATCCGCACGTCGCCGAGGGCTACAAGGATCTGGAACACTTCATCGACCGCAGCTTAAAAAAACTGGAAGTCGAAGCGCTTGACCTTGTACAGCTTCACTGCCCGCCCAACGAAGTCTATTACATGCCGGAGGTCTTCGACGCGCTGGACGGCCTGGTCAAAAAAGGCAAGCTCCGCTACTACGGCGTCAGCGTCGAAAAGGTCGAGGAGGCGCTGAAGGCGGTCGAGTTCCCCAATGTGCAGACCGTGCAGATCATCTTTAACATGTTCCGCATGCGCCCCACCGAGCGCTTCTTGCCGCTGGCGCAGGAGAAGCAGGTAGGCATCCTGGCGCGGGTGCCGCTGGCGAGCGGGCTGCTCACCGGCAAGCTCACGCGCGCGAGCACCTTCGCCGACGACGACCACCGCAAGTTTAACCGCGAAGGAGAAGCCTTCGACAAGGGCGAGACCTTCTCCGGCGTGGACTACGAAACCGGGCTGGAGGCGGTCGAAGAACTGAAAAAGCTCAAGCCGTCCGGGATGACGATGGCGCAGTTTGCGCTGCGCTGGATCACGATGTTCGACGCGGTGACCTGCGCGATCCCCGGCGCTAAGCGCCCCGATCAGGCGCGCGATAACTTCGGCGCGGCGGACCTGCCGCCGCTGAGCGATGCGGTGATGGCCGGCGTTAAGGCGGTGTACGAGAAATACATCAAGGACCCGGTGCATTATCTGTGGTAAACGTCAACCCCACGGAGGTTTCGGAGCTTCCGTGGGGCCAGGCTTTGGTCGCGGCGCCAACCTTAAAACTCCCAACAATTTAAGGTGCCGGGCGACGGCTCGCCCGGCAAACCCTCCCGGCATTGTGTATAATAGACATACGAATAGGTGTTCTATTGTACACCGCAGCGATCCCCACCTGCATCCGGCTTTGGCTTTCCTGGGAAGTGTATTTGATGTCTGAGTCATTTGTTCACTTACACGTACATACAGAATATTCGCTGCTCGACGGGATGAGCAAGATCGGCAAGCTGACCGCACGCGCGGCGGAAATGGGGATGCCCGCGCTCGGCATCACCGACCACGGGACGATGTTCGGCGTGATCGACTTCTTCCGCGCCTGCCGCAAGACCGGCATCAAGCCGGTCATCGGCATCGAGGGATACCTGACGCCCTGGGGGCGCTCGATGCGCGACCGTGACCCGCAGCACGACTCGCAGTCCCATCACCTGCTCCTGCTGGCGAAGAACCAGACCGGCTATCAAAACCTGCTCAAGATTGCCAGCGCTGCGCAGCTTGAAGGCTTTTACTACCGCCCGCGCACCGATCACGAGTTTCTCGCTGCGCACGCCGAGGGTTTGATTGCGACCTCCGGCTGCCTGGCGGCGGAGATCCCGGTTCTGGTGAAGACCGGGCAGGAAGACGTCGCACGCGAGCGGATGGGCTGGTACCAAGACGTTTTCGGCAAAGAGAATTTCTTTCTTGAACTGCAAAGCCACCCGGTCGAACAGCTCGACGTGCTGAACAAGTGGCTGATCGAAAACCAGAGCTACGCCAACGCGCCGCTCCTTGCCACCAACGACGTACATTACATCGACGCGGGCGACGTAGAATCGCACGATATTTTGCTCTGCATCGGCATGGGCAAGAAGTTCTCCGAGGAAGGCCGGCTGCGCATGGGAGCCAGCTATCATCTGCGCTCGCCACAAGAGATGTGGGACATTTTCGGCGATTACCCCGAATCGCTGCGCAACAGCCTGCGCATCGCCGAGATGTGCAATGTCGAACTGGAGTCCGACGGCTACCACCTGCCCATCTTCGAGCCGATCCCCGGCGCGGAAAACGCCGAAGCGTACCGGCGCTTTCTCGCGGAGCGCGGCGCTGCGCCGGGCGCCGAGTCTTACCTGCGCTTCTTGTGCGAGGAGGGCTTGCGGTGGCGCTACGGCAGCCGCGCCGGTGATTCGTCCCTACAGAAGCGGCTCGGTCACGAACTCAAAATCATTCATAACATGGGATTCGACACGTATTTCCTCATCGTGTGGGACCTGTGCGAGTTCGCGCGCCGGGCCGATATCTGGTGGAACGTGCGCGGCAGCGGCGCGGGGTCGGTGGTGGCGTACAGCCTGGGCATCACGAACATCGACCCGCTGCGCAACAACTTGATCTTCGAGCGCTTCCTGAACCCGGGCCGCGTGACCATGCCCGACATCGACCTCGACTATCCCGACGACCGCCGCCACGAGATGATCGAGTACACGATCCGCAAGTACGGCAGCGAGCAGGTCGCGCAGATCATTACATTCGGGACGCTGGGCGCGCGCGCCGCCATCCGGGATGTAGGGCGCGCGCTCGATATCGCGCTGCCGGAGGTCAACCAGGTGGCGAACCTGATCCCCAACGTGCCGGGCAAGCCGGTAGCGCTGGCGGAAGCGGTCGAGCAGGTGCCCGATCTCAAAGAAATCTATGAGAAGGACGCGGTGCTGCGCAACCTGATCGACACCGCGCAGCACCTCGAAGGCATCACACGCCACGCCTCCACCCACGCCGCCGGCGTCATCATCGGCGATAAGCCGCTGGTCGAGTACATCCCGCTGCACCGCCCCACCAAAGGCGGCGACGCCGAGAACGGCATCGGCGTCGTCACGCAGTTCGACATGGATACCTGCGAGTCCATTGGCCTGCTGAAGATCGATTTCTTGGGTCTCAGCACGCTTACCATCCTGCGCAAAGCCTGCGAGCTGATCGAGCAGCACCACGGCGCCCGGTACACGCTCGACACGATTCCTTATCTCCACGAGAACGCGGACGCGGAGACCCAGCGCAAGCTCGACCAAGCGTTCGAGATGCTGGGGCGCGGCGAGGTAGTGGGCGTGTTCCAACTGGAAGGCGGCGGCATGCGCCGTACCGTGATGGAGCTTCAGCCCAGGCGCTTCGAGCACATCATCGCGGTGATCTCGCTCTACCGGCCCGGCCCGATGGAGCAAATCCCTACCTACATCGCGCGTATGCAGAGCAAGGAACAGGTGACTTACCTGCACCCGGCGCTTGAGCCGATCTTGAGCGAGACTTACGGGATCATCGTTTATCAAGAGCAGATTTTGCAGGTCGCCTCCCAGTTGTTCGGCTACGAGCCGGGCGAGGCCGACCTGATGCGCCGCGCCGTCTCGAAGAAGAAAAAAGAAGCGCTGATGGAGCACAAGCAGCGCTTCACGGAGCGCGGGCCGGAGAACGGCGTCGATGCCGAAACCGCCGCGCGTATCTTCGACGATATCGAATTCTTCGCGCGGTACGGCTTCAACAAAGCGCACGCCGCCGACTACGCGGTCATCACCTGCCAGTGCGCTTACCTCAAGTGCCACTATCCCACCGAGTACATGACCGCCATCCTCACGGTCGAACAGCACAACACCGACAAGCTCACCGTGCTGCTGGAGGAGTGCCGGCGGTTGGGCATCCAGGTTTTGCCGCCCGATATTAATAAGAGCGCGCAGGACTTCGCGGTCGAGACGAACGAGCGCGGCGAGCGCTGCATCCGCTTCGGCCTGAATGCGATTAAAAACGTGGGTGAAGGGCCGGTCCAGACCATCCTCGCCGCGCGCGCCGAAGGCGGCCCGTTTGAAGACCTGGACGACTTCTGCCGCCGCGCCGACCTGCGGCAGGTGCAGAAGCGCGCGCTGGAGTGCCTGGTCAAGGTCGGCGCGCTGCGCAAGTTCGGCACGCGCCCGACGCTGCTCGCCGCGCTGGACCGCATGCTCGGCGCCAGCGCCACGACACACGAAGCAAAAGCGGTCGGGCAGATGAGTCTGTTCGGCGAAACGACCGGCGTTGCCTTCGGCGAGGAAAGCCTGCTCAGCAACCTCACCGAAATCGAGGAGGTGGACCGCCGCGAAATCCTGAAGTGGGAGAAGGAGTTGATCGGCCTGTACATCAGTGAGCACCCGCTGGACTCGGTGATGCAGCAGATCGGTCCAAATGCGGCGACGTGCCAGGCCGCCGATATCGACGAAACGTATCACGATAAGAATGTAACGCTGGTCGTCGTGGTGACGAATGTCCGCTACCACACGGCAAAGAGCGGCAAGGCGATGGCGTTCGTGCAGGCCGAGGATAAAAGCGGTTCCGTGGAGATTGTTGTGTTCCCCAACACTTGGGAAAAGACGCGCGACCTGTGGGAAGTGGATAAGATTCTGCGCGCGCGCGGCAAGATCGACGCGCGGGATGGCAAAGCGTCGCTGCTGTGCGACTCGGCGGACAGCAACTTCGAGGACTACGCTGCGTCGCCGGCGTCTAACGGTGCGCCGCCCGACGACGATGATTTCGGCGCGCCGCGCAACGGCACGGGCAGCAAGTATAACGGTTGGGTCGAGCCGCCGGACGAGAAGCCGTCCCGTGCGGTCGAGGCGGAGCCGGCCGTAACGACCCCACCGAAAAGGCGGCGGCTCCTGGTCACCGTGGCATGCACCAACGATGAAGAGCAAAACAAGCGCCGGCTGCAATGGGTGCATCACGAGTTGGCGTGCGCCGGCGAGGGCGACGCCTTCAGCATCATTTTGCAGACACAGACGCACCGGATTCACGTCGATTTTCCCAAGCAGACGACGTGTTACTCCGAGCAACTGCTTGCGACGCTGCGCGCGCGCGAGGGCGTGCTGGAGGTCCGGGCCGAGCGAGAAGGCTGATTGACAGCGCGGCGCGTTGGATTACAATTTCCTGATCTAATTGTCTTGACACCCAGAGGAAGAAAATCATGGCGCGCTTGCACGAGTACCAGGGCAAAGCCTTGCTCAAACAATTTGGGATTCCCATCCCCGCCGGCGGCCCGGCGGCGGCGCCCGAAGAAGCCCGGCAAATCGCCGAACAAACCGGCGGGCCGGTGGTGGTAAAGGCGCAGGCCTGGGTGACCGGGCGCGCCGGCCTGGGCGCGATTCGCTTCGCCGATACGCCGGACCAGGCGGAGGCCGCCGCGCGCGACCTGCTGGGGATGCAGATCGGGCACTTCACGGTAGACCGCGTGATGGTCGAGCAAAAGCTGGCAATCGCGCGCGAGTTCTACGCCGGCGTCATCGTCGATGACCGCGCCCGTGCGCCCGTGGTGATTTTTAGCAGCGTAGGCGGCACCGGCATTGAGCAAATCGCCCAGGCGCACCCGGACCGGGTCGCGCGGCATACGGTCGATATCCGGTTGGGCTTGCGCGATTTCGAGGCGCGCGAGATGGCGCGGCGGGCCGGCGTCGAGAGCGGTCTGCTGCTGAAGCTGGGCGACGCGCTGGTGAAGCTCTACGACGCGGCGCGCGCCTACGACGCCCGCGCCGCCGAGATTAACCCGCTGGTGGTCACCGAGGCCGGCGACGTGGTAGCCGCCGACTGCCGCTTTACCATCGACGACTACGCGGTGTTCCGTCACAAGGACCTGGGCATCGAGATTGCGCGCGAATTCGACCGCCCGCCGACCGCGCTGGAGCGAATCGCGTGGAGCGTGGAGCGGGGCGATTATCGCGGCACGTTTTACTTCATCCAGATGGAGCAGGGCTTTCAAAAGGGCGACGGCGTTGTGGGGTTCCACGGCGCGGGCGGCGGCGGCAGCATGATGAGCATGGACGCGGTGCTGGCGCGCGGCTTCAAGATCGCCAACTTCGTCGATACCAGCGGCAACCCGCCCGCCAGCAAAGTCTACCGCGCGGCGAAGATCATTCTCAGCCAACCCGGTATCGACGGCTACTTCGGCAGCGGCAGCGGCGTCGCCAGCCAGGAGCAGTTTCACTCGGCGCGCGGGCTGGTGAAGGCGTTCATGGAAGCGCCGCTGGCCGTGCCGGCGGTGATCCGGCTGGGCGGCAACGCCGAAGACCTGGCGGTCGAAATCCTGCACCGCGCGCGCGGCGCGTTCCCTGCGCCGATTGAGGGCTACAAGAAAGACGACTCGCCGGACTTCTGCGCCGGGCGCTTGCAAACGCTGGTCGAGGAATGGACGCCGCCGGCCGCGGTTCCGCCGGGCCGGGCCAAGCCGGTCGCCGCCGAGCCGTACACCTTCGGGACCGTGACGGGCGGCACGGTGACGCTGGACCACGCGCGCTGCCGGGCGTGCGAGAGCAAAGTATGCATTGAGACGTGCGCGCCGAAAATCCTGTCGCTTGAGGGCGATGTACCGGTGCTCAACATCCCGCGCGAGGAGGCCAAGAAAGGCGGCTGCGTCGAGTGTTTGGCGTGCGAGATCGAGTGCTATTTCCGGGGCAATAAGGGTGGCTACGTCGATCTGCCCATCGCCGGGCTGGACGAGTACCGCGCGGCGCCGGCGTAGCGGTTTTACGCGCCGGGGATAACCATATTCTGCAAGCCGCAGCGCGCGCCGTTCGCGCTTTGGTCTTGGCACCCGTCGGGCAGGCCGGGCATCGCTACGTCGAACTGCGCCAGCAGCCGCGCCAGCGTGCACAGCGGCAGACCGACCACGTTGCCGTAGCATCCTTCTAAGTGCGCGACCGGGTGGAAGCCTGGGTTTTGAATCGCATACGCGCCGGCCTTGTCCATCGGGTCGCCGCTTGCGACGTAAGCGGCGATTTCGTCGCCGGTGTACGCGCGCATCGTGACCGCCGTCGTGGTCGCTTCGACCGCGTACTGGATGCTCTGCTGCACGGCGACGGCGGTATGGACATCGTGGACCGCGCCGCGCAGCCGGCGCAGCATGCGCGCGGCGTCCTCCGGCGACGCCGGCTTGCCGAGGATTTCGCCTCCGTGGACGACGATGGTATCCGCCGCGATAACGACGGTGCGCGGGTCTTCGGCGAAGCGCGCGACGGCAGCGGCTTTCGCCAGGCTGAGGCGCATCACGTGAGCGACCGGGTCTTCGCCGGGCTGCGGCGTCTCGTCGATATCGGCTTTCTGCACGGCGAAGCCGGTCACGCCGGCGAGCGTGAGCAGTTCGCGGCGGCGCGGCGAGCCGGAGGCAAGGATAATAGGGATAGGCAGCATATTACCGTTCCTAGTAAAAAGCAGAATCACCACAGAGCGCACGGAGAACACGGCGAGAGATTTAAAGAGCATCCGCGTCCCCTGTCTCGACTTTATCCATTTTAAGCCGCAAAGGAATTTCCACAAAGCCAGGATCGCCGGCAGCTTTTGGGGAAAAATAGATAATGGAAGGCCCATGTTGAAGGCGGACAAAAGCGAGCACGTCAGGCCCACGCGAAGCATTTGGGCTGACAATCGGCTTTTTTACCGCCGGTTTACGATTGGTAAAGGCAGCTAGCAGCGGTTTGGACTTGGGCTTGCATATGGCAAAGCATCAGGCTACAATGATTTGTGTTCTAGCCTTAAGTGGAGGGTCACCGTGGGTCGTTGGGCAAACAAATACGTGATTGGCCTTACAGGCAATATCGCAACGGGCAAAAGCCTGGTGCGTAAGATGTTGGAGCACCTGGGGGCTTTGGGTCTGGATGCCGACGGACTGGCTCACCAAGCAATGTCGCCGGGAGCGCCGGCATACAAACCGGTCGTCAGCGCCTTCGGACGCCAGATTTTGAGCCAGGACGGGCGTATTAACCGCGCGGCGCTGGCGAAGATCGTTTTTAGCAGTCCTGAAGCCCTGGCTACCTTGGAGAGAGTCACCCATCCGATCATCCGCCAGGCCATTAATATCCTGGTAGAGCGCGCCCAACGCAAGGTTGTCGTCATCGAGGCTATCAAGCTGTTGGAAGCCGGCTATGGCGAGGATGTCGATTCGGTGTGGGTGGTCGATGCGCCGCCCCAGGTGGTTTTGCAGCGCTTGGTCACCAAGCGCAAAATGACCGAAGCGGCTGCGCGTCTGTATATGCAGGCCCAGTCATCTCAGCGGGCCAAGCTAGAGCGCGCTGATGTCGTCATCAAAAACGGCGGCTCATTAGAGGACGTATGGGCACAGGTGCAGACCGCATGGAACAACCTCCCGGTCGTCGCGGGCAAACCCAAACCGCCTCAGCAGGTCACTACGGTGCGAGCCGAGCCGAAAAAGCCCGAACCCTCCAAGCCGGCGCCGGCCGGCGCGAAACCTGCGGCAGCGCCGGCGCGCGTCCCGGCGATGGAGATCACGGAGGTCCATGTCAGACGCGGCTCGCCCGCCAGCGCGGGGGAGATCGCCGAGGTACTCAGCAAGCTTAAGAACCAGCCCGTCAGCCGGATGGATATCATGATGGCGTTCGGCGAAAAAGCTTATCTGCTCGCCGAGGCCAACGGTCAAATCGTCGGCATCGCCGGCATGCAGGTCGAAAACCTTATCACCCGCGTCGATGAGTTTTTCATCATGCCCGGCGCGCCGGTGGATCTCATCGTACAGGGATTGACCAAAGCCGTTGAGGAAAACTCTAAATCGCTGGAAAGCGAGGTAGCTTTCTTCTTTTTCCCGATCCAAACCACGCCCGAAGAAATTTACCGGGCATTCGTCGCGCAAGACTATGAGGCCCGTGAGATCAGTGATATCAAAGTCCCCGCGTGGCGCGAGGCCGCGCAGGAGGTCCATATCGACGGCGGCGCACAAATTTATGCTAAGAAGCTGCGCGCCGAGCGAGTTTTGAAGCCCCTATAAAAAGAGGTAGCGCGTGGAAACACTTATAAACCGACTCAAACAAGCGCCGGTCCTCGGCGGCCTGATCGGGTGGGCAGAGCGCTCGCCCCGGCTGGCTGCCTGGGCCGTGCTCGCCATCGGCATGGTGGCGATTCTGCTCTTCGAGGCGCGCGATGTTGGCCTGACCTTCGGTCAGTGGTTGGCGCTGGTCGTTGCGACGGTGCTGGTGGCCGGCGCGTGCATCTGGATCGTCTCGTGGGAAGACGAAGACGAAGCTCCGGCAGAAGCGCCCGCCGAGGAAGCCGCGCCCGCCGAAGAAACTCCCGCTGACTTGGTATCTGACGACGACGAGGAGACGACCGAAGGCGCCGGCTGAAATAAGCCATTCTATCTATTTAGAGTAAAGGGCGCGACGGATATCTGTCGCGCCCTTTGTGGTGTGTCTGGGAAGGTTCGGGCATCCAAAAGAGCCAACTACTTAGTTCTGGGGGGTGGGCAATTCAAAATACCAGCGTATTGTACAGCCCTTATCAGCCGCAGTGTTGAACTGACACTGACCGACCGGTGTTTCGCCTTGTAAGACTGTTACTACATAGCCTTGATTTTGCGTCTGACTGTACCAAAAGATATCGGCCCCTGCAAGCGATTGAGTAAAGAGTGTTTGCCCAGTCCCGCACCACGTCGGCAGTGAACGATTTGAATCGTAACGCTCTAGACGAAAACACACTGGCGTCGGTAGATTGTCGAAGTGTATACCTTTGAGAGACTCGTATGTGCTAAGCGCTTTTGTTTGACTTTTGGCAGAAACCTCGAATTCCAACCCTTCAAGCGATACATTGGTATCGCTCAGTGGCACGAATAGGGTAAACGAGTCTTCATCCATGAATAGGGTGAGGTCAACATAGAGTGAATTAGGTGTGGCTGTTGGGAAAAGCGTAGAGAGAATGTTAGTTGGAAAGTGCACTAAAAGCACTAGGGCGAGGATGATATCTATCAGGATCAAAACCAAAGTCGCAAGCGGACATGTAAGCAATGTTTTTGTTATTTCTACTGCCCATTTCTCAAGATCACCTTTGGCCTGGTCATAGCTTGAGAGATTTTTAGCTATGAGGTAGGTCATGATAACTACAAATGAAGCTGGAACGAGAAAAAGTGGCAATACACTTGAAAGTTCTTCCGTTTTGCCGTCAATATAAATCTTTAGTGATATGACAAAAAATGCAAGTATTAGGAGAAATGCATTGAGTATGAGCATAGCATACTCTGGGTGTGCTCTTTCGCCTTGGGAAGTCCGGGGTGAGTTTTGTTCATCCGATTCCTCTCCCACTTCATCCTCCTATTGCTTTACTTTAATAAGCCGGAATCACCACGCGAAAGCCTATCGTTGGGTCTTGCGCGTTGGGTACTGCATAACCGCGCCACACTGATGTTACCTGGTCTTCACCCTCTTGGAATGAGCCGCCGCGTATAACGCGACTACTCCCACTGCTTGGACCAATCGGGTCTACCATGCTATCGCGCTGAGTATTGTAGTAGTTTTCATCGTACCAGTCCGCTACCCATTCCCACACATTACCGGCCATGTTCAAAGCGCCGACCCAAGAAGCGCCTCTTGGGTAGTTACCAACCGGCATCGTTTTCTTCGATCCGCACTCTGTCCTGTGAGGACAGTAATTGAGCCATGAACTATTGAACCAGTCTCCCCAAGGGTAAAGATTTTCCTCTGGTCCACGTGCCGCATATTCCCACTGTGCTTCGGTCGGTAGACTGCCACCCAGCCACTTTGCATAATTTGTTGCTTGCTCATAAGTAATATATGTGACAGGATAATCAGGAAAATATAAGTAATAAGGACTGGGTTCTTCACATACGCCATCATGTACACACTCAGCGTATTGGGCATTAGAAACCTCTGTCTGACCAATCCAAAAAGCACTTAGACATACGCCATGCTCTCGATAATATTCCCTTTTGCCCATTATAAAACACCCTTCGGGCACATAGACCATTAGCACATCTTTGAATTCTCTCATGTCGCCAGTTCTTGGACCGCCGTTATCAGGAGGTGTCGGCGATGGGAATGGGGTAGGGTCTGGATCAATTCTTGGATAGTTGACATGACATTCCTCTCCAGCTCGAACTTGACATTGTTCCTTAGCTTCGATTTCGCCATTTAGTATACTTACTATATGACCAACGTGTCTTATATCATCATACCAGAAGATATCAACGTCGCTTAGAGGATGTGTTCTTAATCCTGCTGGACTTTGTTGGCATATCTGAGGTACTGGTTTCTGGCTACCATGACGTTCTAATCTAAAGCAAAATGGATCGTGGATAAATCTGAAGTCTGACTCTTTAAATGTTGAGTACTCTTTCAATGGGTGGGTTTCCAACGGAGATACTTCACCATCACCGACTCTAAATACTAGATCCTCAATAAAAATAGGCTCCCAGTTACCAACATAAACCGTCAAACTATCTTCATCAATGTAGATAATAATATCAATCGAGTCTTGAGCTAACGCGGCATCTGTGGTTATTTGTAAAAAAGCTAGCAAAATGATTACGAAAAGCAAGTGGCGCGTCATAGCCAGCCCCCTATGTAGCTATGCAAGACAAATATAGATTGGCATCAAACCTACCAACGTGTCTACAGTATAGCGCTACCGTCCCTCTAACACAAAAACTCCGTCACTCTCCTAATAGCATCTTCCTCCTCGACCAATCCTCCGCCAGCGCGTGCGCCGCCAGCACCGTCGCCGTGATCGCCAGGCCCGGCGCCGCCCCCACCCACGGCGCATCACGGAACGCCTGCCGCGCGTCCGCCAGCATAATCCCCCAGTCCGGCGTCGATATCGAGCCGCCCAACCCCAGGAAGTTGAGCGCCGCCGCGTTGAGAATCGACCAGCTAAACGTCACCGCGCCGAACGCCACCAGCGTCCCCATCACGTTGGGCAGCACGTGCCGCGCGACGATCTGTACCCAACCCCCGCCCACTGCGCGCGCCGCCGTGATGTACAGCGCCGGGCGCACCTCCAGCGCCGCCGCGCGCGCCACCCGCGCATAGGCCGGCGCGCCCGCCAATCCCACCGCCAGCGCAATCTGCCACGGCCCTTCTTCGGTCAGCGCCACCAGCGTCATCGCCAGCAGCAGATTAGGGAACGCCAACAGTGCATCTGCCAGCCCCATCAGCAGCCGGTCGAGCGCGCCGCCCCGGTAGCCGGCCGCCAACCCGGCCAGCAGCCCCGGCACAACCGCGACCAGCGTGCCCAGCAGCGCCACCGCCAGCGTGCGCCGCCCGCCGTAGAGCGTGCGGCTCCACACGTCGCGGCCAAAGGCGTCAGTGCCGAGAAGGTGCTGCGGCGAGGGCGGCAGGTGGGCGTTTGCGGGGTCGGTCGTCATCGGGTCGGCGCGGGTCAGCAGCGGCGCAAAGATCGACATAAGGGCGATGGCGGTGAGCACGGCCAGCGGGCACCGGAGCCGGCATAGGTGCGTCACGATTCAAACTCCAGTTCTTCCGATTCCAGGCGCACGCGCGGGTCGGCCAGCGCGTATAACAGGTCGGCAGCGGTATTTACAATGCTGTAGATCAGCGCTGCCAGCACCACCACACCCTGCACCACCGGCAGGTCGCGCTCCAGGATGGCGCGCAGCAGCAGCCCGCCCAGCCCGCTCCGTGCGAACAGCGTCTCGACGATGACCGTGCCGCCGAGCAGAAAGCCGGCTTGCAGCGCCGCCACCGTGATGACCGGCAGCAGCCCCACGCGCAGGATGTGGCCGCGCCACACCTGCCGCCAACTCAGCCCTTTGGACCGCGCGAAGGGCACGAAGTTCTGTGCGCGCGCTTCCAGCAGGCTCGCCTGGGTCACGCGCGCGATGCTTCCCGACACATGAAACCCCAGCACACCGGCCGGCAGGATCAGGTGTCGCAGATCGCCGGCGCCGGTCGCCGGCAGCCAACCCAGCGTCACGCTGAACAGCCAGATCGCCAGTGTGCCGGTCCAATACACCGGCATCCCCAGCGCCAGCGCCGCCAGCCACATGCTCAGCCGGCGCACCCCGGCCCATCTCGCCGCTGTCCCTGCAATCCCCAGGCCCAGCCCCAGGGTCAGCGCGGTGCTCAGCGCCGCCAATGCCAGCGCCGCCGTGTTTGGAATCTGCCGCGCGATCATCTGCGTGACCGGCTGTCGATCCAGCAGCGAGACGCCCATATCGCCGCGCGCCAGGCCGGCGATGTAGATAAGATACTGTTCCAAGGGCGGCGCATCCAGACCCAGCGCCGCGCGCCGCGCTTCGATTTCCTCCGCCGACGCGCCGCCTTGCAGCAGTTGCGCGCCGATGGCGTCGCCGGGGATCAGGCGCAGCGCGGCAAAAGCCAGCGTCACCGCCGCCCAGATTATCAAGACAGTGTTCAGCAGTCGTTTGATAAGATAGGCGATCACTGTGATTCGGAGGTTCACCACAGAGATTTCTGTGTCTCTGTGGTGAAATTGTCTTAAGGCGTTAAGCCGGCTTGCCCCAGATCGGTCAGGATGGGGAAGAACCCGTAAGCATCGAAGTGCAGCCCCGTCAGCCGGGCCGACGCGCCGTTGAGGTTTACATAATCGCGGACCGGGATAATCAGCGCCAGGTCCATGATGCGCTGCTGCAAGTTCGCGTAAAGCTCCTGGCGGAGCGCGGGGTCGTCGGTGCGCGCCGCTTCTTCGAGCCACAGATCCAGGTCGGTGTTGACCACGCGCGACCAGTTAAGCGCGGCATCGGAGCGGTAGAACTTGTCGAGCAGGCTGGGGTCGGCGCCGAAGTCGTTCAGCGCGATGGCGTGATAGTGATAGACCACCGAGCCGTCATCCTGCGCTTCGCCGGCCGCCGCATTGATGAGCGCCGGGTACGACGGCACCTGCTTGAGATGCACGTCTGCGCCCAGCGCCTCCCACTGATCCTCAAGCAGCTGCGCCACCTCCGGCAGCAATCCCCACGGCGGCACCACGACCTCCAGCAGCAAAGGTTGCCCGTCCTTGTCCAACACGCCGTCGCCGTCCGAATCGGCAAAACCGGCGCTTGCCAGGAGATCGCGCGCATAGGCATAGTCGTAAGCGTAGGTTCCGACAAGCGAAGAATTGTAGTACTGTGTGGACGCCGCGAGCGGGCCATAAGCCACCGGCGAGAATCCCCGGAACACCGTATCGACGATTGCATCGCGGTTGACGCCATAGAGCAGCGCTTGCCGCACGGCCAGGTCGTTTGTGGGCCACTGCTGCGTATTCAAGAAAAATTGCAGCGGCATTCCCGGAATGTTCACCGGGTGCACCGTGACGCTGCTGTCGCCGGCCAGCCGTTCGGCGTCGGCGGGGAGCAATTCACCCATGACCTGCGCATCGCCGCTCTCCAGCGCCAGCGCGCGCGTGGTGGGGTCCTCAAAGAAACGAAACTCGATGCGCTCGATGACGGGCGCGCCCCGGTTGCGGTAGATGCTCGGCGCCCATGCATAATCCGGGCTGCGCTCCAGCACCAACCGGTCCGCCGGGATGTACTCGACGAAGCGAAATGGCCCGCTGCCGACCTGGTGGAATTGGTAGATATCGCTGTCGTACTCGGCCAACGCCGTAGGGCTTGCCATGCCGAAATAGACCTGGCTGAGGCTGTCGAGCGTGGGCGCGAACGGCTCGGCAAGCCGGAGCCGGACCGTATAGCTATCAACGATCTCGGCGCGTTCAAAGGCAGGGATCATCTTTGCGGCCTTCTGCGAACCGGTCGCCTCGGCGAAGATGCGCTCGAAGTTTGTGACGACGGCGGCGGCATCGAAGCGGGTACCGTCGTGGAAGGTCACATCTTCGCGCAGTTCAAACGTGTATGTGAGCTTGTCGTCCGATATCGTCCAGCTCGCCGCCAGCCCCGGCACAAAGTCGCCGGTTTCGGGGTCACGGAAGACCAGGGTGTCGTAAACGCTGCGCAGCGGGATTCCCAGTTCGGAAGATGTGTGAATGTGCGGATCGAAGCCGCTGGGTTGTAGAGTCAGGCCGTAGACCAACTGCTCGACCGGCGCGTCTTGCGGCGATGCGGTAACGCAGCCGGTCAGGATGAGCAGGATGGCGTAAGCAAGTCGCGTGATTGGTTTCATCATCTTGATGTTCTTTCTCCCCACGGTGAGATTGCGTGCGTGGAGGTTTCAGGAATTCGCAGAGCGAACGAAACCTCAACCCCATCTATTGGGCATCCCACCGGCTCGCCTGGAACCCCACGAATTCCCAAAGAACCCGCACACTGTCGAGTATACCGTACAACACCGCATCCGAGCGTCTTGAAGGTAACCGCAAATAATAATATCTCTGTGAGCATTTTCCGGCCGGCGGCGTATAATGGGTAGGCGAGGCTGGCGAGTAGCAAGGAGTGAGCTAATGCGGCTGTGGAGATGTCTGGTCGCCTCGGTCATTTTGGGGGGAATGTGGCTTGCCGGCGCGCCGGCGGCTACGGCGCAGGACGTCGGGACTATCGCCGTCGGCGAGACTGTCGAAGCGCGCCTAGAACTGGGCAAGACAGCTAGCTGGACTTTGACATCTGATGTGGCGATTCATGTGCATATCGACGCACGCTCCGACGAATTCGACACGCGCCTGGCCGTCCTCGACGAGGATGGCACCCGGCTGCGCTATAACGACGACTGGCACGAAGACACCGACGCGCATGTCGGGCTGGCGGTCGAGCCGGGCAGGACGTATACCATCGTCGTGAGCAGCTACGCGAACGCCGAAACCGGCGCTTATCAGTTGAGTGTGCAGCCGTCGCGCATACGAATCGGCGAGACCGTGGACGACTACAAGTGGCGCGACCACGCGGTTACCTGGTCGCTAGACCCGGTTGACGCGCCAACGACGATCAACGTTGACGTGACTTCCGACGAGTTCGATACGCTGCTGACCGTGTACGATGGGAGCGGCGCGCAGGTAGCGCAGAACGACGACCGCCCCGGCGACACCGACTCGCTCGTCGCCGATTTGCTGCTGGCGCCGGGCGAAATCTACAAGATTGAGGTCGGCAGCTACGAAGCGCTGCGAGAAGGCGAGTACGAGCTGCGGGTGTGGGAGGCCGGCGGCAGTCTGCCCACAAAAGAAACCGAGACGGTGGAGCCGCTTACCTTGCCTGCGTCCCAAGAGACCTCAGAAACCGCCGCCGTGCCCACTGCTGAAGTGGAAGTCGAGATGCCGGCGGGTGCGGTGCTCACCCTCGGCGCGCCGGCGAGCGACGCAATCCAGGCCGGCGGCAGCGAAACCTGGGTCCTGGTGGTCGATGCGCCGGTTACCGTGACGATTGATGCGCAGTCCGACGAATTCGATACGTTTCTAGAGCTTTACGGCCCGGCGGGCCGGCGCATCCGGTACATTGACGATTATTGGAAGGATGGGCGAACCGATGCGCGGCTGGCGGGAGTGCCGCTGCTGGCCGGCCAACCTTATCAAGTCGTGGTCAAGAACAGCCCTGACAACTACTCAGGCGGCGCTTACCAACTGAGCGCCAGCGTGGCGCAGATCGGCTTGAGCGAGACGGTCGAGGGGATGCTGCGCTACGAGGTGGTGAACTGGCAAATCGAGGTGGATCAGCTCACCGTTGTAACAATTGATCTGCGTTCCGCCGATTTCGACGCCCAGCTAACCGTTTACGATGCGAACGGCAACCAGGTCGCGTTTAACGACGACTGGGAGGGCAGTCTCAGTTCACACGTGGAAAACGTCGAACTGCGCTCCGGCGGGCCGTATACTATCACGGCGAGCAGCGTGCAGAACAGCGGCGAGGGCATGTATACGCTCATGGTTACGCCGCAGGCTGGCGGCAGCGAAGCGCTGCCCACCGACCTCACGCTGGGCGGCGAGATCATTGATACGCTGGCGGTGGGGCGACCGGTCTCGTGGACGTTCGCGGTGGATGAATCGGCTCCGGTGACCTTTGACCTGCGTGCGGATGCGTTCGACGCCGTTCTGACCGTATACGACGCGGCCGGCAACCCGGTCGGCAGCAGTGACAATTGGGGCGGCGCCACAGACGCGCGTTTGGCGACGACCGGCGCGCTGCTGCCGGGCGAGCGCTACGATATCGTGGTGAGCAGCCCCGGAAACACCGGGAGCGGCGAGTACCGGCTGAGCGCTTTCTACACCTCCGAAGCGGCTTACAGCGCCGAGCTTTGGCTGGCGCAGGGGTTTTCGCTCGTCGAATCGGGCGATTACGGCGCGGCGCTGGAGCGCTTCGCGCGGGCGGTGGACGCTTTCGCGGGCGGCGGCGACCTCTACGGCGAAGCGGCGGCGGCGTTCTGGCTGGGCCTGATGAACCAGGAGTTAGGCCGCTACGAGGGCGGCGCGCTGGACGCTTACCAGCGTGCGCTTGCGATCCAGCGGCAGACTTACGGTCGCCGGGGCGAGGGGCGGACGCTGGAGCAGCTTGGCCGGGTGTACCACGCGCAGGGCGACTATACAAAGGCGCTGGAGCAGTATTGGGAGGCGTGGGATATTGCCAGCAACCAGGTGAAAGACCGGGCGTGGACCGGGCGCATCCTGTACGACATCGGCGCAGCGTACCACGCGATGCGCCAGTACGATGAGGCGGCGAACCATTACGCGCAGGCGTTGGCGTTCGCGCAGGCCGAGGGCGATGCGCCGGGCGAGGGCGACGCGCTCGACGGGTTGGGCCGCCTTTACCAGGAGCAAACGAAGTTTACGTTGGCGCTGGATTACCTGCTGCCGGCGCTCGATATCCGGCGCACGCTGAGCGACCGCGCGGGTGAAGGAACCCTGATGCAAACCGTCGCGTGGACGTACATGGGCCTCTGGAAATACCAGACGGCGCTGGGTTACTTCGAGGGCGCTTTGGCCGCTCACCGCGAGGTGAACAGCGGCGCCGAGGAGGCCCGCGCGCTCGAAGGGATCGGGGATATCTACCGCTATACCGGCCAGTACGATCTTGCGCTCACACGCTTGGAGCAGGCGCGCGATATCTACATCGCACTGGGCGACCTGGTTGGGGCGTCGCGTGCGCTGGGCGGGATCGGCTGCGTGCATGACAAGCTGGGGCGCTACACCGACGCGCTCAGCTATTTCAACCAGGCGTTGGATAACCAGGTTGCAGCGGGAGACCGGCAGGGCGAACTGAACACGCTTAACTACATCGGCGCGGTGTACACGGCGCAGGGCCAGTACAGCGACGCCTTTGACCTGCACGACAAGGCGTACCTGATCGCGTATGAACTGGGCGATCAGCGCGGCATGGCGTCGTCATTGTATTACACCGGCGAGGTGTTCCGGGGGCTGGGGCAGGCGATTCGCGCGCTGGACCTGTACTGGGAGGCGCTGGAGATTCAGCGCGCGGTGAACGACCGGGAGGGTGAGCGCATCACGTACATCGGGCTGGGCTGGGCGCTGGACGACCAGAAAGACCCGGATGCGTTGAGCTACTTACGGCAGGCGGGCCTTAGTTCGCTGGAGATGGAAGACCGCCGGGGGCAGGGGATCGCGCTTTTGCACGTGGGCGACTACTACGTCGCGCACGGCGACTATGAGGACGCGCTGATTAGCTATCAAGAAGCGGAGACGATTTTACGCGAGACCGGCGACCGGCGCGGCCTGGGCATGGGGTACAGCAGCATCGGGCGGGCTTACGTCGAAACGCAGGAATACGGCAAAGCGTCGGACCGGCTCCTCTCGGCGCTGGATATCCACCGCGAAGCCGGCGATGTGGTGTGGGAGACGCAAACCCTGATCCGGCTCGGCGCGCTCTACGACGCGCAAGAGGAATTCGGCGCGGCGCTGGGGTATTACCAGCAGGCGCTCAATCTCGGCAAGCAGATGGGTGAACTGACGACCCAGATCGACATCTACAACCGGATCGGTAGGGTATATTACCATACAACCGAGTACGACAAGGCGCTGAACAACCACCAGCAGGCGCGCGACATCGCCATGCAGATCAACGACCTGCCGGGGCTGGCGGCTTCTTACGAGTTCATCGGCAACGTGTTCGAGCGCCAGGAGCGCACCGACGAAGCGCAGAACTTCTACCAACTGGCGCAGGCGATTCACGAGCAACTGCGCAACCGCCTGCAAGAGGGCCGTCTGAAGGCGCAGGTCGCGGCGCTGTACCAGCCGGGCGCGGGACAGCCGTGGCAGTACGGCTGGGCGATGCATCTATACTGGGAGACGCTGGAGATTCACCGGTCGCTGGGCAACAAGTTGGGCGAGGCCATCACCCTAAACAAGATGGGTGTGGTGTACCGGCTCCAGGGCGATTACGAAAAGGCCGAACAGCATCACCTGGACGCGCTGGCGATCATCCAGCAGGCCGGCGACCGGCTTGAGGAGGTGCGCATCCTGCACAGCCTGGGGGCGCTGTACGAGGCATGGCGCCGGCCCGTTGACGCGGTGGCGTATTATGCGCAGGCGGTCGATCTGATCGAGGCGATCCATGCCGATATCGGGTTCCAGAGCGGGCAGCGGACCTTCGGCTCGCAGGACATCAGCGTCATTCCTTATGACCGGCTGGTCGCTCTGCTGTTCGACTCGGAGCCGGCGCGCGCCTTCGAGTACGCCGAGCGCGGGCGTGCCCGCACTTTCCTTTTCCGCCTGGAGCAGGATAACCTGACCGTCGAGCAGGTTTCCGACGCGGCGCTGCTGGAACAGTGGCAGGCCGGGCGCGACGCGATCCTGGACCTGGAGGCCGGGCGCACCGAGTTGTTTTTCAAGCGGCGCGGCGCTTCCGAGGATGTGATCAAGGAAATCGACGCGCAGATCGCCGGGATCAACGAGCAACTCAAGGCCGCCGAACTGGAGCTATCGCAGATCAGCGACTCCATCGAGGCGCAAAACCCAGACCTGAACCAGCTTACCCGCGTAGATGTGCCCGACCTGGAGACCGTCCAGGCGGCGCTTCCCGACGGCGCGGCGCTGCTTTCGTACTACCTCACCGACGAAGACGTGTACGCCTTCGTGCTGACCCGAACCGACTTGCGCGCCAAGCGCCTCGCGGCGAAGCCGGGCGACCTGCGCAACGAGGTGTCGGCCTTCCGGGTCGATCAAACGCAGACCGGGCCTTTGCAGAAATTGTACGCGCTGCTGGTCGCGCCCCTGGAGGACAGCCTGCCGCCGGCCGACCCACTCGACCCGCCCGGTCTCATCGTCGTCCCGCACGACGTGCTGAACTTTGTTTCGTTCGCATCGCTGACCGCTAACGGCTCCGATTTCCTGGTCGATAGGTACGCGGTCAGCTACAGCCCCAGCGCCACCGTTTACACGGTTCTGGCCGGGCGCGGCGCGGCGGAGGCGGCGGGGCAGGCGTTGGTGCTCGGCAACCCGGACTATTCGCTGCCGTTCGCAACCGACGAAGCCGAGGAAGTCGCGGCGATCCTGGGCGTGCTGCCGGTGCTCGGCGGCGATGCGACCGAGAGTCTGCTACGGGCGCAGATCGGCAGCGCCGGCGTGGTTCACATGGCGGCGCACGGCAAATTCGACGCACAAGACCCGCTTTCGTCGGCGCTGAAACTGGCCGGCGACGCCGAGAACGACGGGCTGCTGGAAGTGCGGGAGGTGTACGCGCTGCCGCTGCGCGAGCACGGCCCGCTGGTGGTGCTCTCGGCGTGCGAGACGGCGGTGGGCGCATTGACCGAAGGCGACGAGTTCCAGGGCCTCACGCGCGCGTTTTTGCTCAGCGGCGCGCGCACGGTAGTCGCCAGCCTGTGGACGGTGGACGACGCAGCGACCGCCGCGCTGATGGCGGCGTTCTACCGCAACCGGGCGGGCGGCATGAACGAGGCGGCGGCGCTGGCGGCGGCACAGCGCAGCGTGCGCCAGGACGCCGCGAACTCGTGGACCGCGCCGGACTACTGGGCCGGGTTCGTGTTGGTCGGTGTGCCGGATTAGCCCGTTTGGGTTTTCAACCGCGAATAACGCGAATAGCGCGAATTAAGAGTCATTCGTGTTATTCGCGGTTAAAAATTGTCCTCAGCCCTTCACGCCGGTGATGACCACGCCCTGCGTGAATATCCGCTGGCTGAAGAAGAACAACAGAATCGGCGGGATAATCATCACCACCGACGCCGCCATGACCAGGTGTGTGTTCGACGCATACAGCGCGTTGAAGGTTTGCAGCCCTACCGCCATCGTCCAGTTTTCGCGGCTGTGCAGGAAGATCAGCGGTTCGTAGAAGTCGTTCCAGGCATACAGGAAGTGGAAGATGCCCACCGTCACCAGGGCGGGCCGCGCTTGCGGCAGCATGACATGCAGGAAGGTCTGGAACGGCGACGCGCCGTCGATCTTGGCGGCTTCGTCAAGCTCAAGCGGCACGGTCATAAAGAACTGGCGCAGCAAGAACACGTCGTAGGCGTTGGCGAAGAACTGCGGCACGATCAGCGGCAGCAGGGTATCGACCCAGCCGATCCGCTGAAACAGGACGTAAATCGGGATGAGCGTCACCTGCCGGGGCAGCATGACCGTCGAGAGCAGGACGATGAACAGCGGGCCGAGCCAGCGCGCCCGGAAGCGCGAAAAGCCGTAGGCCACTAACGAGCACGAGAACAGCATCCCCGCCATGCCGGTGAAAGTCACGAGCAGCGTGTTGATCGCGTAGCGGTCGAAGGGCACCACGGTCATCGCTTCGGGATAATTCTCCCAGTGAACCTCCAGGCGGCGCACCGGCGTTTGATCGGCGATCAGGAGTTCGTAGGTCACGTCGGGCGCGGCAGGATCGGCGAAGATGCCCTTGCCGCCGGGCGCTTTTTTGACCAGCGCCATCTGCCGCGCCTGCCCGTCGATGGTCACGTTGTACAGCGCTTCGTTCTTGTTGTTGAGCCTGACCATCACCTGCGCAATCGGCAGCGGGTTAAGCGGCTCCTGGCGTAGCTGCGCGCGGTCCTTGAGCGAGGACGAGACCAGGTAGATGAGCGGGATGATGACGACGAACGACCCCGCCGCCAGGATGAACGTGGTGAGGGTCTTGATTGTCAGTTCGTAGTATTTGAGGTTCGCGCGCCAGCCGGTCTTCAGCACGGCCGGCGTGGGCGCTTCGGTCTTTGTCTTGGTCGCCATCAGGTCCGCCCCCTCAGTTCGCCTTCGTAGTAAACCCATGCGCTCGAAGAACGGAAGATCAACAGGGTGAGCAGCAGCACAATGACCAGGAGCACCCACGCCATCGCCGACGCGTAGCCCATTTCGAAGTAGCGAAAGGCGTTTTGGTAAAGATACAGGTTGTAGAACAGGGTAGAGCGCACCGGGCCGCCAAGCTCGCCGCCGGAAATGGAAGACGATGCGATGTAGGCCTGGGTGAAGTAGCTGAACGAGGCGATCAGACCCAGCACCAGGTTGTAGAGCAGCACCGGCGTCATCATCGGCAGGGTGACGCTCCAGAAGCGCTGCCAGGCGTTCGCGCCGTCCACTTTGGACGCATCGTACAGGTCGGTGGGGATGCCCTGCAAGCCGGCCAGGTAGATAATCATGGTCTGCCCGATGCCCCATAAGCTGATGATGACCAGCGCCGGCACCGACCAGTACGGGTCGCTCAGCCAGCCCGGCCCGTCGATACCGACCAGCGCCAGCAGTTGGTTGATGATACCGATCTTGGGATTGAAGATCAGAATCCACAGCAGCGTCACGGCCACGCCTGATAGAACCGACGGCAGGAAGTAGATGGTGCGCCAGATTCGCACGCCGGGGATGGCTTGGTTCAGCAGGAGCGCCAGCGCGAAACCGGTCAGCAGGCCCAGGGGCAGCGCCAGCGCAGAAAATTGCAGGGTGACCTTGATCGACTGCCAGAACAGCGGGTCTTGAAACAACTGGGCGTAGTTATCCAGGCCGACCCAACTGGGCTGCTCGATGATATTGTAGTCGGTGAAAGAGAAGTAGAGAGAAGCGAGCATCGGCCCCAGCGTGAGCAAGACAAACCCGATGAGCCAGGGCGACACGAAGAAATAGCCGGCGGCGGCCTCGCGCTTTGCCAGGCTCCAGCGGCGGATGTCGAATTGTTTTAACATGTGCGTGTGCTCCGGGGACAGGGGCGCGCTGTGCCTCACGCGCGGCGCGCCCCTGCATGATTCCGGGCTTAATGGCCGGCCCAATACTCGTCTAACAACGCTTGGATTTCGGCGTTAGCCTCGTCCAACACGGCTTTGGCGTCGGTGTTCTCGCCCGTGAAGATCAGGCCGCCGGCGTATTCCATCGTATCTTCGACCTTCGTCCACTCCGGCACCCACGATTCGTGGTGCGGGGTGTCCAGGTAGTCGATGGAGTCGAAGATCACGTTGAGGTCCAGGCCAGGGAAGGCTTCCCCCATCGCGGCGCTAAACTCGTCTTTCGCGGACATGCGCGCCGGGACGCAGCCGTAGATCAAACACACTTCGGTGATTTGCTCCGGCGCCGAGAGCCACTTCATCACTTCCCAAGCAGCCTCTTTGTTCTTGGAGGCTTCGGGCATGGTGAAGTTATCGGCGTGGATGCGGGCGACGCGCGTCCCTTTGAAGTTAAAGGACGGCGCGGCCAACTGCATCTCGAATTCCAGGTCGAAGTACACCTCGCGCATCTCGGCCAGGTACCAGCTGTGGCTCCAGAACATGGCGATCAGGCCGCCGTCCAGCGGCGTGCCCAGCCCCGCCGATTCGTAAGCGGCGCGTTCTTCCAGGCTGGGGATAAAGTGATCCTTCCACACGCCGTCGCTGAACCACTGCAAACCCTGCACCCATTCATCCGAGTTGGCGACCGCCGTCTTGTAGTCGTCGGTGGTGGGCCGCCCGACGTTGGGCGCATCGAACGCCGCCAGCAGGCCGCGTATGCTGATCCACGAGTCGTCGAAGCCCCACTGTACGGTCTTGTCCGGGTCAAAATCCGGGGAGGTGGCGTCGTTGCCGTTCTCGTCCAGGGTCAGCAGCATCGCGCGGCTGCGCAGTTCGTCGAAGGTCCAGCTCGTGTCGGTATAGTCGCTGGGCGGGTACTCGACGCCCGCCGCGTCGAACATATCCACGTTGTACAGCAGGAACGAGGGATACAACCCCAGCGGCAGCCCGGTATTGAGGTCGGGGTATTCGTTGAGCTTCAGCGAAGGCGGATAGAAGTCGCTGAGGTCGTAGCCTTCCGCCTCGATGAACGGCGTGATATCGGCCCAGGTGTCGAGATAGGCGGCGATGGTCGAGGTGCCGTGCGGGCCGACCAGGTCCGGCGGGTTGTCGCCGGCGATCATCGCCAGGTAGCGAGTGTTGGCTTCCTCGTGCGGCACGATCAGGAACTCGATTTCGATATCATCGTGGGTTGCGTTGAATTCCTCGGCGAGGGCCTCCTGGCGTGTGATCTGGTCGGCGGCGGTGCCGGTGCCCAACCCCACGAAGATAACCACCTTTGTCTTTTCCTGCGCGGCGGCCATCGAACTGCTCAGCATGGCGGCGAGGAGCACCAAGCTAATTACCAGGTAAAAACGTTTGCGGTTCATGCGTTTTCCTCCTTATTCTGTTTTGGCGAGATATTGATTGATGAAAATGAGTCTCTATGCTCGTTTCACCTCCTTAAGAGAACGATGAAGAGTTGACAGCCGAGCATGCGGGATGGCGTCTCAAGGAAGTTTGGAGTAGGAGTATGTTACTAAAAAACGCCAGGACTGCAAAGCTGTCGTATGGTGTGGCTGGCCGGCGGCGCTCACACCGGACGCCATCCTGTGCAACCGCAAGACCTGTCAGGCCGGCTTTACACTTTCAGCAAGTGGCCGCCGGCATAACGAAGCTCGTAGACCGCGCGCCCTTCGTACCTGATCGTCTCGATGCCCCAGAACCGCTCGACCTCGCCGTGGCTCTCGTCGGTATAGAGATAAGCGCCCTTGCGCAGTTCCTCCGGGCCACGATAGGGGCGTTCAGGCCGCACTTGCCGCAGCGCCTCGCCCAAGAACGCATACACCGGGACGGCATCGATCGTCGGATCGAGCAGTCCGCCGGCGTAGCCCATCGACCAGAACGGCGCGTCGTCGTGGTAGACGGTCTCCTGGCCGGCGAAGAAATCAAAACCGAAGTAGATATCACGGTAGAACAGCGCGCCTTCACGATATTCTAACTGCTGTGATCCCGGCAGCACGGGCGCGACCTTCGCTCTGCTGTCCGGGCTGGCATAGGTCGCGCGCTTGGCGTCGAGCAAGAACGCGATGAGCGTCTCGCGGCTGACCGGTAGTTGTGCCATGACTTTTGCTCCTTAAAGAATAGACTTTAGACTCAACCGGCGCACTCACCCGCTCATTTTAGAGTTATTCAAGGCATAGATTACTACAAGTAATAACGCTCTTTGGCGCGCATCTTCTCGTAGTCCTCACGCGCCGCCCGCACCGATTCGATCTCGGCGACCTCGGCGACCGCCACATCCCACCAACTCTCGTAGCCGGGCACGCGCTGCTCGCGGTCGGTCTCGACCACGATCACGGTCGTCCGGTCGATGCGCTTCGCCGCTTCGAGCGCGTCCGCCAGCGCGTCGCGCGTGCCGGCTTCGATGACGTGCGCGCCCAGGCTGGCGGCGTTCTGCGCAAAGTCGAGCGACAGCACGCCGCCGTCGAGCAAGCCGGTCTCAGGGTTACGATAGCGGTACTCGGTGCCAAAGCCGGCGCTGCCGAGCGAGCCGGACAGCCCACCGATGCTGCCGAACCCGTGGTTGTCCAGCAGGATGATGGTAAGCTTATAGCCTTCCTGTATCGACGTAACGATCTCCTGCGACATCATCAGGTACGAGCCGTCGCCCACCATCACGTAGACCTCGCGCGATGGGTCGGCCATCTTCACGCCCAGCCCGCCGGCGATCTCGTAGCCCATGCACGAGTAGCCGTATTCCAGGTGGTAGCCCTTCGGGCTGCGCGTGCGCCACAGCTTATGCAGGTCGCCGGGCAGGCTGCCCGCCGCGCACACCACCACATCCTCCGGCTGTGAAAGCGTGTTCACCACGCCGATCACCTCGCCCTGGCTGATGGGCGGGCCGTGCTCCAGATTGTAAAGACGATCAACCTCGGCCTCCCACCGCGCCCTAAACTCGGCGATGCGCGCGGCGTAGTCGCCGGTTACGCGATAGCCGGCAAGCGCGCTCGTCAGCGCCTCAAGCGTCACTTTCGCGTCGCCGACCAGCGGCAGCGCAGCGTGCTTGTAGGCGTCGAACGCCGCCACGTTGATATTGACGAAGCGCACGCCGGGATTCTGAAACGCGGTCTTCGACGCGGTGGTAAAGTCGCTGTAGCGCGTGCCGATGCCGATAATCAGATCCGCCTCCCGCGCGATGACGTTCGCGCCGGGCGTGCCGGTGACGCCCATCGCGCCGAGTTCCTGCGCGTGGTCGTAGTTGAGCGCGCCCTTGCCGGCCTGCGTCTCTGCCACCGGGATACCGGTCGCTTCGGCGAAGGCGGCGAGCGCGGCGTTCGCCTCGCTGTAGTGCACGCCGCCGCCCGCGATAATCAGCGGTTTCGCCGCCGCGCGAATCCACTGCACCGCACGCGCCAGGAGCGTATCGTCCGGGCGGCTGCGCGGGATGGTCCAGGTGCGCTTCTCGAACAGCGCAGCAGGGTAATCATACGCCTCGGTCTGCACGTCCTGCGGCAGCGCCAGCGTCACCGCGCCGGTATCCGCCGGCGACGTGAGCACGCGCATCGCCTCCGGCAGCGCCGTAATGATCTGCTCCGGGCGGTTGATGCGGTCCCAGTAGCGCGACACCGGCTTGAACGCATCGTTCACCGAAATATCCTGCGACCACGGCGCCTCGAGCTGCTGGAGCACCGGCGCAACGTTGCGCCGCGCGAAGATATCGCCGGGGAGCAGCAGCACCGGCAGCCGGTTGACGGTGGCGGTCGCCGCGCCGGTGAGCATGTTGGTCGCGCCGGGACCGATGGACGAGGTGCAGGCGAATGCGCGCAGCCGGTTGTTCATCTTGGCAAAGGCGGTCGCTGCGTGGACCTGCGCCTGTTCGTTCTTGGTGAAATAATAGCGAAAGTCGGGATTCTGCTGGAGGGCCTGGCCGATCCCTGCAACATTCCCGTGTCCAAAGATGCCCCAAACGCCGGCAAAGAACGGAATTTCGCGCCCGTCGCGCTCGACGTACTGGTTTTTAAGAAAGGCGATGATGGCTTGGGCGGTGGTGAGTCGGTGGGTCATGGTGTTTTCTCCTCCCTTTTGGTGCAAGCTCCATTAAGAAGCCGCCAACCTCCCCTGGATCATTTTCATCTCCGCAATAAACCGGTCGAACTCCGACGGGCCGAGTATCCCGCCGACATTCATCGAGACGATCTCGCCCGCCTCCAGGATTTGGATATCATAAATATCGTTCCGCCGCACAATCTCGCCGACCGTGCCCATCTCGGTTTCGAGCGGCGGCAGTGGCGCGGGCTGTTTCATGCCGGCGCCCCGGTGTGCGTCGGCGAGACGTTTCGCCTCCTCCGCGCCTTCGATCATCTTGCCGAACTCGTGCGGGTCTAGACAGCGGTCGGGCACGTGGACGGATAGATGCTGGCCCCGCTCGCAGACCTTGAATTCGGCGAGGAGGGTGTTCACGCAGCGGACTTCGATTACCCATTGGATCTCGGCCATGAGATTTGATGCTCCTTTGTGCTGAGAGGTTATTTACATTTGCTCACTTGCGCTTGATGCTCTTCACCACAAGCGTACCGGTCTTTGGGAAAGGTGGTGATAGCTTGGGTGGTGGTGAGTCGGCGGGTTCTGGTTGGGTTACTCCTTATTTTAACTTAAGGGATAATCTGGTGAATGGCTGCTCAGGAAAATTTACATAATGATCGATCATGAAACGTGTTGAACTGTTAATGCCTGGAGCTTGGACGACAAGGCTACCAGTTGTAGAGACAATGGCCTTCAGCAAATGAAACAAGAAGATAGTAAATGGAATGGTGCTGTTAAGAAGAGCGAGTGTACTCTCTCCACCGATTCCGGCGCCTATAGATCCACTAAGAAACCCATCATCCAAAACGATACAATGACCAGGCTGGTATATCAGGTCTGGAGGCAAGTTCATATGATGATTGTTTAGGGCTTTACTGTAGTTCTCTACAAGTTTGTTTCCGTCTTGCCACCCTGCATATCCTATAACGTACTTTCTAACTCTGTTATAATATTCTAGGGTTTTCTGATCGTCATTTTCTCCAATAAAAACTCTTTTCGATATAGAAGTGATTCTATAGACATTTTTGAAAGCTTTATCCAGTGCATAGCCTTTACTGAGATCAGATTTGATCTCTATGGTTGCAATGACACCTTCTATGAGGTATGTGTTTATGTGAGTAAAGCTGGTGAACACAGGAAAGTCTGAACGGTAAAGGATGATATCTTGCTGTCCTGATCTTACTTCTTTTCCATTGCCAGAAGATCCAATGATTTCTCCACTACCGACAATTATGCTTTTTGGCAAGAAACTACTAAGTACCTGATTAACGAAGTGTTCTCGGACAAACCCAAGGTCACCTGAGTGAGATAGAATTGCTGAACTGTGCTCGTACCATGCCTGCATCATCTTTTCTGTTGTTTCTGCAAAACGCATTAGCTGCGTGGACATCATATCTCCTGTTGATTATTGCAAAACTCTACCAACTTTCAAGACTCAGGGATGTCGCATAGACCACCTCCGCCGACTCTAGGATCGCCTTGCGCCGGATGTAATTGGGGCTATCTTCCACTGCCTGTCTATCGACAAGATCGACGCGCTTCTCGAAAATCTCCTCTAGCTCTTTCTCCATGCGCACCGCATCCTTGAACGTGTACACGACATCCGGCGCGAAGGTCGCCAATACGTCAATATCGCTCTCGTCGCTGAAGTCTGTTCGCAGAATGGAACCGAACAGCGCAAACTCCACAACCCCCCAGCGCCGGCAGAACGCCGCTATCTTGCTCATTGGAATAGCAATATTAATGGTTGTTTGATCTTCCATATACTTTATTTCTTCTCTAAAACCCACCTTTTTCCTCAATAAATATCGTAACTTCATTTAATGTAGGCATAAAATTAGCACATCCGTGTTTCGTCACCACAATCGCGCCGCAGGCATTGCCCATACGCCCGGCCTTGTACCAATCCCAACCCTTCAGCCGCCCGTAGATCAACCCGCTCGCAAAGGCATCGCCCGCGCCGAGGATGTTGTAGATCTCCACCGGGAAGGCCGGCGAATGCACCACCTCCCCGCTCTTCAGGTGCGTCTCGCAGCCCTGCTGCCCGCGCTTGACCACCAGTGCCTCCGGGCCGCCGCCCAGCAGCCGCGCGACCGCCTGGCCCAAATCGCCCTCGACCTTCGCGTCCGAGACTTGCAGGTGCGTCACCGTCACCTGCGACGGCTCGGTAAGCGTCGCCGCCTTCACCTCGTCCTCGCTGCCGATTGCCACGTCCACCAGCCGCAGCGCCGACCGGATCACTACGCCGAACGCACGCAGGTCGCGCCACTGGTCGGGGCGGAAGTCGATATCCAGGTACACGGCCGCGCCCGCCGAGCGCGCTAACTCCGCCGCGAAGAGGGTCGCGCTGCGGCTCGGCTCCTTGCTGAGGCCGGTCCCGGAGATGAGCAATGCGCGGCTGTCGGTGACCGGCGCGGCGAGCACGTCGTCAATCGTCAATTCGATATCGGCGCAGTTGTCGCGGTAGTAGACCAGCGGGAATTTGTCGGGCGGCTCGATGCCGAGCACGACCGCGCTGGTGCGGTGGCCCGGCTTGCGCACGATGTACCGCGTCTCGACGCCTTCTTTGTTCAAAAAGTTGAGCAGAAAATCGCCCACCGGGTCTTCGCCGATCCCGGTCAGCAGCGCCGAGCGCAGGCCGAGCCGCCGCGTGCCCGTGCTGATGTTGGTCGGGCAGCCGCCCACGTAGGCCGCGAAGCTCTCGATATCGACGAAGGGCGCGCCTACATCGTTGGCGTACAGGTCGATGGAACTGCGGCCCATCAGGAGAACGTCATAGGTTTTATCTTCGGCCATCGTTTTTCCTCTTGTTGCGGGTCTGGGGCTGCGGAGTATGCGGGCGAAACCCTCACACTCCGCACACTCCCCACACTACCCCTCCATCCCGCGCGTTACCATCGGCAGGCGCGGGTCTTTGGCGGTCCAGGTCTCTTTGGTCCACGCATACGCCGGGTCATCGCGCGCCGTGAGCGCCTGCGCCGACCCGGCCAGGAAGTTCAGGTAGTAGCAGTTGTAGCCATACGCCGCGCTCACCGGATGATAGCCCGCCGGCACCAGCACGATATCATTACTGTGCGCCACGACCGCGCTGTCTATCGAGCGGTCGTCGGTGTAGACGCGCTGGATCGCGTAGCCGCGCGGCTTGTCGATCTTGTAGTAGTAGATTTCCTCAAGGTCCGCCTCGACGAGGTTGCCCGCCGCGTCTTCTACGTGAACATCGTGCTTGTGCGGCGGGTAGCTGCTCCAGTTGCCGCCGGGCGTGTAGACCTCGCACACGACCAGGCGGTGACAATCGAAGCCGGGCGGGATGATGCTGTTGATCTGCCGGGTCGCCTGGTGTCCGCCGCGAATCTCGATCTCAGAGTCGGCGGGCGTGATGAGCCGCGCCGGGTGATCCTCGTCGGTCGGCGCCCAGCCGTAGCCGACCTCCAGCCCGTCGGTGAGCGCGACGAGCTTAAACTCGGTGCGGCGCGGCAGGTAGAGCGCGTAGGGCATCCCGCCGAACACGCCGGGCCGCCGCCCGATGCGTATCCACATCCCCTTGTTCGACTCGACGGCGCACTGCCCCCCCAGCACCACCAGCGCGGCCTCGTTCTCGCCGGTCCGCGATTCCCAGCTTGCGTTTTTCTCGAAGCGCCACGCCTCGAAGTTGAGCAGTTCCCAGCCGGCTTTCTCTGCGCTGATGGCGTTGAGCACAGGGCCATCCTTCCGGGCGCGGACGAGCAAGGTCTTTTCGTTGTATTCCATATTATTTATCCTATTTCACTCAACTTCACCGGGCGATTCTCCCGGTACGATTTCCACGCCGCCAGCCCGATCACCACCGCCGCACGCCCATCGGCCCCGGTCACCGGGACCGGCGCGCCGTCGCGCATGGCGGCGATGAACGCTTCCATCTCGTTAACGAAGGACTGAGTATAGCGCTGCATGAAGAAGTACAGCGGCTTGGCGGCATGGACGCCATCCACGTCGCTGTAGACGGCGTTGTGTGGGGTGTTGTTGGCGACGGCGACCGCGCCGCCGGAGCCGAACACCTCGACGCGCTGGTCGTAGCCATAGACGGCCTTCCGGCTGTTGTCGATGGCGCCGATGGCGTCGTTCGCAAAGCGCAGCGTCACCACCGCCGTATCGATGTCGCCCGCCGCGCCGATGGCCGGGTCGATCCGCACCCCGCCCGCCGCGTATACCTCGATGACCTCGCTGCCGGTCAGGTAGCGCGCCATGTCGAAATCGTGGATGGTCATATCGAGGAAGAGGCCGCCCGACGCCTTGATGTATTCCGGCGGCGGCGGTGCGGGGTCGCGGCTGGTGAAGCGCAGGATGTGCAGATCACCGACCTTACCCGCCTCGATCATCTCGCGCACCTGCCGGAAGTTCGGGTCGAAGCGCCGGTTGAAGCCGATTTGCAGCCGCACGCCGGCCTTCTCGACCGCCGCGAGCGCGCCGTCGATGATATCCAGATCCAGCGCAATCGGTTTCTCGCAGAAGATATGCTTGCCCGCCGCCGCCGCCGCTTCGATCTGCGGCGCGTGCGTCGGCGTCGGCGAGCAGATGAGCACCGCATCGATATCGGAGCGCTCGAAGATCGCCTGCGGGTCTGCGGTCACTTCCGGGATGTTCAGGCGCACCGCGCACGCTTCGGCGGCGGCTTGATTGATATCGGCAATGGCGATCACGTCGGCGTCAGGAACGCGATACATCAGGTTCTCGGTGTGTATTTGGCCGATGCGCCCTGCGCCGATCACGCCAACACGAACTTTGTCTCCCATTGTCGCCTCTCCTTATGTGAATGTGATATGTGATATGTGAAGATAGAAACAATGCTGCGCCGGGTCAGCGCTCCGGGTCTGCGCTCCGGACTTGCATTTCCGATTACGTTACCTTCTCTGGCGCAAGCCTACAAAGCCTACAACCCCAAGCCCTTTAAATACTCGCGGTTGCGTTTGGCGCTTGCCAGCGGCGTGCCCATCGACGGCAGTACGTCTTGCTCCACAACCACCCAACCCTTGTAATCCATCGCCCTAAGTGCCTCGACGATGGCGGGAAAATCGACGCTGCCCTGCCCCAACTCGCAGAAGACGCCGCGCCGCACCGCCTCGAAGTAATCCCAACCCTCGGCGCGCGCCTGCGCCGCGATATCGGGGTGGCAGTCTTTGAAATGCACGTGCCAGATGCGGCCCCGGTGCTTTTCGAGCGCATCCAGCGGGTCGCCGCCGCCATATACGTAGTGGCCGGTGTCCAAACACAGACCCACTACCTCCGGGTCGGTGAGACTCAGCAGCTTCTCGACCTCGGCGGGCGTCTCGACATAGCCGGCGCAGTGGTGATGAAAGACGGTGCGCAGCCCGGTTTGCTTGTACACCGCCCCGGCGATGCGGTTCGCGCCCTCGGCAAAAGTGTACCACTGCGACTCGCTCAACCCTAAATCGGGCGTGACGCGCCCGGCATTCTGCGTGCGCGCTTTGACCGCGCCGTTATCATCGGCCAGCACGATAAAGCACCCCCGCCCGGCGGCCCGTCTGAGCAGATGCGCGGTTCGCAGCGCCGCTTCTTCGCCGGCATCGTGCGCGGCGGCATCTTTGAGCGCCGCCGGCACGAACGCCGCCAACAGTTGCAGGCTGCGCGCGTCGAGTGCGGCGCGCAGTTCCTTTGGGTCGGTGGGCATGAAGCCCCAGTCGCCAAGCTCGGTGCCGGCGTAACCGGCCTGCGCCATCTCGTCGAGCACCTGGGTGTACCCGGCGGCTTCGCCCTCCAGGTCGAATTCGAGCACGCCCCAGGAGCAAGGTGCATTGGCTATCTGGATTCCCATCGTTTTCACCTCCGTGAGAATGTTCAATAAAGACGCAAACAGGCACGGGCAGCAGTGCTTTTTTATTCTTGACCAATCAAAAAAACGGTGCTTTGCGGTTACAGGTTAGCCGTAAAGATTGCGCACAAACGGGTACAGTGCGCCGTACCGGGCGAAGCGCGCAGCATACTGCGCGTGACGAGCTGGGTCCGGCTCGAACACGCGCTCGATCTGCACAAGCTGCCCAATCGCCTCGTCCACCGAAGCGTACACACCCGCGCCCACGCCGGCCAGGATCACCGCGCCCAGCGCGGTCGCCTCGGTAAAGCGGGGCCGTGCGAGCGGGCGACCCAGGATATCGGCCTTGATTTGCAGCCAGGCATCCGACTTGGCGCCGCCGCCCGTAGCGCGATACTCCTCGATGTGGATATCGGCCTGCGCCATCACGTCCAGCGCTTCGCGGAAGTAATAGGTCACGCCCTCCAGCAGCGCCTTGATGAACGCGCCGCGCGTCGTTTCCAGCGTCAGCCCGGCGATCAGGCCGCGCGCCTGCTCGTCCACGTGCGGCGGGCCGGTCATCGCAAAGTGTGGCAAAACCATCAAGTCGGTTGGTTCGCCGGGCATCTCGGCGAGCAGCAGGTCGTACACGTCTTCGCCCCGGGCCTGCGCGGCGGCTTTCTCGGCCGGCGCGAAGGTATCGCGGAACCACTTCAGCAGCGCGCCGCCGGTCAGGTTGTAATAGAAGCTCACGTACAGCCCCGGCAGCGCGTGGTGCTCCACGTTGAGGTTGATCTGCCGCATCTTGTCGGCCGGCGGGATGCGGTCATAGGTTGGGGTGATGCAAATATAGGTGCCCAGCCCGTAGGTCGCCATGCCGGGCCGCGTCACGCCGGCGCCGACCGCGCTCACGCATTGGTCATGCGCGCCGGCGATGATCTTCACGCCGCGCGGCAGCCCAAGCTTCCGGGCCATCGCATCGGACACCGCGCCGATCACTGCGCCCGGCGGAACCGGTGTGGGCAGCTTTTCCACCGGCATCCCCACCCAGTCGAGCACCTCCCGCGACCAGGTCTCGGCGCACAGGTCGAAGAACAGCGTGCGGTTCGCCAGCGAGTAATCGATCACCGGGTCGCAGCCCAGCATGTACGCGACGAAGCCCTGCCAGCCCAGGAATTTATAGGTCGACTCGAATAGCTCCGGGCGGTTGTCGCGCAGCCAGAGCAGCTTCGGTCCGCCGAACGGACCGCGCGGCACGTTGCCGCTGATCTCGAAGTAGTGAACTGGGTCAAGCGCCTCGATGCGCTCCACCGTCTCGACGCCGCGCACATCGAAGCCCAGGATGCAGTTACCCAAGATTTCGCGCGCCGCCGAGACCGGCGTCATCGCCTCGCCCATCGACGAGACGCACAGCGCGACCGCCGGGTCGTGCTGTGTCTGCGCGGCGACCTCCGCGATCACGTCCTGAATCTTGCCCCACACGGCGCGGCTGTCCAGTTCGGCCCAGCCGGGCTGCGGGCGAACGGTGTCGTACTCGCGGTAGGCAGCCGCCAGCGGCGCGCCGCCGGCCGCGAGCACCGTCGCTTTGCACCCGCTGGTGCCTACGTCGATGCCGAGCAGGCTCATCACTCACCGCCGAGCTTTGCGTAGCCGATCAACTCTAACACTCCCTCCATGATATCCGCCGCTGCTTCGATAGAATCGTAAAGATACTGGCGCGACTCGGTCGCCTCGAAGTCGCCGGCCTCGATAGCGTCCCGGCGCGCGACGACCTGGCGCGCGGCGTGCTGCCCGGCCTCGCGCGCGATGCGCGTCCACATGTTGATGCGAATCACGCCGTCGGCGGCCAGCCCTCTAAAATCCGCTTCAGAGAGGCTGGAAGTGCCGTGCAGCACCAGCCTCGGCTCGCCCAGCACCTCGGTCAAAGCGCGCGCCCGGGCGCGCAGGTACACCGCGCCGCCGGCTTTGTCGGCCTGCTGTTCGGTGCCCAGGTCCGCCACCAGCAAATCGACGCCGGTCTTCGCCACGAAATCGAGCGCCCGGTCGATGTAAGCGTCGGACTGCTCCGCCGCCTTGCCATGCGCACCGCCTACCGCAAGCTGTTCGATGACGCCTTCGACCATCACCCGGTCGCCGTAAGCTTCGACGTATTCGCGCGTCAGCCTGACGTTTTCTTCGTAAGGGTACTTTTCGGTGTCGAACATCACGGTCGCCAGGTGCGGCAGTCCCTCGGTGAGCGCCCAGCGGCACAGGTCGGGCTGGCCGTGATCCAGGTGCGGCAGCACCATCACGTCTGTGTAAGGCGTGTCCGGCCCATCGCAAAGCGCGCGCAGGTGCCCTACGTTCGACATGAAACCGGCGACCGGGTCACGGCTGTAAGTGATGCGCTGCGCCTGGGGCATGTAGGGATAGTTGTAGGTCATGGCGACCGAAATGGGGATTTCCTCCAGGCTGTGACGCCGGGCGAAGCGCTGGGCGGCCAGCAAGACGGCTTCGGTGTTCCAGTGCGAAGCCGTGCAAAACAGCGCCAAGCACACGCCGCGCTTACGGAATCGTTGGTGGACGGCCAGCGCTTCCTCGCGTCGAGTAATGTAGGTCATAGGTCTACTCTCAAGATAAGTTCAAATCGAAGAATTGCCCAGAGTATAGCACAACCCTCACAATCGGGTGGGGTGCATCTGCATCCGGCGTAGGGCTGATTCGTTCTGGCCAGGGTCTAAGTACAATCAGAGAAAAACTTTGGAATGCGAAGCTCGAATGCTTCTACGCTTTGTTGACTAGAGCTAACATCC
>JAFGMM010000195.1 GCA_016927535.1 Anaerolineae bacterium
AGCACGAGTCTGACTCCCCTCGCCCCTTGAGGGAGAGGGGTCGGGGGAGAGGGGGGAAAAAGCGCTTAAGTTGATGCATATGGGGCGAGTTTGAAACTCGCCCCTACCGTGCCTTATTCGCAGTAATCCTTAAAAGCCTCAGCCGACCGGGTGCAGCGGCTCGGGTCGGTGCCCAAACGTGACCTCCGGGCCGTGGCTCGGCGCAGCCCAGCGTACCGCGTTGGCGATGACTTGCATCACCTCAGCCTGGTAGAAGATTGGATAAGTCTCGTGGCCGGGGCGGAAGTAGAAGATTTTGCCGCGTCCGCGCTCGTAGCAGCACCCGCTGCGAAAGACCTCGCCGCCCTCAAACCAACTGATGAAGATCAGCTTGTCCGGCTCAGGGATATCGAAGTGTTCGCCGTACATCTCGGCGTGCTCGATCTCGATGTACTCGCCCACGCCCGCCGTGATCGGGTGACCGGGCGAGACCACCCACAGCCGCTCCAACTCGCCGATCTCGCGCCACTTGAGATTGCACGAGGTGCCCATGAGCTTTCTAAAAATCTTCGAGAAGTGCCCGGAGTGCAGCACGATCAAGCCCATGCCGTCTTCGAGGATATGCTTGTACACGCGGTCCACGATCTCGTCTTTGACTTCGCCGTGCGCCATGTGCCCCCACCAGATAAGCACGTCGGTCGCAGCAAGCACGTCTTCGGTCAAGCCGTGCTCCGGCTCGTCGAGCGCAGCGGTGCCGACTTCGAAGCCGTGTTCGCGTAGCGCCTTGGCGATGGTCTCGTGAATCCCATCGGGATAAAGCTTCTTGACTTCTTCATGTTCTTTTTCGTGACGAAACTCGTTCCACACGGTCACGCGCAGTTTATCGGTCATCGGTTCAATTGCTCCTTGCTTTGCATGAAAAACCGGCTAAAAGCCAAATGCCAATCGCTAATCGCTAATCGCCAAGCGCCAAAAGCTAACCGCTAATCCGCACCGGAGCGCCGCCGTCTGCCGCCGACACCCGGATCGCATCCCACAAGCGCGCCATGCGCAGCCCCACCTCCGGCGGCGAGGGATTCGGCATGCGGCCCGCGCGCACGGCGACGAACTGCTCCCACGCGCCCAACGACGCCGGGAGCTTGACCGGGGTCAACTCCGGCTCGCCGTCGAACTGCACCTCTAGAAAACCGCCCCACACGCCGGTGCGCAAAATGCCCTCGGTGCCGAAGACGCGCACGTCGGATGTGCAGACGTGGATGGTCTTGCCGCAGGCGTGCATCGTGACCAGCGCGCCCGACTCGATTCGCCCGATCACCACGCCGACGATATCGACCGCGCGCCCGAGGTTGTCGAGCCAGGCGGCGATCTCCACGAAGTCTTCGCCGGCCAGGTCGGCGACGGTGTTGAGCATGTGCGCGCCGGTATCGAACAAGAAACCGCCGCCGGCAAGCTCCGGCACCTGACGCCACGAGCCAAAAGTACCGCCGTCCCAGCCCTGCCACACGGTAGCGCTGATGCTGAGCACCTTGCCCAGTTCGCCGGCGCGCAGCATCTCGGATGCCTTGCGGATCTCCGGCGAGAGGCTGCCGTTGAAGGCCACGACGAGCAGTCTGCCGGTGCGGTCGCGCGTCTCGATGAGGCTGAGCGCTTCATCCGCATTCATCACCATCGGCTTTTCGAGCAGCACATCGAGGCCGGCCTCCAGACAGGCTTTGGCCTGGTCGTGGTGATAGACGTGCGGCGTGACGATGAGCGCCGCATCGAGCCGGTCGCCCCACTTGTTGAGAAGCGCGCCGAAATCGGGTTCGTTTACCGGGGCTTTAAGGTGAGCTTCGTCGAACAACTCGACGGCGGCAGCGTAGGGCGCATCGGCGGGTTCGCACACCACCGGGATTTCGACGCCGCCCAGTTGCAGCATGCGGCGGATGTGGTGGCGCGCCATGCCCCCACACCCAATAATACAGGTCCGTAAGGGTCGCGTTCCGGTCATTCGTATTGCTCTCTCCCGTGTCAATTTTCACAAACGCGAATCAGGCGCCGATTATACCCTGAAGCCCCAACCCCAGGAGTGATAAAAATACTTTGTTTCTTCGACAATCTGCCGGTAAACATGGAGTCCGGCGCAGAAAGGGAGAACGCGGAAAGACCCTTTAAGTTAACCACGAATACCCGCAAAACTTTGCGGGTATTCGTGGTCAACCATTTCGCGTAGAGCCAGAAACAGGGCGCGGCGAGTCGAGGCAGCGCCCCGCCCTTTATCCTCTGCCGGGCACGATCTCGACGGTGAAAGCGCCCCGGTTGTCGGATCTCAGATTATCGTTCACCAGGAATTGCAGCACGCCGTCCCGGTCGGCAGTGAACGCGCCGCCCGCCCCGACCTGGAACCACGCGCCGCCCTCGCCGATGCGCGCCAGCAGCGCCATGAAGCTCAGGTCAGGCGCGGGGAACACACCAAATTCGTTCGAGGCGACTCCGGGAGCGACGCCGCCATCCGGCCCATAGAAGATGCAGTAAGCGCCGTCTTCGCCGCCGCCGGCGCACGGGTTAACCGCGCCCGACGCCGTGATGGTGAAAGTCTGCCCGGCGTGCACGCTCACGCCAGAGTCGAACAAGGCAGAGCTGCCCGGCACGACCAGCGAGATGACCTCCGGCGCCGCCTCGCTCGTCGTGCTGCTGTCATCTTCCATCATCTCACCACTCTCTTCCATCATCGAATCGCCTTCCGCGCTGTCCATGTCCATATCCATCATCATCTCGCTCGCGCCATCCCAGGGCAGTTCGACCAAGATGGGCAGCAGTCGAACCGGCAGCGCGTCGAGGAACTTGGGGTCGCACTGCTGCGGGATGGTGGGCGGCCGGCCGGGCACAGCGGCGATGTAATTACCGGCTTCGGCGACCTGTGTCTCGCCCGCCGAGGTGATCGCTACCGTGCCCTGGAGGGCGCTGGCGACGACCGTTTCGGCGTCCGCCATGAGGAAGAAAGCCGTACTGCCCAGGGTGACCTCGATGCCGTTTATCATAAAGTGCACGATGGCATCTTGGGGCGCCTGGACCAGCAGGCCGTCATAGGGCGCTTCGGCGCACTGCGGTTCGCCGATGCCGGCGGACAGGTAGAAAGCCTGCATGGGCGCGGTGTAGCGGCGCGGGTCTTGCTCGTTGACCGCCGTGAGCGTATCCAGCGCGCAGTCGAGCGTGAACAGGCCGCTGTGCGCCCAGCCGCTTCCCCCTTTGGCGTAGTCGATGCGCACCCAGTCGTCATACGTGGTGTTGCGCGCGTTGACGGTCACCGGGTCGCCGATACGCAGCGTATCGGCGACCGCGTAGCCGGCGCCCGGCCCGGTGCGCACGTTCACGCGGACGTTAGCCGTGGCGCTGCACGTCGGCAGAGGCGCGGCCTGCGCGTCCGGCGCGACTTCGCTGCGCAGTTCGGCGTCGCCGAAGACGACGAAAGTCACGTTCTGGCCCGGTGCGGTGCCCGGCAGATCGGCTTGCAGCGCGAGCACTGCCACGCCCCAGACATTCTCCTCAAGGCTCATCGGGGCGGTGGTCAGCGTCGCTACCTGCACGATATCGGCAGTGTCGCCGGGCGCGGCGAAACCGGCGAGCGCAGCCTGCGCCCAGTCGGTGACGCTGACCCTATTGTTTCCATAGCAAACCTCGTTGCGCCCCAGGAGGCTGCAAGCCTGCCCGGCGCGCGCCAGCGCCTCCTCGACGAGGGCGGGGCATGCGCCGTCTTCCTGGGCGTAAGCCGGCGGCAGCGCGCCGGCAGCGAGCACGGCGACGAGCACGGCTATCGTCAGGATCGGTGATTTGAAGCCTCGCATCATACTTTCTCCTACAATCAAAGACTAAAGGGTTTACAGAGAGTATACACGATATTTTCGATCTAGATAATAGCAGTATGGTTGGCGTTGGGCACAAAATACAAAAAATCGGGGAGGCGGCGCCTCCCCAAAAGGGTCAATGTGCTCTCAAAACCCGGACTGTACAGGCCCACGCCTCCGCGCCGTCGTAAATATCGGGTTCACCGTCGCCGTCGCCGTCGATGCCATCGGTGAGTGGAAACAAGAAATCATACGACAACATGACCTCGTGTTCGCCCGGCTTGGGTTCGGGGATGACCCAGAAATACCAGGAGATGAAATAGCCATCCTCGTTCAGTTCCGGCGCCGGGACATCCCACGCTTCTACAGGCTCGCCGTCGTAGGTGAGCCTGCGCGCCACGGTGTTGGTGAACTGCTCGACCAGATCGGGCGTCGTGGCATACCAGCCGAACTCCAGGATGAGCGGCTGCCCGGCTTCGACGGTGGTCCGCCCGCCCTCGTCAAGCTCGCAGCCGATCACGTTGACCTCCACGCCGGCCGGCGCCGGGACGGCGACCTGCTCCGGCAGCAGATTGACCGGCACGCCGCGCACATCGTCAACATCATAGAAGACCGGTTCGGCAGGCGGCGCATCGGGGACACTGCGGACCGTCGTGCCGAAGGCGCGCACCCTATGCATCGGCACATCGACACGCCGGCCCGGCACGACGGTCTGGGTTTCGCCCTGGGCGGTCACCTCAATCGAGCCGTCAAGCGCACTGAGGCTGAATATCTCGGCGCCGGACTGGATGAACGCTGTGCTGCTGATACCGACTTCGATGCCGTTAATCATAAAGTGAACGGTCGTGCCGGTGGGCGTCTGGACCAGCAAGCCATCGCGCGGCGCTTCTTTGCAGGCCGGCTCGCCGATGCCGGTTGTCAAATAAAAGGCCTGCATCGGCGTGGGATAGTTGGGGTCAGCGCCGGCGCTTTCGAGCTTGACGTCGCCGAAAATGATGAATGTGACGTTCTGCCCCGGCAGCGCGGCAGGCAAATCGGCCTGAAGTGCGAGCACTGCCACGCCCCAGATGCCATTGTTCACGTCCATCGGCGCGGTGCTCAATGACGACAGCCGCGCGACGTCGAGGACATCACCCGGCGCGGCGAAGGCGTCGAGCGCGGCCCGCTCCCAACTGGTGACCTCGACCATGTTGTAGCCATAACAAATCTGGTTCCGGCCCAGCATCCCGCACGCCGCGCCGGCGCGTGCCAGCGCTTCTTCGACCAGGGCGGGACAGTCGTCCTGCGCAGCCGAGGGCGCGGCAGGGACAAGACCCAGTAACATCACAACGACCCATAAAAGCACCCGTCGAACGCATCGCATCACAGTTACTCCCGGCGTCACACAGCCCACAACGAAGTGATTCGATACCAGTGTACACCAATTTTTTCGATTCGGGTGACAGCGGGAGGATTACGGTGAGGGCCGATTCGTTCTAACGTTGTTTTACCTCACCCCCGCGCGCTACGCGCGCCTCCCCCTCTCCACGGCGTGGAGAGGGGGACAGAGGGGGTGAGGTTTTATCCTTAAGAAACATCAGGATGAATCGGCCCTTGATTACGGTGGAGCTAACCATGTCGCTGCGCGACACCACAAGAGGATGAAAATACCTCACCCCATATGCATCAACTTAAGAATTTTGACCGTTTGTGCACCTGTTCCCCCTCTCCCCAAACCCCTCTCCCACGAGGGGCGAGGGTG
>JAFGMM010000196.1 GCA_016927535.1 Anaerolineae bacterium
AGCACGAGTCTGACTCCCCTCGCCCCTTGAGGGAGAGGGGTCGGGGGAGAGGGGGGAAAAAAGCGCTTAAGTTGATGCATATGGGGCGGGTTTCAAACCCGCCCCTACATATGGCGGCGTGCTCGCCGACCAACCCCGTATATGGGTGTAACTTGTGCCTACTCGTCCAGCGTGCCGGGCAGCAGACCCAGCGGCAGCGGCGCGGGCTGGGCCGGCCGGCTCTCAATCTCGACGTACTTGCCGGCGCTCGACGCCTCGTCGAACGATTCCATGATCTCGAGCACGTGGTAGGCCAGGTCGCCGCTGGCGCGGTGCGCGCGCCCGGACAGCAGCCCATACGCCATATCCGCTACACCGATTCCCCGGCCCACGTTGACGTTGTGCGTCATGGGCATCTCGCGCCATTCGCGCTCGTCGGTGCGCCACACCGACGCCGGCCCACGGAAAGTATTGGGGTCGGGCACGCTGAGAGTCCCCTCCGAGCCGTAAATCTCGATGCGCGGCAGGTTGTGCGCCCAGATATCGAAGCTCAAAATCGCCGTGCCCACCGGCCCGGAGGCGAAATCCAGGACGGCGGTGGTGTGTGTGGCGACCTCAACCGGGATGTGGCGCCCGTAGTGCATTTCGCTGGTGGCGATGCGCTCCAGGAAGGACATGCGCGTGGTCGCGCCGACGCGCTTGACCGGGCCGAGCAGGTTTACCAGCGCGGTCAGGTAGTACGGCCCCATATCGAACAGCGGGCCGCCGCCTTGCTGGTAATAGAAATCCGGGTTGGGGTGCCAGCTTTCCGGGCCGTGGCCCATCATAAACGCGGTCGCCGCCACCGGCTCGCCGATCCACCCATCCTCGATCAATTTGCGGCAGGTCTGCCCGCCGCCGCCGAGGAAAGTATCGGGCGCGCAGCCAACCCGCACGCCGGCCTGCTTCGCCGCCTCGACGACCTTCTTGCCGTCGGCGCGCGTGGTGGCGAGCGGCTTTTCGCTGTGGACGTGTTTGCCCGCCTCGATAACCGCCAGGCTCACCTCGGCATGCGCCCTGGGGATGGTCAGGTTGATGACAATTTGAATGTCGGGGTCGGTAAGCAGCCCCGCGACCGTGTAGGGTTTGAGGTCGTACTGGGCGGCGAGCAGTTCGGCGCGCTCCATCTCGATATCGGCGCACGCGACCAAATCCAGAACCGAGAACGCCTGGCAGCCCTTGATATAAGCGGGCGCGATGTTGCCGCACCCGATGATCCCGACTTTAACCTTCGCGTTACTTGTTGCCACGAGATAGACCCTCCTTGACCAGGTAATCGTAGCTTTCTTCGACTGCCGTCAGCATATCGGTGGCGCAGCGGTCGAGTTCGACGATGTGCCACTCGGCCACGCCCGCGCCGGCCTTGACGACGGCGGGAATATCGACCACACCCTGCCCGACGGCGGTCATGGGGTCTTCGCGGTTGGCAGGGCCATCCTTAATGTGGAGCAGCGGCGCGCGCGTCCCCAGTTCTTTGACGACGGCGGCGGGGTCGTGGCCGGCGGCCTTGACCCAATAAACGTCAACCTGAAAAATAATCGCCGGGTCCAGGTACTCCAGCATATACTTGTACGCGGGTTTGCCTTCCGCGTCCAGGTATTCCCACCAATGATTATGATAGCCGAAGGTCAGGCCCATCTCGACCGCCGCCGCGTTTGCCTGGTTGAGCACGTCGCAGACCTGCTTGATGCCGTCCGCCGTGCCGAACTCATCCCTGGCGTAGGCAGGGCAGATCAAATACTCGAGTTCGTCGTAAGCCTCGACGATCTCCGCGATCTTCGCCTTGTCGTCGCCCAGCGGCAGCGGCGCGTGAATGCTCGGCACGCGCAGGCCCAGGTCCTTAAAGAGCCTGGCGGCCTCGGCATGATCGACTGCCATCATACCGACCGGCTCGACGCCGACGTAACCTTTTTCGGCCAGCTTTGTCACGATCCCGGTGAAATCTTTTTGCAACGCCTCGCGCAAACTATAAAGTTGTATAGCAATTGGGGCTAATTCGGACATTTTGGGTATATCCTTTGCATTGCATGTGGGTGATATGGAATAAGCGCTGTATAGTTTACTCTGTCCGGTGGATTGCTACAACGTTCACAATACAAATACAAACGTCTACGGCCTCAAGCCAGGTATGGCACGGTCTGCGGGCCTTCGGGCATCACGCAGATGCGCGCATCGCGCCCGTACCGCGCGCGCAGCGCCTCCACCGTGGCGGCGATATCCGTGCACGGCGTCAGCAGCGCGCCGGTGATCTGCGCCGGCGTGAGGTGGCCGGCGTAAACGTACACGTCGGCTTTCTTCTGGATGCGCGCCTGCACCTGCACCTGCCATTGATCCTGGCGCGGCGGGTCGAAGGCGTAGACCTTCGCCATCAGGTCGTCGGGGTCGCGCGCCTCGCGGAGCAGTTGGCTGTACAGCCCGTGGTCGGGGATGCCGTCCCAGCATTCCGCCGCGACGACGACCGCGCCGCCCGCGCGCACGGCTTCGGCGGCGGCGCTCATGCCCTTCACGGTCTGGTAAAGGTTCAGGTCGAGCGGGTAGCCGGAGTTGGTGCCGACGACGATATCGAAGGGCGCGGCGATGGGCGTCATCGCCGTCTTGCGCACGAACGCGACGCCGGCATCGTGCGCCGCCTCCAGCGCGCCGGCAAACACGCCCGTGATCGCTTTGTCGCGGTTCAGCGCCACGTTCAGGACGAACGCCGGGCCGGTCTTGAGGGCAATCTCGCGCACTTCCTCCCAGACCGGGTTACCCGCCGTCACGCCCCAGGTGGTCTTCGGGTGGCCGACCATGCCGGCGTCGTGGTTGCCCAGGATCGTCAATTGGCCGGCCATACCGGGCATGACCGCCTTGCCGCCGCCGGAGAAGCCCGCGAAGAAGTGCGGTTCGATGAAGCCGGTCAATATCTTAACGTCGGCTTCCATGTAGACCCGGTTGATCCAAATGTCATGCCCGCGCGCCGACCGGCCCAGGTGGACCTGCGTCGCCGGGTCGAAGCTGTTGTTTTGCTCGATGCGATACCGGTCTACGACGGCGCCGCCCAGCATGGCGCGCAGTTCGGCGTCGGTGTTGGGGCGGTGGGTACCCAGCGCGTTGCACAGGACGATGTTCGCGTCGGGGATGTGGCTCAGCGCCTCCAGCAGGGCCGGGATGATGATGTGGTTCGGCGTGGGCCGGGTGATATCGCTGAAGACGATAGCGACGCTCTGGCCGGGCGCGACCAACTCGCGCAGCGGCGGCGATTCGAGGGGCGCTTCGAACGCTTCGCGGAGGGCGGCGCGTGCGTCGGATAGCGCGGGGATGTAGGTTGGTTCGACGACGGTCACGTCGGCGTCGTCGGGGAGGGACAGGTCAAGGCCGGTCTTGCCGTAGGCGAGTTTGATTTTCATGCGTGCCTCCGTGGGCTGTGCACTTGATTTTGATTACGTTGTCTTAAAGTTAGCGCGCTTCGCGCGCTTTTGCACGTCCGCGCCCTCAAATCGTGCGAGAATCCTGTTAGCTATCTACGGCGGCGCATCGCGGGGTTATAATGCAGCCGCTTGTACTACCTGATGGAGGTTTCGTATGAACGACAATGCTTTCGATTTCAACGGCCTGGGAATGTACCTGGGCAACCTGGCGCGGCTCTCGAACGCCGAGTCGCGCTCGATCAGCGCCGAGAACTTCACCGGCGAGAAAGGCAAAGGCGGCATGGCGACCGACGGCACCGGCGCTGTCCCCTCGCGCGAGCTTGGGCCGGGCTGGAAGATATCGCCCAGCATCAACATCGCCGGGAACAGCACGGTCACGCTCGCCGATATCGATGGGCCGGGCGCGATCCTGCACATGTGGATGACGGTGCATTACCGGGTCTGGCGGCAGTTGGTGCTGCGCTGCTACTGGGATAACGAAGCCGAGCCGTCTATCGAGGTACCGCTGGGCGACTTTTTCTGCAACGGCTGGTGTGTGACGGCCAACGTGACCTCACTGCCCATCGCCGTAAACCCCAACGGCGGCTTTAACAGCTATTGGGAGATGCCTTTCCGCAAGCACGCCCGCATCACCATCGAGAACCTCGCGCCGGACGAGATCCGCGGTTTCTACTACCAGATCGACTACGCGCTGACCGACGTGCCCCAAGACCGCGCCTACCTGCATGCGCAGTGGCGGCGCAACAACCCGCTGCCCTACAAAGAGGTTCACACCCTCCTCGACGGTGTGAAAGGCCAGGGGCACTACGTCGGGACTTACATCGCGTGGGGCGTGCACAATAACGGTTGGTGGGGCGAGGGCGAGATCAAGTTCTACCTGGACGGCGACGCCGACTTCCCCACCATCTGCGGCACCGGCACCGAGGACTACTTCGGCGGCGCGTGGAACTTCGAGTACCCGCCGGGGCAGTACGGCGTCTTCAGCACCCCGTACCTGGGGCTGCCGCAGGTCATCAAGCCGGACGGCCTCTATAACAGCCAGCAGCGCTTCGGCATATATCGCTGGCACGTGATGGACCCGATCCGCTTCAAGCAAGACCTGCGCGTCACGATCCAGGCGCTCGGCTGGCGGGTGCTGCTCAACGGGCAGGCGCGCTACCTGCCCTTGCAAGACGACATCGCTTCGACCGCGCTGTGGTACCAGACCGAGCCGCACGCGCCGTTTCCCAAGCTGCCGGGGCTAAACGGCCTGGAAGTGATCTAAGCATATGGGGGTGGCCCGCCGGCTCGCCCCGGCCCCGGTGCAGAAACTATAGTTTGTCAGATAATGTTCTGGAATTTACCTCACCCCCTAACCCCCTCTCCATAACATGGAGAGGGGGAATCGGAGCCGGCATCTGGGGGGTTCTCCCCCTCTCCACATAGTGGAGAGGGGGCCGGGGGGTGAGGTGAGTCTAAAACATTTTCTGAAGGTCTATAATATTAATAGTGCTCCAAATCAATCGGCGTGGCGCTGAGACCGGTCGGCCCTTTCTCCGCCGCCCAGAGCATCCCGCGCGTCATGAGGGTCAGCGGTTCGGCCTGCGCGGCTACCTCCGGGCTGTGGCCCAGCGACGAATAAAACACACGCCCTTTGCCGAAGCGCTTGATCCACACCACCGGCATCACCACCTCGCCAAAGCGCGTCGTGGCGAGCACGGTGTTGGCGGGGTCAACGTGCATGTAATACTGCTCGGACCGGACCTGAAAGTCCTCGATGCCCTCGGTGATGGGGTGCGGCGCGCCGTCGATGTGGACCATGTAGAAGGTGCCGTCGCCGCCGGGGTGACAGATGAACTGCCCGCCGGCCATATACTGGTAGTCGGTGTTGCTGCGGAACGAGTCGCCCAGGCCGCCGTGCAGCCCCGCCACGCCGACCGCGCCCGCCCCTACCGCCTTGAGCAGCGGGCTTATCTGTTCGCGCGTGATCTCGCCCATCGTCCAGTTGGGCACCACCAGGTCCAGCGCGGCCAGGTCGGTCGTACAGAAGGCGTCGAGCGTGTCTGCAAGGGTGACCTCGAAGTCGTGCTTGCGCAGTTGTTCGGCCAGGATATCGGATATCTCGACCGGCTTGTGCCCGTCCCAGCCGCCTTGAACGATCAATGCTTTTTTCACGTGTCTTGTTCTCCTGTCGTAGAGCTAGATAAGTAAGTATGCCAGTAGTCAATCATCCACCAGAACGCACGCGCGCCGTGCGCTGCCGCGCCGGACGACAGTGCGTAGTCGTGGTACGGGTCCCACGCCCAGAAGCCGCCCGCCGCGCCGGGCGGGTCGTCATCGGGTGTGATCTGCCGGCCCAGCGTATAGCGCAGCGCGCGGCAGGCGGCATCGAAATACTTCGCGTCTTGCGTGACATAGTGCAAGTGAAGCAGCGCCGCCGCGATATCCGCCACGTCGGCGCTAGCCACGGTGGGCATGACGACGTGGCCGTCACGGTCGAGCGTCATGGGCCACGCGCCGTTTGCCGCCTGCCGGCGCACGTGCCAATCGGCGTAGTTGCTGCCTACCCACAGGAAATTATACTGCGCTGTCGCCTGGTACAGCATCACCAGCGCGCGGATTTCGTCGGCGACCAGGCTGCTGCTGTAATAGTCGCCGTCGATGAGATAGAATGCGCCGTGCTCCTCCTGCATTGTCACGGCGCGCTCTCCCCAGCGCAGCGCCTCGTCGAACCACAGCAGGTCTTCGCCGGCCTCGGCGAGCAGCAGCAGCGCTTCGACCACGCGCCCCCACGAATCGACGCCCCGGTCGAACCACCGGCGCGCGGCGGGCGCGCAGCCGGTCGCAAAGCCATGCCGCCGCGCCTGGATCAAATAGCGCCCGCTTTGCTCGGCCCGCGCCAGCCAGTGCGCCTCGCCGGTGCGCGCTGCAAGCCCCAAGAAGGTTATCACCGCTTCGGCGGTGCGCGGAGTCGATATCGTCGCGCCGGGCGCTTCGTATGCGCCGCCGGCAAAGATGCTGGTCCGGCGCGCTTCGACCCGGCGGTCGTAGAACCGGGTCGCCGCACGCACCGCCGCGTCGAGCAGCGCGGCGGCGGGCGCGCGGTCGTAGGCCGCCATGAGCTGCCACGCCGGGACGAGGCCGGCGGTGTGCGCGTCGAAGTTCCGGCCGAGCCAGCGGGTTGCTGCATCGGCGCGCGCCGCCAGCTCGGCCCAGGCGACGCCGAGCGGCGCGTAAATTTTCCCGGAGAGGCCGGCGGCGGCCGGCAGACCCCAGTCTTGCGGCGAGATAACACCGATGCGCACGCTTACGCTTGAATCCATACCCTTTCCTGGCGTCAATATTTTACCTAGACGGGATGTTACCATGTTTGGCGTGGGTGCGCTGCCTCGCGCCGAAGGGCTGATTCATTCTGATGTATCTCTTCACTACCGGACACTTTTTGAAAAGGGTTGAAGCTCACAGGTAAACTCCTGAAAATTCGACAGAAAGAAAGGAGTGATACCCATGA
>JAFGMM010000197.1 GCA_016927535.1 Anaerolineae bacterium
AAAAAGCGCTTAAGTTGATGCATATGGGGCGGGTTTGAAACCCGCCCCTACCCCAAGCCGGCGACCACGCTATATTGCGGAGCTACCTGGCGCAGAGGGTGAAAGATGATCGTGCACAATCGTCCTTTTAATATTGCCCAAAATGACTTTGAAAAAATGTGGCGCTTCCTCCAGCAGGACTATGCTCAGAAGCAAGACGGTTTTATCTGGCTCTTTAGCCGTCTCGGCGATTGGAAATATGGGCTGTGGAACGAAAAGAAGCTCGTCCCTTCTTTCTTTCGAAAACATGCCCAACTCTGGGTAGATGGTTTTGATCGACTGCTCGGCTTTGTACTTTCCGAAGATGGGGAAAATATTTTCTTCATCTTCACCTTGTGCGGCTACGAGTACCTTTATGCCGATATCTTAGATTGGACAATCCGGCACTGGCGACCTCGCTACGCCATGCTCAAGACAGAAGTGCATGAGGGGCAAAGTGAAGCGCTGGCCCAGCTTGAACGCAACGGCTTTTGCAGCGCCGGTATGGTTGCCATTACGAGGGAGTATGATCTGCCGGCAAAGAAGCATGAAGCGATACGATTAAAGCCAGACTTTCAGATTGTGGATATGCAAGAGAACACAGACTATCGAAGCAAAGGTCTGTTGTATAAGAATGCCTTTGAGAATCAAGACCAGGTTAGCGAGTTTGATCTCCTGAGATTTGAGTATTCACGGGAGAATCCGGCCTATGATCCCCAGTTTGACCTGTCGGTGGTAACATCGGAAGGCGTGCATGTGGCGTCCTGTGTGGGTTTTAATGACCCGGCTTACAGGGTGGCCGAGGTCGAGAAGATATGCACTCACCGTGATTACCGGCGTCAAGGTTTGGCCGAAGCAGTAACCCGGGAGTGCTTCCACCGGTTGAGTAAACGCGGGATCGAACGGGCGTACATCACCGGTTACAGCACAGAAGCAAATGGGTTGTACGAGAAGCTTGGTCCATGCAAGTATAAAAAATGGTTTCATTATGAGTTAGATGCATCAATCTAGACGAGTGTCCTACACCGACAAAACAAGAGGGCTGAATCGTTCCGATGTTTCTTTAAGACGACCTCACCCCGTCTGTCCCCCTCTCCACGGCGTGGAGAGGGGGGAAGCGCGCACAGCGCGCAGGGGTGAGATAAAACAATGCTAGAGCGAATCAGCCCTCACAAAACAACGTTTCGGTTGCCAAATAAGGCTAAACCTGTCATAATTTCCCACCTGAAGGATAGCCGGATTTTACAATCTGGGTTTTGAGTTTCTGTGTATGATGTACTATCACATCTGGACGATTGGCTGCCAAATGAACACCGCCGACTCGCGCCGGCTGGCGTCGGCGCTGGAGCGGCTGGGCTACACCGTCGCGCCTGACCCCGCCGCCGCCGATATCTACGTGCTCAATACTTGCGTGGTGCGCCAGAGCGCCGAAGATAAAGCGTGGGGCCGGCTCAATATGCTGCGCGGCGTTAAAGCGCAGCACCCCGATAAAATCGTCGCGCTGATGGGCTGCATGGTCGGCGTGAAGACGCCCAAGCACTTGATGGACCGTCTGCCGTGGGTCGATGTCTTCCTCCCACCCTCCGAACCCGGCCCGCTGCTCGACTTCCTCTACGACCGCGCGCACCCCGACCTGGGCCGCCGGGCCGAGAACGAAGCGCGCGCCATCCGTGACGCGCTGCAAGACGGCGAGATCACCATCCCGGCGCATGAACGCGGCAAATTGATTTCGGCCTATGTGCCGGTGGTGTACGGCTGCTCACATGCGTGCAGCTTTTGCGTTATCCCGTTCCGGCGCGGTGTGGAGCACAGCCGTCCCACCGCCGAAATCCTCAACGAGGCGCGCTCGCTGGCGGCGCAGGGCGTGAAAGAGATCACGCTGCTGGGCCAGATCGTAGACCGCTACGGCAAAGATTTAGACAACGGCATGACGCTGGCGGCGCTGCTGCGCCGGGTGCACGAGATCGATGGCATCGAGCGCATCCGCTTTCTCACCTCGCATCCCAACTGGATGACCGCCGAACTGCTCGACACGGTCGCCGAACTGCCGAAGGTCTGTGAGCATATCGAGGTGCCGGTACAGGCCGGCGACGATGAAGTGTTAGAGAATATGCGGCGCGGCTACACCGCCGACCAGTACCGCGCGCTGGTGCACACGATCCGCGAGCGCATCCCCGGCGTCGCCATCCACACCGATATCATCGTCGGCTTTCCCGGCGAGACCGCCGAACAGTTCCGGCGCACCTACGACCTGCTGGCCGAACTGGAGCTTGACAAGGCGCACATCGCGCGCTACAGCCCGCGCCCCAAGACCGTCTCGCAGCGCAAGATGCCCGACGATGTACCGCCGGAGGAGAAAGAGCGCCGCCGTAAAGCGCTCGACGACCTGCAAGCCGAGATCGTCGGCGCGATCAACGCGCGCAGCCTGGGCCGGACAGTCGAGGTGCTGGTGGAAGATCGAGACGAAGGGAAGAGGCGCTGGCGCGGGCGCACCCGGCAAAACAAGCTCGTCTTTTTCGAGGACATGGGCGAAATCGACCGGCGCGGCACACTGGCACAGGTGCGCATCACCTGGACCGGGCCGTGGTCGATGCTCGGCGAACCGGTGGAGTGACCGGGTTCTAAGCAAAAACCTCACCGCAGAGACATAGAGAGCGCAGAGGAGAAGATCAGAAAACTCTGTGCTTTTGTTTTTCCTTACCTTTCTGCACAATGGTCGAATATTGACACCGCCTTGACACCCCGTTAGACTTTGCGTCAACGCTATTTTGAGGATAAGAGAGCATATGACCCAAAAGAAATACCAAGTCTATGTCGTTCCCCATACGCACTGGGACCGCGAATGGTACGGCTCGTTCCAGTTGTTCCGCACCCGCCTGGTGCGCCTGATGAACACCCTGCTCGACCTGCTGGACCGCGACCCCGAATACACAACCTTCAACCTCGATGGGCAAACCATTGTCCTCGAAGACTATCTCGAAGTCCATCCCGAACAGCGCGCGCGGCTGGCGCGCCTGGTATCGAACCGGCGGCTGCTTGTCGGGCCGTGGTACATCTTGCCGGACGAGTTCCTCGAAAGCGGCGAGAGCATGGTCCGTAACCTGCTGCTGGGCACGCGCACCGCCGGCGAGTTCGGACACTGCATGCAGGTCGGCTACATCCCGGACACCTTCGGGCACATCGCGCAGCTTCCGCAGATTTTGCGCGGCTTCGACCTGGACTGCACGATGAACTTCCGGGGTATGGATGTCGGCGAGCACAAAAGCGAGCTCTGGTGGGAAGCGCCGGACGGCTCGCGCGTGGCGCTGCACCACATGTCGAACATCGCCGGCTACTCCAGCGCCGGCGCGCTCCCACCCGACATCGACGCCGCCGCCGATGACCTGCGCGCCCTGTTCCGCTACAAGACCCAGCGCGCGACGACCAACGTCATCATTGCGATGCAAGGCGTCGATCACCTGGAGCCGCGCGCCGACCTACCCGCCATCCTGCGCCGCGCCAACGAGAGAACCGGTGACGCCGAGTTTGTCTTGGCGTCGCTGGAGGATTTCTGGGCCGCGCTAAAAGCGCAGCTTGCCGGCGTCGAACTCGAGACCGTACACGGCGAGCTGCGCGAGGTGCCGCGCGTGCCGGGCGGCTTCAACTACGTGTTGTACAATGTGCTCTCATCGCGCATCGACAACAAGCTTGACAACGCGCGCGCCGTCCTCGCGCTGGAGCAGTGGGCCGAGCCGTGGAGCGCGCTGGCGTGGGCGCAGGGCGTCGCCGACTACCCGCACGGGCACTTGTGGACCGGGTGGCGCTGGCTGCTGAAGAACCACCCGCACGACTCTATCGGCGGCTGCTCGATTGACGCGGTGCACCGGCAGATGGCGACGCGCTTCGAGTGGGCGACCGAGATCGCCGACTACCTGACCGAGGAGCGCTTCCGTATGCTGGCCCGCACGCTCGACCTGGGCGCGGCGCGCGCAGACGAGGCGGCGCTGGTGCTGTTCAACGGCACGGCGTGGGACCGCGACGAGGTGGTGACCGTGGATATCGACCTGCCCAAGACCTGGCTACAGCGGCAGGCCGCGAACGCCGTCAAGTCACCTGCGCCGCTCACCCCCGACTCGACTTACGAGGAGGTCTGGGCGCAGCGCACCCGGCAGGTCTGGGGCGATAACCCGCCGGACCTGCCGGAGGTGTTCTTCCGGGGGCTGCATGTCCGCGCGTTAGGCGGCGAAGAACTGCCGGTTCAGGTCGAGAACATCACGCCCGATGTCCCGCTCACGCCCGCGCTCGCCGACGGGCCGACCGGCGGGCAGTATGCGCACCGGGTCCGGGTCAGCTTCCGCGCGCAGGTGCCGGCCTACGGCTACGCGACCTACGCCGTCAAGCCCGACGCCCTGCCCAACCGCTGGCCTTCGCCCTATGCCGGGCTGCCCGACGACGAACTGCGCAACGAACACCTGGCGGTGCGCGTCAATCCCAACGGCGCTTTCGACCTGACCGATCTGGCGACCGGGCAGGTCTTCGCGGGATTGGGTTACTTCGAGGACGGCGGCGACTGCGGCGACGGCTACACCTATTCGCCGCCGCTCTTTGACCGCGTGTACACCACGCTCGGCGCGGCGCCGCGCATCGCCAGGGTAGGGACCGGCGTCGGCGTGCAGCGCATCCGCATCGAATACGACCTGGCGCTCCCGGCCGGCCTCGACGCCGCCCGCAAGCATCGCCTTGAGGAAAAGGCCATCTGCCCGCTCGCGGTCGAGCTATCGCTGCGCGCCGGCAGCCGCCGGTTGGAGATCGAAGTGACGCTGGCGAACCAAGCCAAAGACCACCGGCTGCGGATGCTCTTCCCGACCGACCTCGAAGGCGTGGGCGTGGCGCACAGCGCGATGCAGTTCGACGTCATGACGCGCCCCATCACGCCGGAGCCGGTCCCGCCGGGCGCGTGGTGGGTAGAAGACCCGCCGGCCACCTTCCCGCAGCACGGCTGGATGGACTTCGCAAACGACAACGGGCGCGGGCTGTGCGTGATAAACCAGGGCGTGTATGAATTCGGCGTGAAAGACACGCCGCGCCGCGAGGTCGCGCTGACTCTGCTGCGCGCGGTGGGCTACCTGGGCGCAGGGCGTGACCCGGTGACGATCATCGCCGGGGCCGGGCCGGTCTATCCCACGCCGGAGGCGCAGTTGCTCGGCAAGACCTTCACGTACCGGCTGGCGCTGCGCCCGCACGCGCTCGCCTGGCACCAAGACGAAGTATGGCGCGACGCCGCCGAATACCTTGCGCCGCCGCGCCCTCTGACCGTGACGCCGCACGGCGGCGGCCGGCCGGCGCGCGCATCGTGGCTGCGCGTGGCGGGCAAGAACGCAGTCCTCAGCGCGGTCAAGCGCGCCGAAGCCGGGGATGAAGATGCGCTGATCGTGCGCCTGTACAACCCCTCGGACGCGGCGACGGCGGCGGCGATCACGCTGCCGGACGCGCCTAAAGCGGCGTACCTGTGCAACCTGGCCGAAACGACGCTGGGAAGTGTACCGGTCGGCAGCGACGGTACAGTCAAGGTTGACCTGCCGCCTAAGAAGATCGTCACGGTGAAGCTGGCGCTTGCATAAAGGGGTCAAACTCCAGGGGCAGGTTTGAAACCTGCCCCATATGCATCAACTTAAGCGCTTTTTTCCCCCCTCTCCCCCGACCCCTCTCCCTCAAGGGGCGAGGGGAGTCAGACTCGTGCT